>JAAGNR010000063.1 GCA_010435995.1 Ferrovum sp. | reverse complement strand
GGTAAAGGGGGCGGGCGGGCCGATCTGGCACAAGCGGGAGGGACGCTTCCTGAAGCCCTCCCCGCCGCCCTGAACACGGTGCCGGAGTGGGTTGCATCTCGCTCCTGAAGCGCTCAGCGTGTCACTTCGAGATTGTCGATGAGGCGGGTGCGTCCCAGACGAGAAGCCGCCAGGATCACCAATTCCCGGACATGAGGGGTTGGGACACGGAGATCACGGGCGCTTCTCACGGAAAAATAATCTGTGGTCCAGTGACGGGAGTCAAGGCGCTGTTGTCCCCGTTGGCAGCTTTCTTCCGGACTTTCACCCCGCCGGATGCACTCCGCAATGAATTGTAGCGCCCGATACAGTTCGGGGGCTTCGGCGCGCTCTTCCGCCGAGAGGTAACTGTTACGGGAGCTCAGGGCCAGTCCGTCGGCAGCTCGTACGGTTTCAGCGGGGATGATGGTGATGGGCAGGGCCAGTTGCTGCACCATTTCCCGTAACACCAGATATTGCTGATAGTCCTTTTTGCCAAAAATGGCCAGTTGGGGTTGGACCATGTTGAAGAGTTTCAGGACCACCGTGGCGACTCCACGGAAATGTCCTGGTCTGAAAGCGCCTTCCAGTTCATGTTGGAGTGCCGATGGCTCGACGGTGACCGTTTGGGTTTCCGGGTAGATTTCGTTTTCTACGGGGGCGAAAACGACGCTGCAACCGGCCTGTTTCAAACGCTCGCAATCCTCAGCCAGGGTACGGGGATAACGCGAGTAATCTTCCTGGGGACCAAACTGCAGTCGATTGACAAAAATACTGGCCACCAGACAGGCTGCATGGGGTTTGGCGAGGCGGATCAAATCGATGTGTCCGTCATGCAGGTGTCCCATGGTGGGCACCAGAGCTACGGTGGGCTCAGCGTTGAGGCGGCGACGCAGGTCGCTGATGGTATGAATGATGTCCATAAGCGTTCAGATCAGGTTAACGGGAATGCGCTCGGCCCAGGACAAGCTTGGGCCAGGGCTTCGATGGTCCCTAGGCCCGGAATGGCAAGGGTGGCCGGAGCCACTTCCAGCCAGGGCAACAGCACAAAAGGCCGTTGGGCCAAACGGGGGTGGGGAAGCACCAGATTTGCGGTATGGCGACATTCCTGACCATAAAGCAGAATATCCAGATCCAGCGTGCGGGGTCCATTGGCAAACAGACGTTGGCGTCCGTGTTCCTGTTCCAGGTGCAACAGGGCGGTGAGCAAATGCTCTGGGTCAAGGGTGGTTTCCAGACGCGCGACGGCATTGATGAAGTCTGGTTGATCCAGATGGCCGTGTGGTGCGCTGCGGTATAGTCGGGAGTGGGCAACCAGATGGCTGCAAGGCAAAAGGGCCAGGCTCGCCAGTGCGGTGTTGATGTGGTTCACGGGGTCGGTCAGGTTGCTGCCCAACCCAATATACGCCGTCACTTTTTTAGGGGCCAGGGAAGATTGGGCTGACGTGCTCGTCATGAACGTTTTCTCCGGCGGGACCGAGGCTTCCGGACATCGGTCAGGAGGAGAGATTCGCGTTCCTCGGGAGCAGCCTCCTGGAAGGTGGTCCACCAGTCTCCCAACGTATTATCGACCTCACCATTCTCGGCGCGCAAACATAAAAAGTCATAGCCGGCACGAAAACGGGGGTGTTCCAACAGGCGAAAGGGACGTTGTCCACTGCGTTGGGTAAAGCGCGGCTGCAGTCCCCAAATTTCCTTCATGATGCCATCGAAGCGACGGGGGATCGGCAAGGTTTGCCGTTGCGCATGAAGAACGGTGTCCATGGCAGCAAACAGCGCCGGATACTGGGGTTCGCCGCTGTCCGTGCGGCGTTTCCAGTCGAGGCGCACCGCTGGCCAAAACAGCGCAGCGAGCATGAAGCCAGGGGAGACGGGCTTGTTCTCGCGCAGCCGCAGGTCGGTATTCTCCAGCGCGTGGCGCAGAAATTGGGCATCTTCGGCCTGGGCCATAAAAGCATCGAGTTGGGGCAAAAGGTAAGAATGGAGCCCGTAATGCCGCAATTGCTCCAGACAAGTCTGCGCCCGTCCGGACAGGAGTAGCTTGAGCAATTCGTCAAACAGACGGGATTCGGGAATAGGCGCCAGTAGAGGCCCCAGTTCCCGTAACGGTCCGGCCAATTGCGCGTTTGCCGTAAACCCCAATTTGGCGATGAAACGTACGGCGCGCAGCAGGCGTACGGGATCTTCACGAAAGCGGCTGGCCGGATCTCCAATCATGACCAACTGGTGTGCGGCAATGTCCTCAACTCCGGAAAAGTAGTCCAACAGGGTGTTATGAACAGGATCGTAGTACAACGCATTGGCCGTGAAATCCCGTCGGGCAGCATCTTCCTCGAGGGTGCCAAATACATTGTCACGGGTCAGACGCCCATGTTCGTCGGTCTGGGAATGGTGATCATGACTGGCATGTCCGCGAAAAGTGGTGACTTCAACGATCTCGTTTTGACAGGGTACATGAATGATCTGGAAGCGTCGGCCAATGATTCTCGAACGCCGGATGATGCGACGGATTTGCTCAGGGGTGGCATTGGTGGCCACGTCAAAATCTTTGGGGGGGATTTGCAACAGCAGGTCGCGTACGGCTCCGCCCACAATAAATGCCTGATAGCCCTGTTCCTGAAGGGTTTTCACCACCCTGAGGGCACAGGGACTGATGGACTGGGGGCGCAAAGGGTGTTGGGTGGCTGTCAGAGTGCGCAGTTGCCCCAGTTTGCGGGATTTTTTGGCACCAAATACTTTGTGAATGAGACGGCGAATCATGTCAGTTTTTCCAGTTTAGCCGGGTCCAGCCACGGTCTTTTGCCACTTGATTCAACACCGGGTCGGGGTTGACCGCGATGGGCTGGCTGCTGCGTTCGAGGAGGGGCAAGTCATTCTGCGAATCACTGTAGAAAGCGGATTCCGAGAAATCGTCCCAGTGATAGCCAAGGGACAACAACCAGTCATCGACGCGGATGATTTTTCCTTCCCGAAAGCTGGGAATTCCCCGTACCCGCCCAGTAAATTCTCCCTGCGCATTGGTTTCGGCTTCCGTAGCAATCAGGTGATCGATGCCAAAAGTTTTGGCAATGGGTTCTGTGACAAAGCGGTTGGTGGCGGTGACGATGGCGACAAGATGGGAACGGGATTGTTCCAACGCCACCTGTTGTTGGGCTGCGGGGCTGATCAGGGGAAGGATGCGTTCGCTCATGAAACGATCATGCCATTGATTCAACTGGTGGCGTGGAAAACGGGCCAAGGGAGCCAGCTGAAAATTCAGAAAGGCATGGATGTCGAGTTTTCCCGCTTTGTAATCTTCGTAAAACGCAAGATTTCTGGATTCATGGTCGGCGGAGTCGAGAACTCCCAGGCCGATGAGAAACTGACCCCATTCAAAATCGCTGTCGCCGGAGAGCAGAGTATTGTCAAGATCGAAGAGTGTCAGGCGCATGACGCAGACTAATCCGAGAGGGCGCGCGTATGCAATACTTCCCGTACCATGGGAAGAGTGATATGTGCGCGGTGGGTGGAAAGGGACCAGCGGTTGAGTTCATTCATCAGAGCAAATAAATAACTGTTCTGGCGCGGGCAATGGGTGAGCAGATAGTGTGCTACTGCAGGAGGAAGGGTGAGACCGAGAGAATGTGCGCGAATTTGCAAGGCCGTGATCTTTTCGTCATCGTTCAATGGGGTAATACGCAATACCAGGCCCCAAGCCAGGCGTGTGCGCAAGTCGGGGAAGAGCGTCAACCGGGCCGGGGGACAAGGTCCGCTGACCAGAAGTTGGGCACCTCCGTCGCGTCGTTCATTATAGCGGTGAAATAAGTCTACTGCGCCAGAAGCATCGAGGAAATGAACATCATCTACAGCCAGGACGGTGGAGGAGGAGGGCTCGAAGCGGGTTTCTGAGGTACAGGGGATGAACTCTGAGGCAGCGACCAAGGCGCGCAACAAATGAGTCTTGCCGGCGCCGCTTTCGCCCCAGAGGTAGAGTTGTTTTTCCGCCAGGTGTCCAGACTGCCATTGGCGCAGCTGACTGATGACCTCTGCATTGCGGCCCACTACAAAGTTGTCCAGGGTGGCTGGGGTATCGTTTTCAAATTCGAGGATTTGTTGCCGCATCAGGGGGGGGTTCCCTTTTGATGGAGCCAGGCGGTATGCAGACGTCCGAGAACAATGCGGGCAACAGCAGAAGCGGGAAGGGCGATGACCACGCCAAAAAACCCAAGCAGCTGACCGAAAGAGAGCAAGGCAAGGATCACCACGACCGGGTGGAGCCCGATCCGTTCTCCCACCAGTCGTGGTGTAATGAAAGATCCTTCGAGAACATGGCCGACCGCAAAGACGATCACCACGGGAAGCAGCAGCGAGGGATCCTGAATCAGCGCGCTCAGTAGGGCCAGGGTGAAACCGATGAATACCCCGATATAGGGTATGAAGACCAGCAGTCCGGTAGTCAGGCCGAGGGCAAGCCCTGAAGAGAGCCCAGTGAAATGCAGTCCCAAGCCGTAAAAGCCGGCCATGGTTGCCATGACCATGGCTTGTCCACGGAGAAATTGCCCCAGCACGGCATCGATTTCCTGAGCCAGGCTCAACACGGCAGGGGCCACAGAGGGGGGCAGCATGGCCTTGGCCGACTGTGACAAACGCGTCCAGTCCTTGAGCAGATAGAACGTGACCACAGGAACCAACAGCAGGGTCAGAAAAAGATGCAGGAGCATGGACCCGCCATGTCGGGCAGACAGCAGGAGGTGTTGCAGGGCGGCTCCCGCATCCCCGAGATGTTGCTGGAGAAGATTGCGCCAGGTATTCAGACTGGTCGTCCAGTCGACCCCCAGAGTTTGCGGCAGATAGGGGATGACGGCTGCTTGCCAGGCATCGGCTGATGCCGGTAGATGGGCGCTCAGCTGAATAATGTCACGGGCCAGGAGGGGAAAGAGCAGTAACAGAAAGGCAATTCCTAAGCTGATAAACCCTACAACCACCACGAGGGCGGCGAGAAATCGGGGAAACCAGGGGCGTACCAGGCGATTGACGAGGGGGTGCCCAAGATAAGCCAGCAATAGCCCGGCGACGAAGGGGGTGAGAATATCCGCGAGAAAATAGACCAGTCCCGCCAGTACAATGGCGAAAATCCAGGCCCATGGGCGACGGGGAGCAGGGCGGAGCAGAGGCATTTGGGATAGAATTCGGGATTGATGGGTAAGGTTCAGGGGTCCGGAGAGGTCTCAATAGCCGGATTTTAACAGGTCATGACCCGTATGGAACGGGTTGAATTCACTTTGGAGAATTTTGTGTCCCACTCTTCCCGTGACGCTTCAGGTTTATCCTATCGCAGTGCTGGTGTGGATATCGATGCCGGCGATGCTTTGGTTGAACGCATCAAACCCTTTGCCAAGCGTACCATGCGCCCTGAAGTGATGAGCTGTATCGGCGGTTTTGCGGCATTAGTTGATATCGGTCAACGCTACCGCGAGCCGGTTTTGGTATCGGGTACCGATGGTGTGGGGACCAAATTGCGCTTGGCTTTTGAACTTGACCACCATCGCGGCGTGGGCATCGATCTCGTAGCCATGAGTGTCAACGATATTCTGGTGCAGGGCGCTGAACCGCTCTACTTTCTCGATTACTTTGCCTGTGGTCAATTAAAAGTGGACCAGGCGGCAACCGTCATTCAAGGGATTGCCCTGGGGTGCGAGGAGGCGGGTTGTGCCTTGATTGGTGGGGAAACGGCTGAAATGCCCGATTCTTATCCCGCGGGGGAATACGATCTGGCGGGGTTTGCCGTGGGCGTCGTCGAAAAGTCGCGACTCATCAATGGTTCCACCATTGTGGCCGGCGATCGGGTCATTGGGGTATCGTCCAGTGGCGCCCATTCCAATGGTTTTTCCCTGATCCGCAAGATCGTTGCCTACAGCGGGGCCGATTTGCACGCGCCTTTCCCCGGTGGGGCTTATGGCGATACCACCCTGGGCGAGGTGTTAATGACCCCCACCCGGTTATACGTCAAACCCATACTGGCACTGATGGCGCAAGTGACGCTGAAGGGTCTGGCCCATATTACCGGTGGAGGTTTGGTGGATAATTTGCCCCGGGTTCTGCCCGAGGGGTTGGCGGCGCGTCTGGAACGGTCCCGGTGGCCACGGACACCGCTCTTCGCCTGGTTGCAAAAGGCGGGTGGGGTGGCCGAAGAAGAAATGTTGCGCGTCTTCAATTGTGGCGTAGGCATGACGGTAGTGGTGTCTCCGGAGGATGAAGAAGCGGTGTTGCAGCACTTTTCTGCGCTCGGTTGGGAGGCTTGGTCCATAGGCGAAATCGTCCCGCGAACGGCAGGACAACCGGCCACCTGGGTAGAATGACCATGGGCAGTTCGCGGCGTGTGGTGATTCTGGTTTCTGGTCGCGGGTCGAACATGGAGGCTTTGCTGGCTGCCCGGTTACCCATCGAAGTGGTGGCCGTGATCAGCAATCGCGCTGCGGCTGCCGCCTTGCCTCTGGCTGCGGCCCAGGGAATCGTGACGCGCGTCGTGCCTTCTGCCGATTTTACGGATCGTATCGATTACGATGAGGCATTGCGCCAGGTCATCGACGAGTACGCGCCCGATTTGGTGGTATTGGCGGGATTTATGCGTCTCTTGACTCCGGGTTTTGTGAACCACTATCGCCAGCGCCTGCTCAATATCCGCCCTTCATTGCTGCCCGCTTTTACGGGGTTGCATACCCATCGTCGGGCATTGGAAGAAGGGGTGTGCGTGCATGGTTGCACGGTTCATTTCGTGACCGACGAGCTTGATGGAGGTCCCATCGTGGCGCAGGGGGTTGTGCCGGTGTCCTCTGCGGATGACGAGGAATCTCTGGGTCAGCGGGTATTGGCGGTGGAGCATCAGCTGTATCCCAAAGTATTACAGGCTTGGGCTGAAGACCGGTTGCACTGGGTCAGTCCAGAACGAGTGATTTTGCGGGCGGAACAGGAAAACTTTCCGCGCGTGTTGTGGGGAAAATGATGAAAAAAACGCCTTCGTGGCATCGTCCTGCAGCAAAGCCCCGGTTGACTGGTTCGGCTGAAGCGGACGACAAGGGAGTACAGCGAGGCCTGCCCCTCCCGTTGTTCGAGGCTTTGGTGGAAACCGTGGTGCGGGTGCAGGCTTCGCCACGACCAGCAGATCGCGTGTTATATGAATTTTTTCGAGATCACGAGGCGTTGGGTGCCCGCGATCGCGCATTCGTCACGGAAAATTTTTATGCCCTGTTGCGCCAATGGGAAAGCATTACCCAGCTGGCGCCCGTCACCGCGCCCCGGCGTCTGGTTTTGGCCTATTTGAATCGGGGTTTGGGGCGAAGTGCGCGTGACTTGCAGTCGCTCTGTCGAGGCGACGAAGAACGCGACTGGTTGACGGCCTTATCGGCCCAGCGTTTGCCCGCAACTCTGGAAGTTCGGGCCCATTTGCCCGATTGGGTGGTTCAGGCACTGCTCGAGGAAATGACCGAGGAAGAGATTCTGGCTTTGGGCTATGCCTTGCAAAAACCCGCTCCCCTGGATTTGCGCGTCAACAGTCTGAAGGCTTCCCGCGAGCAGGTTCTGGAAGCCTTGGCCCAAGCGGGGATAGAGGCGGCGCCCACGCCATTGTCTCCTTGGGGGGTGCGGGTACCAGGGCGTCCGGCGCTGCAACGTTTGCCACTGTTTGTGGAAGGCTGGGTAGAGATTCAGGATGAAGGCAGTCAGTTGCTGGGCCCATTGTTGGGCCCGCGACGGCGCGATATGGTGGTGGATTTTTGTGCGGGGGCCGGGGGAAAATCCCTTCATTTAGGTGCCTTGATGCAGAATCAGGGGCGCTTGTATGCCTTTGATATTTCTGCTAAACGACTGGATAATCTCAAGCCTCGACTCAAGCGCGCTGGTTTGTCCAATCTCATGCCGGTGGTGATTGCTCGTGAAACCGATGATCGGGTGCGGCGACTCCATGGAAAAATTGATCGGGTATTGGTGGATGCACCTTGCAGCGGTTTGGGCACGTTGCGGCGCAATCCCGATCTGAAACTGCGTCAAAACGCCGCAGGGCTGGCGTCGCTGCTGGACAAGCAGCGCTCGATTCTCGATGCGGCAGCGTCACTGGTCAAACCGGGAGGGCGTCTGGTCTATGCCACGTGTAGTCTGTTACCCGCTGAAAACCAACGCCAGGCCGAGAGCTTTGCCTTGCGCCACCCAGACTTTCGGCTGCTATCGGCGCAGACGCTATTGGCCGAAAATGGCGTAGTTCTGGAACTGGATACCCCTTACCTGCAACTGTCACCGGCAAAACATGGGACCGATGGCTTTTTTGCTGCGGCCTGGGAACGCTTGCCATTGTCGTCAGAGGCCTAGGGGTGGAACCCAGTACGGAACCTTTCGCGGACCTGCTCGACTTTCTGCAGTCCCTGACCCAGTATCAACACGTCTGGCAGATTCCTGTGGTGGTGGCAGCCTTGGCCGTTGGATGGGCGGCTTCCATCGCCCTCGGCCATCGACTGATGGGGGTGGAAAATCCGGACAAAGAGCGGGTCCGACTTCTCAAGGGAATTTTATTTTCGGCCACCACTGCCTCCGTATTGGTGCTACTGCGTCATTATTATGGCTTGGGGCGCCATGCCCCGTTGTTGCACATGGCGCTGGCTTTGACGGTGACCCTGGCAGTGGCCCGTTTTGGCGTCTTCGTTTTGCACTTCGGCGTAGGTTGGTCGAAACGCGCCGTACTTATCCAGACCCAATTTCTGCGTCTCGTATGGATCTTGTTTGCGCTTCATGTTACCGGCCTGTTGACTCCGTTGAAGGACTGGTTGGGGGATATTGACTTCAGTTTGGGGGGGGCGCAGGTTTCCATCCTACAGCTGTTGCAAGGCACGGTCGTGGTCACTTTGTTGGTGGTGGGCGCCTTATGGCTCGGAACCTGGGTGGAGCGGCGCCTGGTCCGAGCTGAGTCGGTGGATACCCATGTGCGCGTGATCGTGGTCAAACTGACCCGTGGACTGCTGTTGTTTCTGGCAGTCTTGCTGGCCCTGCCCTTGGTGGGGATCAATGCCACTTTTTTATCGGTATTGGGTGGGGCCTTGGGGGTGGGGTTGGGATTTGCCCTGCAGAAAGTTGCCAGCAATTATGTGAGCGGTTTTATTCTGCTCATGGATCGCTCGGTGCGAATGGGCGATGTCATTACCGTGGAAGGACGGCAGGGGACGGTGATTCGTCTGGATGCGCGCTGCATTACCCTATCGGCTACGGATGGGACGGCGTTCATTGTTCCCAATGAAACCTTCCTGACGCAAACCATTGTCAACCATACCCGAATGGGCACGGGGGTTTGTCATGGACTCACGGTGGAAGTGTTTTTTGGGTCTGACCTGGCACGGGTACAAGCGTTGATGGTAGAGGTGGCTCAACGACTGCCGCGGATTCTCGCTGACCCCCCTGCCAGCGCCATTGTGGGAAAAATGACGGGACATGGCGTTGAAGTGACCTTGTATTACTGGATCCCTGATCCAGGGAAGAGTGACATGGGTCTGCGTTCCAGTCTGATCCAGGGGATTCGTCAGGGGTTACTCGAAGCGGGCATCAAGGTACCACTGACGGATGGGGTCCAGGCGGTTCTCCCCTGATCTGTTATAATGACCTGTTGACAAATTGGGTAATCCCTAAATAGGAGATTTTTCCATGCTTTTTTCTGTTCTTTTATCATTGTCCTGGGTCGCTGATGTGGTTGTGGCCCTGGTTCTGACGCACATCACCATTGCCAGCGTCACTATTTTTCTTCATCGTCATCAGGCGCACCGAGCCCTGGATCTGGGGCCCGTAGCCAGTCATTTCTTCCGCTTCTGGCTGTGGATGACCACGGGGATGGTGACCCAGCAGTGGGCGGCTATTCACCGCAAGCATCATGCCAAGTGTGAAACCCCTGAAGATCCTCACAGTCCCCAGGTTTTGGGATTGTCGCGCGTGCTGTGGGGCGGAGTCCTTCTCTACGTCAAGGAAAGCCGTAATGCGGAAACCATGACTCGTTACGGTCACGGAACCCCAGACGACTGGCTTGAGCGCCATGTTTATGCGGCTCATGAGCGTTTGGGCGTCACTGCCATGGCCTTGATTGACATGGCGTTGTTTGGGGTGGTCCCAGGGTTGCTCATCTGGCTGGTGCAGATGGTGTGGATTCCCTTTTGGGCTGCCGGAGTGATCAATGGAGTGGGGCATTTCTGGGGTTATCGCAACTTCAACTGCAAGGATGCCAGTACCAATATATTTCCCTGGGGTATCCTGATTGGTGGCGAAGAGTTGCACAATAACCACCATACCTATGCCACTTCCGCCAAATTGTCCAACCGCTGGTATGAGTTCGACATCGGCTGGATGTACATTCGCATTCTCGAAATGCTGGGTCAGGCCCGAGTGAAATCCGTGGCACCCCAGGCCCGTTTCGATCAAGGAAAGGGCGAATGTGACCTAGAGACTTTGCAGGCCATTATTCGTAATCGTTATGATGTGATGGCGCGATATACGCGTGAATTGGCTACCACCTGTTCGCTGGAAATGCATCGTGTGAGCGACAGCTTGAAGGTGCCCTCATTCTCGCGCCGCGAAGCTTCGGCCATGATAGACCGCTGGCTTCATCATCCGGATCATGAATTGCAGGGCACGGATCGTCAAACCCTGGATCAGGTTATGGCGGTCAGCACGCCGGTGGGAACCGTGGTGCGTATGAGGCGCGAATTGGAGCAGTTGTGGACCCGCACCAACGCAAATGCTGAGCAATTGCTGGAGCAACTGCGCGACTGGTGCCAGCGTGCAGAGGCCAGTGGCATTCAGGAACTGATGCGGTTTTCCCGTATCCTGCGCGCGTACGCTTGATCGGAATAAACGGGTGGTGGATCTTGTCCGCCAATCACTCCCAACGCGTATTCAGACTGGAAAGGCTTTCATCGATGCGCCTTTCCAGCATGATTGCTCCCTGAAGACTGGCCACTTCCTTTGCTCGTTCCAGCCATTTCCTGGAGAGATCCTTGTCGCCTGAGAGATGCAGAAGGCATACTCCCTTGAGCCGGTAAATTTCTGCTTCGAAATGGACATCCTGTATCCTGCCCATGATCGCGATGGCTTCGTTCAGCACGGTCATTTGCGCTGCGTAGTCTCCCAGCATACCGTGGGCCTCCGCCAGCATTTCCAGAAAATACATGATGATGCCGCCCATGAGTTTTCTCTGACGCATGACATCCACAACGGCAGTGATGCGGGAAATACCCAGGGCTTCTCCACGCGCCGCCTGTGCCCAGCCTTCGATCAAGTTTCCGACGACTTGCCATAAACCGAAGTCCTGTTTTGCTGCCAGAGCAGACAGCGCTTCAGCATAGTCACGGACTTGGTCGATCTCCCCATGCAGGCGGTAGAGCATCCCGCAAAAACAATACGCAAAGCACAATGTGGGTGGGTGGTCGAGGCGCTCGGCTATTGCCAGTGCTTCTTGCGCGGCACGGAGGCTGTCTGCGCTTCTGCCCACGGTCCAGAGCGCCCATGACCCGAATTGCATGCACGAGACCAGAACATGTTCGCCGAACAGGGCGATGATGGAATCATCCTGGTCCGGATGGTACGACCCGAGTGCGGCCTCCATGTGGCCTATGGCATCAGCAAAGCTTCCGAGGGAATAAGCGGTATTGGTATGGGCATAGTGGGCTGCAATCATCAGGGGTGCGCTGCCATCGATGCGGGCAAGTTCAAGCAGGCGCTCAGCCAATTCCAGCGCATCCCGATGGTTGGTTTGGGAACTGCACCCGAGGTAAAGTCCCCATATCGTCCGAAACAGCGTCATTGATAAACCGGCTTTTTCGCTCAAGGCAAAGGCGCGCTGGTAAGCCTGGAGTGCCTGGGGCGACCCATAACCATAACTGGACACCAGTGTGGCCCCCAGTTCCACCAGAATGTTCAGTTCCATTTCATCCCGTGCCCCTGTGGCAGGAAGCATGGCGACCGTATCCAGGGCGCGATTGAAATGCCTGATGGCTTCGGTATTGGCGCATTTGGCCGCAGATTGCGTTCCGGCTACGATCCACCACTCAATGGCTTGTCGTAATTCTCCCGCTTCAAAGAAGTGTTTCGCCGTCACTTCAGCCGCTGTATTTTTCTGGGCAGACAGGGTGTTGGCAATATGGCCATGGAATATACGGCGCACCGGGCGGGTCAGTGACTGATAGGCTGTATCCGCGATCAGTGCATGTCTGAAATGATAGTCGATGGCCGGGTGTGCAGGCATGGAGATCAGGCCATATTCTTCCAGTGACAGCAGCATGCGATGGATGTCGTTGATGCTCTTGTCCGGGAGCGCAGCTTGCAAGAGATCCATACTAAACTGACGGCCAACGGTGGCTGCTGCCTGGGCCAGAATTTTCTCCTCGCCCAGACGGTCGAGACGGGCTGCCAGCAAGTCCTGCAGGGTCGCCGGAATGGTCATGGTGCCTATGGACGGGTTTCCTTCATCGACCAGTGTCCGGGTCATTTCTTCAATAAACAGAGGCACTCCGTCGGTTGTCCGGATGATGAGTTGCATCGTGTCCGGAGAAATATGGTGGCATGGTCGCATGCGTCCAATCAGGTGTGTGGTGTCCTCCTTCGATAAGGGGGGCAGGTTCAGCGTCAGAACTTTTCGTGCGATCTGGAATTCCGGTCGGGCCGTAAGTAGGACGAGAAGGGGATTGTCGACGCCCTGGGTCAACAGCTTATCCAGCAATTCCAAAGTGGAATGATCTGCCCAGTGCACATCCTCCAGCACGAACAGCAGAGGGGTTTGCGCAGCCAATCTGCCAAGCATGGACAGAAGGAGGTCGAATACCAGCAATTTTTCCTGTTGGGGTGTCAGCTCGGGCAAATCGAAGCGTCCATCGGGGTTCAGCGTCAGCAGTCGGGCGAGCAGAGAGAGGGATTGACCTCCGATCGAGGGGAACTGCTTTGCGATATAGCTTTCCAGTTTCGCAATTTTCTCGGGGGTGCTGTCATCCGGGGTAAATGCACAGGCTCGGGACAGGTGCTCGGTTACTGTATGCAGGGCAGTGCCGCAGTATTCCTCATGACAATGCCATGTCAATACCGTATGGGGTTCGGCGCCGAGTGATTCTGCAAAATATTTGACCAGACGGGATTTACCGATGCCCGGTTCACCCTGCACCAGTATGGTGTAATTGGCTCCGGTTTTCGTGGTTTTACCCCAGTACTTTTTCAGATAAGCCAATTCACGTTTGCGTCCCACCATGGGGGTCAGGTGCACCGCAGCATCGAGTCGCGTCGAAACCGGGGATTCTTCCAGCAGCAGGTAGGTCTGGATGACATCGTGGGTGGGACGTAACTCAAGGCGGGCGTGGGGACGGGTTTTAACATAACCTGACACCAGCGCGTGAGTGGAATCGCTCAGGATCAGATCGCCCGAGGTGGCTGCATGGCACAGGCGGACGGCAATGTCGGTGGTTTGTCCGGCCGCATCAGGGCAGTTACGATCTTCCCCGGTGACGATCTGACCGGTATGCAGGCTGAGGGTGGAACTTTCAGGGAAGCTTATCGAGCGCGATATTTCGAGGGCGGCGCGAACGGCCAGCAAGGCGGCATTTTCCAGGGCGATCGGATAGCCGAAATAGGCCAGAAAGTTGCCGCCATGGGTCTGAACCACGAGACCGCCACGGCGCCGAATGATCGCCAGCGACTGTTGAACCAGAGGCAGTTGCCGCTCGGCAATGTCTTCCAGGTCATATCCTGAGGCGTGGAACTCGCCGTACAGTACGGTTACCTGGCGACGCTCCGGAAGCGCGGGTGAGGGGGATTTGTCCGGATGGCGGTTGTCGCCACGGGATTTGAGGTTCCCGGCGCGTATTTGCTCATACAGTGTCCGGGTTTCGAGTTCCGGGGATGCTCCCAGTTCCTTGTACAAGCGGTCGGAAAAGGCCTCGTATTGCTTCAACGCATTGGGAATTTGACCATCGGCGACATACCGGTGCAGGTAGTGGCGCTGTACTTTCTCGTTAAAGGGATCAATTTCTTCCAGACGCCGGGCAACGGCGAGAGAGTGCGCTCTATCGCCCGCCGCATCGATACAAATCAATAGTTCTTCGAGAAGGGCAACGGCCTTTCTATGAAATTTTTCCCGTTGGATCTGCAGCCAGTTTTCGAAATCTGGACAGTCCAAAAACGTCAAATGGGACAGGAAGTCGCCGCGATACATCAAAGCGAGGCGACTGTTTTGCGCGATGCATGCCGCACAATTTTCGGGCGCAGGATCATCCCTGCACAGACTCTGTTCTTCCGTCAGTTCCAGAGCATCGACCAGGATTCGTGCGTCCGGGTTAAAGCGGAGGGAGTTGCGGTCGCTCTGAAAAACTGGAATGGACGATGTGTGATCCTTCAGTACGCTGCGTAAATTCGACAAGACCTGACGGAGATTGGCCCTTTTCCCCGGCGCATTGGGCCAGAAAAGCTCCCCGATCTCCTCGCGCGAATGCCGGCGCGGTTCGGTGATCAGATAAGCCAACAGCGCCCACCCCTTTTCGTAGGTGGGTCCGGAGACGGAATTCCCGGCAATTTCAATGCGCCGATCTCCCAACAACCGGATATGAATTTTTTCAGTCATGAATTTCTGTTGCGTATCTGTGACGGTAGTCCCGTATGGTACAAAAAAATTCCGGATCCAGCACGCTTTGATTGCATGTGGCGGGAATACATCGCGGAAGTCACCGTGAGTGTCGATTCAATAAATGTTCTGGGAACGTAAAAGGAGTGAACTCCCCTATGAAATGTCAGGTATCGATGAACTGCTGCGATGGTCAGGGCGGGAGACCGGGAGGCAACGTGTGTGTCATTACCCACCTGTGATTACCCTGTCAGTACCGCAAAGGGTATGGCAGGCGCACCACAAGGATTTTTTCATTGAGGCAAGGTGCCACGTTACTACGGGCACCGGAGGAACGGGCTGCGCCAATGGGAATGATCTGCTGAATGGGGGATGCTGATCCTGGTGCAATAGAGGGACTTATTTTAATTCCAGTCGAAACTGTTAAAAGAGAAATGACGCCATGAATCATCACGGCAGCCTGAACCGTATTTATCGTCTGATTTACAGCCATGTGCTGAACGCCTGGGTGGTGGTATCGGAGATCACCAAAGGACAGGGGAAGGGTCGCAGCCGTACCCGTCTTGCTCTGGTGTTGCCGTTGCTGATCTCTCCCCTGGCAGAGGCCGCTCCCACGGGGGGCGTGGTGGTGACGGGGGTGGGGCACATCAGCCAGACGCCTGCGACCAATGGGGCGGTGAACACCACCATCAGCCAGGGCAGTTCGACCCTGAACCTGAACTGGACGGGGTTCAATGTGGGCCCGAACGAAACCGTGACATTCAACCAGCCCAATGCCTCAGCCGTAGCCGTCAACCGCATTTATGATACCAATGGGGCCCAGATCTACGGGCACCTGAATGCCAATGG
>JAAGNR010000062.1 GCA_010435995.1 Ferrovum sp. | reverse complement strand
GAGACTGCGCCGATGATAGTGTGGATTGCCCATGCGAAAGTAGGTCACCGCCAGACACCCTACATGAAAAAGCAGCCCTTAAAAAGGCTGCTTTTTTTTTGGTGCGTGGGCGCTCTGGTACCATAGAGCCATCTGGAAATCATGTGAGTGGAAGGAGATTGGATTGGGCTCAAGCGCTAGAAATTCGTCGCCCCCGAGGGTGGGGTTTGTTTCCCTAGGGTGTCCCAAGGCTTTGGTGGATGCGGAACAGATCATTACCCAGGTCCGGGCCGAGGGTTACGATATCGTGGCGCAGTATGGGGACGCCGATGTGGTGGTGGTGAATACCTGTGGTTTTATTGAATCGGCCATTGATGAATCTCTGGATGCGATTGGGGAAGCGCTGGACGAGAATGGTCGAGTGATTGTCACCGGTTGTCTGGGGGCTCAGGAGTTGCGTATTCGCGAGCGCTATCCCGAGGTGTTGGCCATCACAGGCCCCCATGATAAAGCCGGAGTCATGCAGGCTCTGCACGCGCATCTGCCGCCCCGACATGACCCTTTTACCAGTTTGATTCCGCCCCAGGGACTGAAACTGACTCCGGCCCATTACGCTTATCTGAAAATTTCCGAAGGGTGCAACCACCGCTGTACTTTTTGTATTATCCCGTCATTGCGCGGAGATCTGGTCAGTCGTCCCGTGGGGGAGGTCTTGCAGGAAGCCGAACACTTGGTGAATGCGGGGGTGAAAGAACTGCTGGTGATTTCCCAGGACACCAGTGCTTACGGTGTGGATCTGCGTTATCGCACGGGTTTTTGGCAAGGACGACCGGTGCGTACCAGATTGACCGAACTGGCGCAGGCACTGGGGAAAATGGGTGCTTGGGTGCGGCTTCATTACGTCTATCCTTATCCCCACGTAGACGAATTGATTCCGCTCATGGCAGATGGGGTGCTGTTGCCTTATCTGGACGTTCCTTTGCAGCACGCCAGTCCGCGTTTATTGCGGGCCATGAAGCGGCCGGGCGATGTGGAGAAAACTCTGGAGCGGATTCATTCCTGGCGGCGTATATGCCCGGATTTGACGTTGCGCAGTACTTTTATTGCAGGGTTTCCAGGGGAAACGGAACAAGATTTCGAGGAGTTGTTGCAATTCCTGACGGCGGCAGAACTGGATCGGGTAGGGTGTTTTGCCTACTCTCCGGTAGAGGGGGCGTCTGCTAACGCATTGCCCGACGCGCTACCAGAATCCTTGCGTCACGAACGCCAGGAACGCTTGATGCGCCACCAGGAGTCCATCAGCGCGGGGCGCTTGCACCGCTTTGTGGGGCAGGTGCGTCAGGTATTGGTGGATGAATTGACCGAAGAAGGCGGAGCCATCGGCAGAAGTTCAGCAGATGCTCCCGATATTGATGGTGTGGTGACCATTGCCCCAGCTCCCGACCTGAAGGTGGGGCAGTTCCTGTCGGTCCATATTGACGCGGCTGATGCCCATGATCTGTCGGGCCATCGGGTTATGGGCTGACATTCGTGAACGGAGAGAAGGTGCTGGTGGTGCCTGGGTTGTTCCCGGATTTGCCGGAAACGCTGGTGCCGGCATTGGGCGCCCTCGAATGGATTTGGTCCTACGGGAATGTGCACAGATTCTCTGCGCCCCTGGGGTTGGGGGAGTGGCCCCCAGAGGCACCACGGCAGTCTCTTGCCCGCGCTCGTGCAGTGGAGTCGGGACTTCTGGGTGCGGCCTCCACATGGTTCTGCGCCGACCCCATCCATCTCCATATTGAAAGAGACCGATTGATGCTGTTGGACCCCTATACTTTTCCCTTGGGTAAGCAGGAAAGTCAGGAATTTTGTGCGCAACTCAATGCCCATTTTGAGGAGGCAGGGATGTTTTTCTTCGCCTCGACACCCAGCCAATGGGTGGTGGGCCTGAATGCGCGACCGCGTCTCGAGACTATCCCCTTGCAACGCTGTGTGGGGCGCAGCATCGAGAACCATTTGCCACAAGGTGAGGACCGGCAGGTATGGTTGGCATTGTTCAACGAGGTTCAGATGGTGCTGCATGACTGTGCGCTGAATCAGGCACGGGAAGTGAGGGGCGAGCGATCGGTGAGCGGAGTGTGGTTCTGGGATGAGGAAGTGGCGCAATCATCCCACGAGCAATTCCATGGGTTGCGTTGGCCCTCGGCCTATGGCGATGGGGAGGCATGGCGGCATCAGGCGCAGGTTTTTGAGACAACTCTCGTACAACCCTGGCTGGATCGTTTGTTTGCTGGGGAAATTTCGGCTCTGACGCTGGTAGCTCTGGAAGGGCGTTACAGTGGGCAGGTGACGGTCCGGAAAGGACACCAGCGACGTTTTTGGCGGCGTACGCGCTCCCTGATGAAGATTCCAGGTTTGCAGCCCTTGCGTGAATCCTAAGGCATTTATGGGCAGGGCACGGTATAATAACCGATTATTTTGGTGAAGGATGTCGATCCCATGGAAGCCGAACAGCTGAATGCCCTTGAAACGCTGCAACAGGACCTGACCCTGCGTCTTCAGGCCCTGCGGAGGTATCTTTGACTTTGATGTCAAAGTGGCCCGACTGCAAGAGGTCGTGCGCCAGGCAGAAGATCCGGCGGTGTGGCAGGACAGTAAAAAAAGTCAGGAACTGGGACGGGAGCGAAAACTTCTCGAGGAAGTGATCGAGGAGATGAATGCTTGTACCCAAGGCTTGGAGGAGGGACGGGAATTGTTTGCTCTGGCCTTGGCCGAAGGCGACGATGAAACCCTGGAAGCGGTGGCGGCTGATTTGATGGCGACAGACAAGCGGGTGGCGGTCATGGAGTTCCGTCGCATGTTCTCTCATCCGCTGGATTCGGCCAATGGTTTTCTCGACATTCAATCAGGATCCGGCGGCACAGAAGCCCAGGACTGGGCGGCCATGATGCTGCGCATGTATGTGCGTTACGCCGAACGCAAGGGATTCTCCGTTGAAATTCTGGAAGAATCTCCCGGGGAAGTGGCGGGCATCAAGAGCGCTTCCCTTAAGATCAGCGGAAGTTATGCCTACGGTCACTTGCGGACGGAATCGGGAGTTCACCGCCTGGTACGCAAGTCCCCCTTCGACTCGGGCAACCGGCGTCATACTTCCTTTGCGTCCGTATTTGTTTATCCCGAGGTGGATGACTCCATTGAAGTGGATATCAATCCTGCCGACTTGCGTATTGATACCTTTCGGGCTTCCGGAGCGGGGGGGCAGCACATCAATAAAACCGACTCGGCGGTTCGAATAACCCATGCCCCTTCAGGGATCGTGGTGCAGTGCCAGAATGACCGCTCCCAGCATCGCAACCGTGCGGAAGCCATGGCCATGCTCAAGTCCAAGCTCTACGAAGCGGAGTTGCGCAAACGCACTGCCGAAAAGCAGGCCATGGAAGACAGCAAAACCGATATTGGCTGGGGACACCAGATTCGATCCTATGTGCTCGATCAGTCACGCATCAAGGATTTGCGTACCCTGGTGGAAGTGGGGAATACCCAAGCCGTGCTGGATGGGGACTTGGAACTGTTCATAGAAGCCAGTCTGAAACAAGGGGTATGAGGGAGAAGAACGATGTCCGATGACGATAGTCCGTTGATCCACGAGCGCCGCACCAAATTGCAAGCATGGCGCGATGCGGGAGATGCTTTTCCCAACAGTTTCAAACGTACCCACGAGGCGGGGCCGTTGCATTTGAACTATGCCCAATTGACGGAAGAAAGTCTCGAAGCGCAGGGAGTGACAGTGCACTTGGCTGGGCGCTTGATGCTCAAACGGATCATGGGTAAAGCCAGTTTTGCCACATTGCAGGATGGGACGGGGCGTATGCAGGTTTTTCTGCAGCGCGAGGGAGTGGGAGAAGCGTGCTATGCCGCCTTCAAGCAGTGGGACCTGGGAGATATTCTGGGTGTTGTCGGCGTGTTGTTCAAAACGCGCATGGGGGAACTGACCATTCGGGTGGAGTCCATCCGCTTGTTGGTGAAATCCCTCAGGCCGCTTCCCGAAAAATTCCATGGCTTGACTGATCAGGAACAGAAATATCGACAGCGTTACCTTGATCTCATTACCAATGATCATTCTCGTCAGGTGTTTATCCAGCGCAGCCGTATTGTACAGAAAGTACGCGAATTTCTCGTGGCGCGGGATTATCTGGAAGTGGAAACTCCCATGATGCATCCCATTCCCGGAGGGGCCGCTGCCCGTCCTTTTGTGACCCATCATAATGCTCTGGATTGTGACCTGTATCTGCGCATCGCTCCTGAACTGTACCTCAAGCGTTTGGTCGTGGGAGGGATGGAGCGGGTATTCGAGATCAATCGCAATTTCCGCAATGAAGGATTGTCCCCGCGCCATAATCCCGAATTCACCATGATCGAGTTTTATGCGGCTTATCATGATTATCGCGACCTCATGGACTTGACGGAAGCGTTGTTGCGTTTTGTGGCGCAAGAAGTGGTGGGGACCACGCAAATCAGTTATGGTGGACGTACCCTTGATTTGGGCCTGCCCTTTCACCGTTTAACTCTGGCGGAGGCCTTGACCCAGTATCATCCCGAGTACACTCCGGAGCGCATGGCGAATGTCGAGGAACTGCGTCAGGAGTTGCACCGTCTGGGGGTAAAATTCGCAATTGGCGCGACCGTCGGAAGTTTGCAGTTGGCCTTGTTCGAGGAAACCACGGAAGCCTTGCTATTCGATCCCACTTTTATTGTGGATTATCCGGCCGAGGTGTCGCCATTGGCACGACGGAGTGATACCCAACCCGACATCACCGAGCGCTTTGAATTGTTTGTCGTGGGCCGGGAACTGGCCAACGGATTTTCCGAATTGAATGATGCTGAGGATCAGGCAGCCCGCTTTCAGGCCCAAGTGCGTCAGAAAGAAGCAGGGGATCAGGAAGCCATGCATTACGATGCGGATTACATCCGAGCCCTTGAATATGGGTTGCCGCCCACTGCAGGAGAAGGCATCGGCATTGACCGGCTGGTGATGCTCTTGACGGACAGTCCATCGATTCGTGATGTCATTCTATTCCCGCAGATGCGGCAGGAAGCCTCTTGAAGTGGTTTGAGCTCACGGTAGGGTTGCGTTATACCCGGGCCAAACGTCGCAATCACTTTATTTCCTTTATCTCTCTCATTTCCATGGCGGGCATTGCCCTAGGAGTGGCGGCTCTGATCGTGGTGTTGTCGGTGATGAACGGTTTTCAGAAGGAAATGCGGGAAAAGATTTTGGGGGTGGCGTCCCATGTGCAGATTTATGGCAGTGGTCAATCCCTTCCCGACTGGCCCAAGGTAGCCGCAGAGGCTTCACGCAATCCTGAAGTCATGGGTTCAGCGCCCTATGTCAATGGACAGGGAATGCTGGCCAATGACGATCTGGTACAGGGGACGATGGTGCGCGGCATCCTTCCAGAGGAAGAGCGCAAGGTGGCAGACATTGATCGGCACATGGTGGCGGGGAGCATGGCAGCGTTGCGCCCCCATGAATTCGGCATCGTGCTGGGTCAGGAGTTGGCGCAGGCGCTACATGTTCAAATGGGTGACAAAGTGGTGCTGATTACTCCCCAGGGCCAGGTGACCCCTGCCGGCATGTTGCCGCGTCTCAAGCAGTTTCGGGTGGTAGGACTATTTCATGTCGGGATGTTTGAATACGACAGCGGCTTGGCGCTGATTCATCTGACAGATGCTCAGGCATTGTTTCGTTTGGGAGAAAACGTGACTGGAGTGCGTCTAAAATTGCGCGATATGATGCAGGCCCCACGAGTGGCCCATCAATTGGCATCAACGTTGACCGTAGATGCCTGGATCAGCGACTGGACTCAGGAGCATGCCAATCTGTTCCATGCTGTGGCGCTGGAAAAAACCATGATGTTCATAATTTTGTTGTTGATCGTGGCGGTAGCCGCATTCAACATTGTTTCCACCTTGGTGATGGTCGTGACAGACAAACAGGCGGATATTGCCATTTTGCGAACCTTGGGGGCCTCCCCTGCCAGTATTCTGGTGATTTTCATGATTCAGGGGGCCTTGATTGGGGTCATCGGTATGGCGGTGGGCGTGGGTTTGGGGGTGGTGACAGCGCTGAATATACGGGTCATCGTGCCTTTCATAGAAAAAGTGTTGGGGGTTCATTTTCTCTCACCCCAAGTCTATTTTATTTCCGAGTTGCCTTCCGATTTACAACGTGGGGACGTGCTGGCTATTGCAGTGACGGCCTTGGTGTTGACGTTACTGGCCACGCTCTACCCCAGTTACCGTGCGGCGCGGGTACAACCGGCTGAGGCTTTGCGCTATGAATGAGTCTGCACTGCTTGAATGTCGTGGATTGTCGCGCCACTTCTCCTTTGGCAGCGATCGGGTGGCGGTGCTCAAGCATGTCGATCTGACGGTTCGGGCTGGTGAACAAGTGGCGATTCTGGGCGCATCGGGCAGCGGCAAGAGCACGCTACTGCATCTGCTTGGCGGTCTGGACCGGCCCGATGGCGGGGAAGTGAAACTCAGTGGTCAGTCTTTGACGGCCTTGAGCGAAAAACAGGTGGGGCGATTGCGTAACCGCCATTTGGGATTTGTTTATCAATTCCACCATCTATTGGCCGAGTTTTCGGCGTTGGAAAATGTGGCGATGCCTTTGAGCATTGGTCGCATTTCACCTCAGAAAGCACATCAGCAGGCTACCGAACTGCTCACTGCCGTGGGCTTGGGGCATCGCCTTCATCATCGGCCAGGTGAATTGTCGGGCGGTGAACGGCAGCGGGCGGCGGTGGCACGGGCACTGGTGGCGCGCCCATCGTTGGTATTGGCTGATGAACCCACCGGCAATCTGGATCGGCATACCGCTGGTCAGGTTTTTGAGCTGATTCTCGGATTGAATCGGGAACAGGGTGCTGGACTGATTATGGTGACCCACGATCTTGAACTGGCGGCACGGACAGATACCCGTTATCGTCTGGTGGACGGGGTACTGATGCCTTTGTGACCGGGGTCAGGCGCGGTATGCAACCTCTACTCCGGTGACCCCTTGTAACGCTTTCAATATCCTTGCCAATTGTTCCAGACCGTCGATTTGCACGGTGAATCGCATCCGTGCCTGCGTACCGTGGGATTGGGTATTGACGCTGGTGACATTGACTTTTTCGCGGGTAAAGGCTTCCGAAATGTCGCGCAACAGGCCTTGTCGGTCTTGCGCTTCCACCACCAGATCGGTGGCAAAAGCGGACATGTTTTGTTGGCCCCAGGTGACGGGAATCAGCCGTTGCCATTGCCGAGTGGTCAAGGCCGCCAAGCTGCGACAATTGGCGCGGTGAATGCTGATCCCACGGCCACGAGTGACAAATCCCAGAATGGGTTCGGGAGGGACGGGTTTGCAACATTTTGCGACGACAGTGGCAATGTCGGAGACGCCCACCACGAGAATCCCTTTATTGGTTGGAGCAGTATTGGCCGATGTAGGTGCCAGCAGTGAGATTTCATGGGGTGCCGCCGGAGTAGGAGAGAGTATCTCCTCGATTTGACGGGCGGAAATATCGTTGCGCGCCAAGGCCACCAAAAAGTCATCCACCCGTGAATAGCCCGTATGATTGGCCAATTGTTCCAGCGCCGGAGGGGTTTTTCCGGTGCGGTTGATCCACTTTTCCAGCAGAGCCCTTCCGCTGGCAACATCTTCTTCCCAGTTCTGCTGTTTGAACCATTGGCGCACCTTGGTTTGGGCGCGGTGTGTCTTGAGATACCCATAGGCGGGGTTGAGCCAATCGCGACTGGGGCCTCCCTGCCGGACGGTGACGATTTCCACGCGCTGGGCATTGTGCAGGGGTTGATTCAGGGGGACCATCTGACCATCTACTTTGGCGCCACGGCAACGGTGCCCCAACTCGCTGTGAACCTGATAGGCAAAGTCAATGGGGGTGGCTCCTCGCGGCAGATCGATGACTCGCCCCTGGGGGGTAAAAACAAAAATGGTTTCTTCCCGCGGGGGAATGGGATTTCCCCGAGCCTGGGCGACCTCATTCTGCCAGTCCAGCATTTGCCGTAGCCATACGACCCGCTCTTCAAAGGAACGATCGGCTTTTGCCCCTTCCTTGTAACGCCAGTGGGATGCGATGCCCAATTCGGAATCACGGTGCATCTCGTGGGTACGAATCTGGATTTCCACAATCTTGTCTTCCGGTCCATGGACTGCCGTGTGGAGAGAACGATAGTGATTGCCTTTTGGGCGGGCAATGTAATCGTCAAATTCTCCGACTACAGGAACCCAGTGTTGATGTACGATTCCCAGTACGGTATAGCATTCGGGAATAGTGTCGACAATGACCCGTACGGCACGAATGTCGTGAACGCGGTCAAAAATCAGATTTTTGCTGCGCATTTTCTTGACGATGCTATAAATGTGCTTTGGGCGACCGTACACTTCACCGCGGATTCCGTGTTCGATAAGGGCGTCATTCAATTGGGTAACTACGGAGGCAATATAGGCTTCGCGTTGGATGAAACGTTCCGCCAGTTTTTGGGCAATCAGCTTGTAGGTGTCGGGTTCGAGGATACGCAGGGCCAGATCTTCCAGTTCCCACTTGAGAAACCAGACTCCCAGTCGATTGGCTAAGGGCGTGTACAGGTCCAGGGTTTGTCGTGCCAATTGATGCTGGAGTGAGGTTTCCATGGAGGCGCTGGCACGCATCAACCAGACTCGTTCCGCCAGTGCAATGATGACTACGCGAATGTCCTGTACCAGCGTCAGGAGGAGTTTGCGAATTCCTTCCAGACGTTCAGCATCGCTGGCCTTACCGGACTCTTGATGATCAATCTGGACGAGGACCTGATCCAGGCGATGCAGATCCCGAGCCAGGAGCAGGATTTCTCCATCCAAGGGGATTTTTTGCGCCAGAGATTCCTGTCGGGGCCAAGGCAGAGCGCGGAGCAAAGCCACCATAATACAAGCCGGATGGGTTTCCAGATCGCTGAGCAGTCGGGCACTCGTCAAGGCACGCTGCAGGGCGTGTTGTTCTTCGTCATCCTCCGACTCTTGGGTGGTGATGTACTGAAATACCTGCATGATCGTGGTGGCATCCGGATCCAGATAACGCTGATGCAGACCCAGATCGTCAAGCCCTGGATCGGAACCAGGTTTGGCAGTAGAGGAGCGGGTTACCATGAGAGGAACAGCATTGGTGTTTTCATAATACCTATTATGGCCACCTTGCTAAGGAGTATCAAGACCAAGACTATTATGCGCCGGATCCGCGCAGGGAACTTCCCAGTAGTGGGGGAATTCCGCCCTTTGTGAACGTAAGGTGAGACGGGTCGATTCTCCTTGTACAGCGATGGCACCACAACGATCGGTTCGTAAGCGTATGCTTGGAAGAGCCCCATAGCGTTCCCATACCAGGGGGTGGGGATGATGAAAATGGTTGTGATCCCCGACCGAAAAAATGCTCCACTGGGGGGAAACTGCGGCAAGAAACTCTGCCGTCGACGAAGTTTTGCTGCCATGGTGGGGGGCGACCAACAGATCGGCATGGAGTGAGTCGGGAGCACGGGCAACCAATTCTCTTTCACTGGGTGCTTCGATATCCGCGGGCAAGAGAAAGTGAATGGTTTCTGTACCAAGACGCAGGACACAGGCTCGGTCATTGGTTTTTATAGAAGAATCGTGGACGTTCTTGAGTAGAGGGTGCAGCACTTCAAAGTGTACCCCATCCCAATTCCAAAACTGCCCGGCGTAGCAAGTGAGGTGTCGGGGAATGGGGTGGATCAAGGGGTGCTCCGATGCCAAGGGGGATAATACCCAGGGGATGGCGTAACCCTGCAACAGGGATGCGGTGCCACCTGTGTGATCCAGATCTTGGTGGCTGAGTACCAACCCATCGAGATGGGTAATGCCAAAACTGTGCAAAGCAGGAACCAGTACCCTTTCGCCGGCATCATGTTCGGGGCTGTAGCGCGGTCCTGTATCTACCACCAGTGTATGGTGCTGGGTGCGGATCACCATGGACAGCCCTTGTCCCACATCGAGAATGTTTATCCATACGCTACCGAATGGAGGCCTAGGCAGAGGCGATGCTGCCAGACCCAGCAAGCCGATGATTCCCCCCCAGCGTCCGGGAAGCCCTCGGGGAGCCAGCAAAAATCCTACGCCCAGGGTGGCTCCGAGAAGTACTGGAAGGGTGGGGGTTGGAAGGATCCACTGAGGGGGCGAGTGGTCGACTAGGAAATGCAGGATCGCCGCAGTCAGCGCAAAGAGATCGTGTGACCAGATCAGGCAGACGGATAGTCCAGGCACCAGTCCAAGTAGCGCCAAGGGAACCACAGCCAAGCTGACGACAGGAACGGCAATGGCATTGGCCAGCGGGGAAATCCAGGAAACCTGGCCAAACAGCCACACCAGCAAGGGTAAGAGTGACCAGGTGGCAGCCCATTGGGTGTTCCAACCCTCGGCCCACCAGGGAAAGTGGCCTGTACGATAGGCCCCAGCGTACATCAACCAGGCGACTGCTCCAAAAGAGAGCCAGAATCCTGCCGCCAATGGCGCCCAGGGATCCTTGGCCAGAACCAGAGCGCAGGCCAGCAGCAGACCCGTGAACGGTGGCAGAGGGCGCTGTAGCAAGCCTGTGGCGGTCACCACGGTAATGCCATACAGGGTGCGCTGGGTAGGCAGGGAAAATCCGGCAATCAGCGAATAGGCCGTGGCTCCCAACCATCCTGATAGCCATCGTAGGCGTCGAGAGGGCCAGACCAGCCCGGTGGTTTTTGCCACCAGTCCTGCCAGAAGGGTGATGTGCAAACCGGATATGCTGACTAGGTGGCCCACGCCCGTGGACCAGAAGAGTTTCCAGTCTTCCTGGGATATGGCAGATTGGTCACCGATGACGAGGGCAATGAGTACGGCAGACCAACGACGGTCACCAAGAATGTGTTGCATGCGTGTGCGCAGTTGGCTGCGGAATTGTTCCAGGAGAATGCGCAATCCCTCTTCATCAGAGGGATGGTCCCATCCCAGGAATTGAGCGGAAAACTTTGAATTGATGCTGCCCTGGGCCAAAATTCCTTCGCTCCAGGCCCAGGTTTCGCCATCAAATCCGCCTGGGTTGATTAGGCTATGGGGACGTTTGAGTTGTACGTCGAAACGCCACCGTTGGCCGGGGGAAAAGTTGGGGGACTGCAGGTCTGGGGCATGATTGAAGCGGGTCAAGTCCAACGTGGCAGGTAAGTCTGGATTGGGGTCTGGGCAAAAGGAGAAGCGTTGGCTGGTGGGGCGGGTTTCTACTAGACTGGTGATAGTGCCGCTCATTTGCAGGGTGCGGTGATCCCATGAAGGAGAAAGTTGGTGTTGCAGGCGGATGCGTGACCGTTCTCCGGCATCGTTAAAGCCCGCTAGGCAGCAGAGGAGAAAAACTATGGGGGGGCGGAGGGGAGGGTGATGACGTCCCCAGTGAATAAACGGGATGCAGAGTAAAGCCAAGGCCGGCAAAAGCCATAGAGGGTAGAGACGGGGTAAGGTTTGAAGGCAAAGAATGCCGAAGATCCAACCGAGTAAAGCAGGGCGCATGTCCTACTGTAGTGCTTGTGCGCCCCCACTCCCAGACAAAAAGAAAGGCAGATTACTCGTTATTTGGAGAGACGGGCGCCGAACCACTGGGCCATATCATGAATTTCATCAAGACAGACGCTATGGGCCATGGGATAACTGTGCCATTCGACCGCATAGCCTTGGTTCATCAGGGACTGACGCGACGCTTCGCCGCGAGCGTAGGGGATGACTGGGTCGCTCACTCCGTGACCCATGAAAATATCTGGGTTGCGCGGGTTGCTCTGGGGAGGGGGAAGTAATTCATGAGGAAGGGGCAAATATGTGGAGAGCGCGAGAATGCCTCCGAGGGGTGAAGCGTAACGGGTGCCCGCTGTCAACGCGACGGCTCCTCCTTGCGAAAATCCCGCAATAAAGATTTTTTCAGGGGAGATTCCTTGGGCAATCTCCTGGTCGATCAACAGGTTGACGGCCTGAACCGATTGTCGCAGATCGTCATCATTGGGCACCCAGCGGGGGCCATCCAGGGCAATATCATACCAGGCGCGCATCATCAGCCCCTGGTTGACGGTGACTGGGCGACGTGGAGCATGGGGAAGAATGTGGCGCACACTTAGGTCATCGGCCAGCTGTAGGCTTTCAGCAACTCCGACAAAATCCTCGCCATCTGCGCCTAGGCCGTGTAACCACAGGACCGTGGCGCGAGCGGGGTGACGGGGGTTCAAGACGATGGGAGGGGTGTCCCAAAAAGTAT
Organism: Ferrovum sp.; assembly: GCA_010435995.1. Classification (GTDB taxonomy): domain Bacteria; phylum Pseudomonadota; class Gammaproteobacteria; order Burkholderiales; family Ferrovaceae; genus Ferrovum. The sequence continues at coordinate 52,083 of JAAGNR010000062.1, read as the reverse complement.
CAGGCATCGTCATCATGATGGGCTTGTCCAGGAGCATGGGGGTCGAGAAAGGGAATCAAGGTGCGAAACAGTGCGCGATATTGGCGCGGGGGTTTGCCCAATGTTTTTTCCTTCTGTGCTGCCAATACCAGTTGGCGCAACTGCTGGCGATCAACGGTCGGAAATTCTCTGGCAAAGTCGTCGACAGCCGTCACATCCGTCATGAGGCGTTCGCGCCAACGTTCCGTCCGGTGCAAAGCTGCGGTAGCTTCCTGAGAAGTCCCCGCCAGACGGTCAAGAAATTCCTGAATGGGGGCGGGGTCGACGTTGCGCATCAGTTTGCCGATATATTGCATCTGGCGGCGCACGGCACCATGAGCCCTGAGGGATTTGGCGTCCAAAAGCGCCTGACCCAACAGGTCGGGTAGGTTCAATTGGCGAATTTGAGCGGGGCTCAACGCCACCAGTGCGCTGCCCAGATCTTGCAGGGCATGCATTTCGCGTTTACGCTGGGATTTGCTGGGGGGGTCTTCAGAAAGCACGGTTTTCCAAGAGTCTGGTCAATGTTGCTATGATACTGGAATTGTCATCTCAGGAAATATCGTCGTGTCGAATCAGTCACATTTTCACTATACTCCCGAAATTTTTCAATCCTTGGTGCAACAGACGCTGGAATTGGCGCAGCGTGCTGGAGCCACCGCAGCTGAAGTGGAAATTAGCGAAGGCGCCGGGTTGGGCGTTACGGTCCGTTTGGATGAAATCGAAACCATCGAATACAACCGTGATAAGGATCTGGGTATCACCGTGTATTTTGGGCAGCACCGAGGGCATGCCAGCACTTCGGATTTTTCTGCTGTTGCGTTGCGCAGTACCGTAGAGAAGGCTGTCGCCATCGCGCGTCATACGGCAGCGGATCCTTTTGCCGGATTGGCTGATCCCCAACTCCTGGCCCATGCGCCCTGGCCGGATCTGGGGTTGTTTCATCCGTGGGATTTGAGCGTGGAACAGGGGGTTGACTGGGCTCGGCGCTGTGAGGCGGCAGCCATGGGACTGGATCGGCGTGTGACCAATTCGGAAGGGGCTACGGTGAATACCCAGAATTCTCACTTCTGCTATGGCAACTCTCTGGGTTTCCTGGGCGGATTTGCGGCGTCCAGTCATGGCTTGAGTTGTGCTGTCATTGCCGGCAAGGAGCAGAACATGCAGCGGGATTACTGGTACAGCACGGCCCGTGATGCGCAACGATTGGAAGAACCTGAGAGGGTGGGGCGTTTGGCTGCAGAACGTACCTTGCGCCGTCTCAAGGCACGGCGTATGACCACGCGACAAGCGCCAGTACTGTTCGAGGCGCCCTTGGCGTCAGGGTTGATCGGTCATTTTGTGGGGGCGGTGAGCGGCGGGTCGCTTTATCGTCGCACCAGTTTTTTGCAGGATTGCCTGGGTCAGGAGGTGTTCTCACCCCAGGTGACTTTGCGTGAGGAGCCCCATCAGATCGGGGGGCTTGCCAGTACGCCCTTCGATGACGAAGGGGTGGCCACGAAACCTCGCGTGGTCGTAGAGAGTGGCGTGGTTCAGGGGTATTTCCTGGGCAGTTATTCCGCGCGCAAACTGGGATTGGTGTCAACCGGAAATGCGGGGGGGAATCATAATTTGGTGATGTCCTCTTTTGGCGGCAATTTCGACGATTTGCTCAAAGAGATGGATACTGGCCTGCTGGTGACAGAGCTTCTGGGGCATGGAGTCAATGGGGTAACGGGGGATTATTCCCGTGGGGCTGCAGGGTTTTGGGTGGAACAGGGCAAGATTCAGTATCCAGTGCATGAAATTACCATTGCCGGCAATCTTAAAGAAATGTATCGGAATATCCGGGCCGTGGGGGACGATGCGGTGGTGCGCGGGTCCAAGGTCAGCGGTTCGATTCTGGTGGGTGAGATGACGGTAGCTGGAGAGTAGGAGGCGGCATGAAATGTCCGTTTTGTGGCGACATGAATTCGCAGGTCATCGACTCCAGAGTGGCAGAAACCGGGGAAAGTATTCGCCGTCGACGACGTTGCTTGCAGTGTAATCGTCGTTTTACCACCTATGAGATGGTGGATATCCGGTTGCCCCAGGTGATCAAGCAGAATGGGTTGCGGGAGGACTACTCGGCGGACAAGGTGCGCGTCAGTTTTATGCGTGCCTTGCATAAAAGACCGGTCCCAGCAGAACGGATCGATGCAGCTATCGAGCGTATGCGCCAGCATGTTTTGGCGTTAGGAGAACGCGAAATCTCCTCGTTGCGGGTGGGGGAAATGGTCATGGAGGAACTGCGCCATCTCGATAAGGTGGCGTATGTGCGCTTCGCTTCGGTGTATCGCAGTTTTCAGGATCTGGATGATTTTCGGGATGTGATTCGTGACCTCTGAAGCCCTCGATGGTCAGGTTGATCTCATGCGTCGCGCCCTGACCTTGGCCGGAAAAGGGTTGTATACCACGTCACCCAATCCGCGGGTGGGTTGTGTGATCGTGCAGTCGGGGCAGATCGTGGGTGAGGGTTGGCATGAGCGTGCGGGAGAACCCCATGCGGAAGTTTATGCATTGCGTCAGGCGGGGGCGCGGGCTCAAGGCGCCACGGCTTATGTGACCTTGGAGCCTTGCAGTCATACGGGACGCACGCCACCTTGCGCCGATGCGCTCATTGCTGCGGGTGTGGCGCGGGTGGTGGTCGCCATGGAAGATCCTAACCCGCTGGTAGCGGGGCAAGGTGTGGCGCGTTTGCGGCATGCGGGCATTGTGGTGGAAACAGGGGTATGTGCGGTTGAAGCTGCGTCTCTCAATCCCGGATTCATTCAGCGTATGACTCGAGGCCGGCCCTGGGTACGCGCTAAAATCGCCATGAGTCTGGATGGGCGAACGGCCTTGGGCAATGGAATAAGTCAGTGGATTACCGGTGAGGCAGCGCGGGCCGAAGGTCATCGCTGGCGCGCTCGCTCCTGCGCGGTGGCGACGGGCGCGGGGACCGTGGCAAAAGATGATCCCGCATTGACGGTGCGGGCGGTGGAGACTTCACGCCAACCGCAACGATTGGTGCTGGACCCCCGTCTGGAGACCCCCTTGACCGCACGTCTATTGGGCGAAGGGGGGGTTACCTGGCTGTTTTGCGCCCACTCGCCGCAACCCGAGCAGGTCGCAATTTATGCGTCACGGGGGGCGCGGGTGGTTTCTTTACCCTCGGCAGAGGGGCGTGTGGATCTGGGGGCTCTGGTGACAGAGTGGGGGAGAATAGGGCTGAATGAAGTACTGGTGGAAGGGGGGCGGCGGCTGACTGGGGCGCTGGTGGAAGCCGGTTTGGTGGATGAGTTCATTATTTTTGTGGCACCGACGCTGTTGGGAGAAGGGGCGATGGGAGCGGTTCAGTGGAGCTTTCCCTTGGTGTCTTTGGCCCAGCAGAAGCGGTTGCATATCGAGGAATGGCGTGCCATGGGGGGGGACTGGATGATTCGGGCGCGACCCCTGGCGGAGGGAGAATAAGCATGTTTACGGGGATTGTTCAGGCGGTTGGCCAAATTGTTCAAGAGGTTTCTTTGGAGGATGGGGTTCAGCTGTCTTTTGATACGGCTGAACTCGGGCTTGAAGGCGTGGTTGTGGGCGATTCCATTGCGGTCAATGGTGTCTGCCTGACGGTCATAGCGTTGGCTTCGCGGCAATTCTCGGCAGTGGTTTCGCGCGTGACCTTGACGGGGACTACAGGGTGGCAGTTGGGCCAGCGGGTGAATCTGGAACGGGCTTTGCGTTTATGCGATGCTTTGGGAGGTCATCTGGTGACCGGTCATGTGGATGGGGTGGGAAGGGTGCGGCGTTGTGTTCCCTGTGGAGAAAGTCTGACTTTGCAAGTGGATGCTCCAGGGGATTTGCCGCGGTACATTGCCACCAAAGGATCGGTTACCGTTCAGGGGGTGAGTTTGACGGTGAATGCCGTGGAGGATGCCTGCTTTACGGTCAACTTAATCCCCCATACCCAGCAGGTCACCACTTTGGGTGAACTGGTGGAAGGACAGGGAGTGAACCTGGAAGTGGATGTGCTGGCGCGCTATGCAGAACGATCGCGTCAATGGTCTGCCACTCATGGGGAGTAAAGGGAGCGAAAGTCGGGGAAACTGGAGTAAAATGGGGGGTTTCAAGGGGAGGCAGAGTAATGACGCAGGAAATGGGGCCTTGGGCATCAACAGAAGCGCTGATCGCCGAAATGCGTGCCGGGCGTATGGTGATTCTGGTGGATGACGAGGATCGGGAAAATGAAGGAGATCTGGTTCTGGCCGCCGATCATGTTACTCCCGAGGCCATCAACTTCATGGCCCGTTTTGGGCGGGGGTTGATTTGCCTGACCTTGACCGAGCAACGCTGTCGCCAGCTCAGTTTACCGCTGATGGTGACCGACAATCGTTCTCCCATGACCACCAATTTCACGGTCTCCATCGAGGCCGCTACGGGGGTGACCACGGGAATTTCAGCAGCTGACCGGGCGCGTACCGTGCAGGCTGCGGTGGCGCGATTTGCGCGGCCCGACGATCTGGTTCAGCCTGGGCATATTTTCCCCCTGATGGCGCGGCGCGGGGGAGTATTGATTCGTGCGGGGCATACCGAAGCCGGATGTGACCTGGCGCAGCTGGCAGGGTTTGAGCCGGCGGCGGTGATCTGCGAAATTCTCAAGGAAGACGGAGAGATGGCGCGCCTGCCGGATTTGCTCCCCTTTGCCCGGGAACATGGTTTGAAGGTGGGGTCCATTGCGGATCTCATCCGCTATCGCAGTCACACGGAGTGTTTGGTGGAGCGCACGGCTTCACGTCCGTTGGATACGCCTCATGGGCGATTTGAGGTGGTGGCATTTTACGATGCGGTGGCCAGTCGTACCCATCTGGCTCTGGTTTATGGAACCATCCATGCGGATCTCGAGACTCTGGTGCGAGTGCATGAGCCATTTTCTGTGACGGATGTTCTCGATGATGGTTGTGGGCGTCACTCATTTGGGATTCAGGCAGCATTGAAAAAAATTGCTCAAGCGGGTGCTGGGGTGTTGGTCTTATTGCATGGTCAGGATCACGCTCAGGATTTGATTGCTTGGGTGGCGAAAGACAAGGAGCAAGCGCAGCCACGCAAGTGGGATTCGCGTTTGCATGGGGTGGGCGCACAAATTTTACGGGCCATGGGGGTCGGTAAAATGAAAGTGTTATCACGAGAACGAAAAATGCCCAGTATGGCGGGTTTTGGTTTGGAGATCAGCGGTTATGTCACACCCGACGAATAGACCCTGGAATACCAGCATGGCGGATATTGCCAGCAATGGCGCAGGATTGCGCATTGGGATCGCTCTGGCGCGGTTCAATGAAGCCATTGGAGAACAACTGCTGGCAGCCACTGGCGCGGCACTGATGAGTCGCGGCGTGGCCCAGGAAGATATTCCGGTGGTGCGAGTCCCCGGCGCGCTGGAGTTGCCTTTGGCTCTCAAGGTGATGGCGGAAACGGGGCGCTTTCATGCCCTCATTGCGTTGGGCTGTGTGGTCCGGGGGGACACCTATCACTTTCAGATTGTGGCCGATGAATCGGCTGCCGGCATCACGGCAGTCCAACTGGCCACAGGGATTCCCATTGCCAATGGCATATTGACGACGGAAAACGATGCACAAGCGTTTTCCCGTGCGGAACATAAAGGGCAGGATTGTGCTTTGGCAGCCATTGAGATGGTGCGCTTGCTGGAAGAAATTCGTCGGGGCGGTTTGTGAAGTCGGCGCGGCGGCGTTCCCGCGAACTGGTGGTCCAGGGATTGTATCAATGGCAGGTGGGGGGGCAGGACTGCTCTGCCATCATAGGCCATTTGGCCACGCAGCCCAATTTTCTGCAGGCTGACCAGGCATTTTTTTCCCGCTTGCTGGAAGGGGTCATGGAATCAGCGACAACCCTGGATGACAATCTGCGGTCTTTGCTGGATCGTCCGCTGGCACAAATCAGCCCAGTGGAACGAGCCATCCTGTGGTTGGCGGCCTATGAACTGATCCATTTTCCAGAAACCCCCTTTCGCGTCATCGTCAACGAGGCAATTGATCTGGCCAAGCGTTATGGCGCTACGGATGGGCACAAATATATCAATGGGGTACTTGATCGCTTGGCTTCGCGGGAGCGACCCCATGAGCGGCGCCGCTCTCCGGTTAAAACGGAAGAAACCTGATCGAGGGAGGGGAGGTGAGCGAGTTTGATCTGATCCGTCGGTATTTCAGCCCGCCCACCCGTCATACCCTATTGGCAGGGGGGGACGATGCGGCGTTGATTGCTCCTCGGGGCGGATGGGAATTGGCGCTGTCCACGGATTTGCTGGTGGCAGAACATCATTTTTTTTCTGCCATGGATCCTGAACGATTGGGATATAAAGCGGCTGCGGTCAACCTCTCGGATATGGCGGCCATGGGCGCAGTGCCACGCTGGGTGTTGTTGGGGATCACTCTGCCCAAGGTACACGAGCCCTGGCTGGACGCCTTCAGTCGTGGGTTCCAGGGTTTGCTGAATGAGCATGGGGTAGATTGGATCGGCGGCGATACCACGGCCGGTCCGTTATCCCTGGCTGTCACCATTATTGGAGAGGTGCCTGCGGGACAGGCACTGCGTCGCTCAGGGGCTCAAGCCGGGGATGATATCTGGGTTTCCGGTACCTTGGGGGATGCGGCGTTGGGATTGGATTGGTGTCGGGGAAGTTGTCCTACACTGACGGATGAAATTCGAAATATTGCTCTGGATCGTTTTGAGCGCCCCACTCCGCGCCTGACCTTAGGTCAGTCTTTGCGCGGGCTGGCCCATGCGGCCATTGATGTCTCCGATGGGTTGTTGGCGGACTTGGGGCATATCCTCAACGCTTCTGCGGTGGGGGCGGTAGTGGAACTGGAAGCCATTCCTGTTTCTCCAGGTCAGCCCTCGAACCCAGAGGATGTCGACTGGCAGAGACGGGTATTGCACGGGGGGGAGGATTACGAGTTGTGCTTTACGGCTCCTTCACGACATCGTCACCATATTGTTGCAGTGGCAGCTGCAGAGCAAATTCTCGTTACCCGAATCGGAGTCATCAGCGCCGTAGCCACCGAGCGGGTTTTGCGTACCGCGCAAGGCCGGGCGGTGGTGGTACCGTGGCAGGGATACGATCATTTTGTGGAGCTTTCATGACGCGGGTTTCCTATGAGTTCATGAAGCAGGATATGACGCACTGGATTGCGCTGGGATTTGGTACCGGATTGTCCCCATGGGCACCAGGGACCGTGGGAAGTTTGTTGGGGATTCCCCTGTTCTTTCTGTTGCGCCCCCTGCCGTTCGCTTTACAATGGGGGCTTCTACTGGCGCTATTCCTGCTGGGAATCTGGGTTTGTGGGGCAACAGCTGAAGCCTTGGGGGATCAGGATCCCAGTGCCGTGGTGTGGGATGAGGTGGTGTCCTGTGCGGCAGTGTTGGCCGTGGCTCCTCCTACTTGGGCTGGATGGGCCTTGGGGTTTGGGCTTTTTCGTCTGCTGGATATCTGGAAACCGATTCCCATTCGCTGGGTCGATGAACGGGTCAAAGGGGGCTGGGGAATCATGCTGGACGATGGGCTGGCAGCGGTCATAGCCTCGTGGATTTTATGGCATGTGCGTGGGGTGTGGAATGGAACCTTCTGAAGCAACCAATAACCACTTGTTGTTGGAAGGCAGGGAGTCTTGCGGGGATCTCCTGGTACTGGTGCAGCAGGTGGGAGTCGGGCTGAAGCGACGGGGGTGGAAACTGGCCACTGCAGAATCCTGTACGGGCGGAGGAATGGCAGCATTGATCACGGAAATCCCAGGGAGTTCTGCCTGGTTTGACCGTGCCTGGGTGACTTACAGCAATCACAGCAAGGAATCCCTTCTCGGGGTGCCAGCAGGCCTCATCGAAGAGTTTGGTGCGGTGAGTGAGCCAGTGGTGCTTTCTATGGTGGAAGGAGGGCTCTTGCGTAGCCAGGCAGATATCGTGGTGGCTGTTAGCGGGGTCGCGGGTCCTGCGGGGGGAACGGAAGGCAAGCCTGTGGGGACGGTGTGCCTTGCTTGGGGCGTGCGCGCCACCGCGCTACGGGTGACGACCCAGTGGTTTGCGGGGGATCGCCGGGCCATTCGTCGCGCTGCTATTGAATCCGGATTGCGCGGTGTGATGGCGTGGAGCGAGGAAAGTGTGATTGTTTGAGGGGGCAGATCAGTGCGGGATTGACGACAGATAAATACTGTATATAATTACAGGTGTCGGGTTTTCGTAAGGAAAAGATTATTCCACAAAGAGATGCCTGTTCTCGGGTGGTTGGAGAAAAAGTGCCAGGGCATACTGAACCTGAGTGGCAGTGCATATAGCCTGAATTTGGCTGCGAGAAGGTCAGGGATCAATTGAAAAAAGGGTGGTGAGGTATGGAAGATCATAAAAACAAGGCACTGGTTGCGGCGTTGGCCCAGATCGAAAAGCAGTTTGGCAAGGGAGCCGTGATGCGGCTTGGGGCGACTGCTGTGGAAAAGGATCTGGAGGTGGTCTCCACTGGGTCTCTGGGCCTCGATATGGCTTTGGGGGTGGGGGGGTTGCCGCGCGGACGGATTGTGGAAATCTATGGCCCCGAATCCTCCGGGAAAACCACGTTGACGTTACAGATCATTGCCGAGATGCAGAAGAAAGGTGGCGTGGCTGCGTTCATCGATGCCGAGCATGCTCTCGACCCCGGCTATGCCCAAAAATTGGGAGTCAATGTGTCTGACTTGCTGATTTCTCAACCCGATACTGGGGAGCAGGCGCTGGAGATTGCCGACATGTTGGTGCGTTCTGGCTCGGTGGATATCGTGGTGGTGGATTCCGTCGCAGCGTTGACACCTCGGGCGGAAATCGAGGGGGAGATGGGCGATTCCCATGTGGGTCTCCATGCCCGACTCATGTCTCAGGCGTTGCGTAAATTGACGGGAAATATCAAACGCTCCAATGCACTGGTGGTCTTCATCAACCAGATCCGTCTCAAAATCGGGGTGATGTTCGGTAATCCGGAAACCACCACCGGCGGCAATGCCCTCAAGTTTTATGCTTCGGTTCGTCTGGATATTCGTCGGGTTGGTTCGATCAAACGAGGTGATGAGGTGATTGGCAGCGAGACCCGGGTCAAGGTGGTTAAAAACAAAGTGGCTCCTCCTTTTAAAGTGGCAGATTTTGATATTCTGTACGGCGAAGGAATTTCCCGTGAGGGTGAAATCATCGAATTGGGGGTGACGGCCAAGATCATTGAAAAGGCGGGTGCATGGTATGCCTACAATGGCGATAAAATCGGTCAGGGAAAGGACAATACCCGCATTTATCTACGAGAACATCCCAACTTGGTGCAGGAAATTGAAGCTCGTATTCGAGCTGCCAGTGGCTTGCAAAAAGCAGTGGAGGGGGTGGAAGAAACGGTGTGAGCGCAAAATTACTCTATCAACGCGCCCTTCGATGGTTGTCTCGGAGGGAGTATACGCGGCATGCTTTGGAGTTGAAGCTCAGAGCCGAGGAATCCCCTGTTTCTGACATTTGCGCGGTATTGGATCAATTGGAAAGTCAGGGCTATGTGTCTGACCAACGTGCGGCGGAGGCATTGTATCGTGCTCGATCTGGTCGTTATGGGTGGTTGAGACTACAGCAGGAGTTTATGCGTCAAGGGGTTACTGAAGCGGTCGCACAGCCCTTACTGTCTCAAGCGAAAAGAGAAGAAATCCAGGCCGTGCAATCGGTTTGGCAAAAAAAATTTGGTCGGTTGCCGCAAACTCGGGATGAAAGCGGGCGTCAGGCCCGTTTTCTATCCGGCCGAGGGTTTACCCTCGACGCCATTCGTCATGTGCTCAAAGGCGTGACTGAAGAGGACGATTAAGTAAGGGGAGGGAAGGTGATGCGTACGGTCAGTCCCCCTGTTCCACTCGTAGGGGCTAAGGTGACCTGTGCACGATGATGTTCCGCAATACGCTGTACGATGGAGAGGCCTAGGCCGCTCCCAGGTTGGTTACTTCCGGGAACGCGATAAAAGCGTTCCGAGACGCGCTTCATATCTTCTTCAGGGATTCCGGGGCCATTGTCGATCACTTCCAGTTGACTGCTCTGATCGGCGTTTTGGGTGAGAGATAGGGTAACGGTGCTGCGTGAAGGGCTGTAGCGGATGGCATTGTCCACCAGATTGCGCAACAGAATACTCAAATGTCCAGGTTGCCCCAAAATACGCAGGCCTGGTTCTCCTTTAAGAATCAATTCAATTTTCTTTTGTTCGGCCATAGGGGAATGGCATGCCATGGTTTCGGCAGCAATGGCGTGGAGCAAAACCACATCATGACGAATGCCGGCTTCTTCAGGATCGATCCGCGCTAAAGTCAGGAGCTGTTCAAGCAGATGGGTGGCCCGGTCAATGCCCAGGGAAACTTGATGCAGTGCATGTTGCCTGTCTTCTTCGAGAGAGGAACGTAAAGCGACTTGTACTTGCGTGCGTAGAGCGGCTAAGGGGGTTCTCAGTTCATGGGCGGCATCGGCGGTAAATCGTCGTTCGGAATCAATGGACTGCTTCAAGCGCTCAAATAGGTCATTGAGAGCAGAAACCAAGGGTTTGACTTCCAAAGGAACACGGTCTGGCTCCAAGGGTTCAAGGCGATCAGCAGAGCGTTGAACCACTTCCTGGCGCAATTGGCGCAAAGGGCTTAAACCGGTATTGACCATGATCCAGATCAGAATGGGAACCAGAGGAATGGCGATGGCCACCGAAGGAAACAGCATGTTGAGCACAATCTGCTGCGCCAAGCGTTCGCGTCCCCGCATGGGTTCGGCAATTTGAATCATCATTTCATGGGCGTTGTCCCAGAGTACCAGAAGGCGCCAACGATGTTTTTGAATCAGAATGGTGGAATATCCGGGTTGGGTGGAAGCCCCCATGAGGGTGGCAGGAGACGTGGCCGAGCGCAGAATCAGGGTTTGCTGATTCCACACTTGATACACCATGGCTTGTTCATATTCATGGGTGACGGGAGTATCGTCTTCCTGGCCATGCTCTATGCGCTCGGTCAGGGTGCGTTGTGCAAGGCCCAATAGTACATGGGCAGATTCTGCCATTTGTGCATCGAACAACGCCCCCAGTTCTTGCTGTGCCGCACGATGATCGAAAAAAACCACGATAGCCAGAATTAGGGACATCGCCCCCAGAAGGAGCAAGAGGAGTCGACGTCGCAGAGAATTCATGGCAATCAATGGCGGAGCAGGGAATAATCAGGGTTTGTCGATAACATAGCCAATTCCCCTAAGGGTGCGAATCAGAGAATTGCCCAGTTTTTTGCGCAGATGATGGATATGTACCTCAATAGAGTTGCTTTCGACTTCCTCGCCCCATCCGTAGAGGTGACTTTCCAGTTGATCCCGAGTCTGTACTCGCCCCATATGGAGCAGTAACAGATGCAACAGAGCAAATTCTCGAGCGGACAAATCCACCAGATCTGATCCATTTTTGACCTGATGGGCGGCCGGATCCAAAGTGATAGCACCATGTTGCAAGAGAGGCGTGACAATGCCGCTGTTGCGTCGCGACAGGGCGCGTAATCGGGCGATCAGTTCGTCCAGATCAAAGGGCTTGATCAGATAATCGTCGGCTCCGGCGTCCAGGCCTGTGATACGGTCAGGAATGGTATCCCGGGCCGTAAGTATCAAAATTCCGGCAGATTTTCCTTGTCCTCGTAACCAGCGCAGGAGTTCCAAACCGGTCACTTTGGGAAGCCCCAAGTCTAGAACCACCAGATCATATTCTTCAGTCTGGAGGGACAGTTTGGCGGCAAGGCCGTCCTGAGCCCAGTCAACGGCGTAGCCTGCCTGACGCAAGCCAACGCGCAGACCGTCACCTAACAGAGCATCATCTTCCACCAAGAGTAATCGCATTACTGCTCCACTTGTAAACGAGAATGTTAGAGGAACTGCAAGGACTTTACTACAAAAAAGAGGTGGCCCAAGCGGGCCACCTAAGGGGAAACGAATCCATTCACAGAGGAGTTAAAGATTCATGGGTGTATTACACCAGAACAATCTTAAGACTGGCTTAATAAGGAAAAGATCCTGAAGTTGGAGAAATTTATTGTCTTCGGTTCACTGCCAGCAGGGTAAGTTGATGCAAGCCATCGCGGAACGGCGAAGCAGGTAATGCTTGATTTAGGTGATCAATGGCCGACAGGCTGAAGTCATGGGCGCGGCGCCGTGCATAGTCCAGCGCTCCGCTGTTCTGTACGATATGGGCAACGGCATCAAGCGTATTGCCTCCTCCGTTTTCAATGGCTTGGCGCAATAGCATGCGTTCTTCCGCAGAACCATTTTTGAGGGCATAGATGATGGGCAGGGTAGCTTTCCCTTCTGCCAAATCGTCTCCGAGGTTTTTGCCGATGTCTTCCAATTTTCCCGAGTAGTCCAGTACATCGTCAATGATCTGAAAAGCGGTACCCAATTCGCCACCAAAAGCCGCCAGATGCTGCTCGATATCTGGAGAGGTTCCTGCAAGCAATCCACTTAAGCGGCAAGCGGCTTCGAACAGTTTGGCGGTTTTGTAACGAATGACCTGAAGATAGCGGGTTTCGTCCACCTCTGGGTCGTGACAATTGAGGAGTTGGAGAACCTCTCCTTCGGCGATGATATTGGTAGCGTCGGCCAATACCTGCATCACGCCCATATGATTGACAGAAACCATCATCTGGAAGGCGCGGGAATAAACGAAGTCCCCCACCAGTACGCTGGCTTCATTGCCAAAAAGGGCGTTGGCGGTTTTTTGGCCGCGGCGCAAGTCGGACTTATCTACCACATCATCATGCAGAAGGGTGGCGGTGTGAATAAACTCCACCACAGCAGCCAACGTATGGTGATGATTTCCCTTATAGCCCAAAGCGCGGGCGCAAAGCAGCAATAACAGGGGACGCAAGCGTTTGCCGCCGCTGTGGATGAGGTATTCCGCCACTTGGCGCACCAGCACCACTTCCGAGTGAAGATGGTGGCGAATGACGCCATCGAGTGCGCGCATGTCTTCATCCACAAGGGCGCGAATGGGCTCAAAACTCAAGATATCCTCCGAGGGAGGCCGATCAGGACAGAAGAAGTACGCACAGGACTCCAAGCATGGGGTAAGACCAACCTGAGAGTTTACCAAAACATCCACGCTCATACCATAGAGAGGGAAACGGGTTGGCGATCTCAGATGAAACCACTTTCTCAAATCCATGGTAACTGATAGAGTGGCAGGTTGACCACAGATTCTAGGAATCCCACAGTACATGGCGCTCAAATCCATTATTTTCAAAGTCAATCTGCAAATTTCAGATATGGAGCGACACTATTACGTCTCTCATGGATTGACCCTGGCACGTCATCCCTCTGAAACGGACGAACGCATGATGGTCCGTCTTCTGGCCTTTGCCCGGCACGCCCATGAACGACTGATGTTTGCTCGCGGACTCTCTGACAATGAGGAGCCGGATTTGTGGCAGAAAGATCTGACAGGAGCCATTGAGTTATGGATTGATGTGGGCTTGCCGGATGAGAAACGAATTCTCAAAGCCAGTGGCCGTGCCCAGAAAGTGGTGATCTACGCCTATGGAGGCCATAGTGTCGGGATATGGTGGCAATCCATCAGTTCCAGGCTCAAGCGTTTGAACAATCTTGAGGTGTTCAATGTCACTCTGGCCAGCAGTCAAGCTCTGGCGCAGATGGTGGAACGAACCATGGAGCTGAGTTGCACGATACAGGATGGAGGCCTGTGGTTATCCAGTGACAAAGAAACGGTACAGGTAGAGTATGAGGTATTGCTGGAGGCGAAGTGACATGCAAATTTGGGTAGATGCCGATGCTTGTCCCGGAGTGATCAAGGATATCCTGTTCCGGGCGGCAGAAAGAATGAGGGTGACGACCACGTTGGTGGCCAACTCACTCTTACCCACGCCGGCTTCTTCCCATATCAGGGCGTTACAGGTGCCGCGGGGTTTTGATGTGGCTGACAACGAAATCGTGAAGCGCATGCATTCAGGAGATTTGGTCATTACCGCAGATATTCCCCTGGCGGCCGATGTGCTGGCTCAAGGTGGATATGTTCTCAGTCCGCGGGGTGAAGTTTATAGTCGTGATTCCATTGAGGCGCAGCTCACCATGAGAAATTTCATGGACCAGTTGCGCGGCTCCGGCATTCATACGGGCGGACCCGCTCCTCTGTCCCATGGGGACCGCAAGGCATTTGCGGCCCAACTGGACAAGTTCTTGACGCACCAGCATAAGCACCGAAGTCCATGAGACAGTCGATGGTGCTATACCATTAATCCTTCGGCTTTCAGTGTAGCTTGAACGGCGGGACGATTCCCTACGCGCTTCTGGTAGGTTTGCAAGACGGGCCAAGGAGAAAGGTCAAAGCCCACATGGGGAGCCCAACTCAAAACCGTGAAAAGATAAGCATCAGCCACCGAAAATGATGGACCCATCAGATAGTCACGCCCAGCCAGGGCTGTCGCTACAAAGCCGATTCTTTTTGTGAGCAACTTGCGGGCGGATTCCTTGGTCTCTTGAGGGACAGTCGGGAAGAAGAGCGGAGTGAAACCTTTATGGATTTCGGTGGAGAGGTAATTCAACCATTCCTGAAGTTGATAACGTTCCAGGCTTCCTGCTGACGGGGCCAGATTTTTGTGTGGAACGAGATCGGCTACGTACTGGATGATGGCAGGGCCTTCGGTCAGCATATGGCCATTGTCCAGTATCAGCGCAGGGACATAACCCTTCGGATTGATCTGGCGAAAATCCTGCCCCACACTGGTAAGCTTGGTTGCCAAATCGACTTTTTCAATATCGAAAGGCAATCCGCACTCATGAAGAACGATGTGTGGTGAAAGAGAGCAGGCGCCGGGGCTATAGTAGAGTTTCATTTTTACTCCTTCCTTGTGGGTCAATAGGCTGATCGGAAATCCGACCCTTAGCCAAGTCTATGGGATTTATTGTAGGGAATTCAAGACGCGGGTGGTCTGGAGAGGCGGGCAACCCAGTATCCCACCCCTCTTTGAAGGGATGGGTAAGAAAAGTTCCTTCTGTGCGAACCGCTTTATGACTCCAGTAGGGTAATTTAACCGTTGAATTTGGCTGATTGAGTGTCTGTATCGCGAGCGTTTACTCGGGGCATTGTGGCAGAGGTGTATAATTGATCACTATGTTGCGTATTTTATGTGTGTTACCAGGGGTGAATTTGTGGTGATCTCCGATAAGGTTCCGGTGACCCATGACTTTGCTTCGTTGACTCCCGTTTGCATACTTGATGCGGTGGAGAGTGTGGGTTTTCGTGCCGATGGGCGGTTATTGGCACTCAACAGTTATGAAAACCGTGTTTATCAAGTGGGAATGGAGCAGGGAGCGCCTCTGATCGCAAAGTTCTACCGTCCCGGACGCTGGTCAGATGAATCCATTCTGGAAGAACACACTTTCTTGCAGGAACTTCAGGAATACGAGATCCCCGTGGTTCCGCCCTTGATACTGGGGGGGGATACCCTCCATAGCTTCGGCGGTTTTAGATTTTCTCTATCACACAAGCACGGTGGACGAGCGCCGGAACTGGAAGATCCCTCGATACTGGAGCGCCTGGGACGCTTTCTCGGACGGATCCATGCCATCGGCACCCTTAGGCCATTCCAGCAGCGTCCGGAAATCAATATCGATACCTTTGGCGTGGTTCCAAGCAATTTCCTCCTGACACAGGATTTTATCCCAAAAGATTTGCTGCCCGCCTATGGTAGTGTCGTTAAGCATGCGTTGGAAGGAGTCACTCACTGTTTCGCTCGGGCGGGTGACGTGCGGATTTTGCGGTTGCATGGTGATTGTCATCCGGGAAATATATTGTGGACGGACGATGGCCCGCATTTCGTGGATTTTGACGATAGTCGCATGGGACCGGCAATCCAGGATCTGTGGATGTTTCTCGCGGGAGAGCGCGCCGACAGGGTGCGTCAACTGGGGGATGTTCTGGCCGGCTACGAAGATTTTCATGATTTCGATGAGCGCGAATTGCATTTGATTGAAGCCTTGCGGACGCTGCGTTTGATTCACTATTCGGCATGGCTGGCGCAACGTTGGGACGACCCGGCTTTTAAGCAGGCGTTTCCCTGGTTTAATACACAGCATTATTGGCAGGATCGCATTTTGGAACTGCGTGAGCAGATTGCGTTAATGGAAGAGGCGCCATTGTGGTCTGCATGAGCCACCATGAGGGGCAAATATTACGCCAAAGGCGCGTGGGGACCTGATGAATCCTTTGCAACCACCGGGTACGACTGCGGGAGACTCCAGGGGGTTATCGGGATTTGCTGGGGTGCAGGTTCAGGAGTATTCCCGCTATGCTGCGCGCGTCATGGCGACCGGAAAAGTTCCCGCAGAAATATGGCAGTCATCGGCACACACCCCCTGGACTCGAGATCGACTACGGCAGCGCCTTGATCTGATTCGCCAGTCCATTTCCTTGGTTGATCCTGAACGGGCGTTGATGGCTGCGCTGCGCCGGCTTCGAGCCGAAGTTCTGGTGGGTATCATGACCCGTGATCTCAATGGGCAAGCCTCCTTGTCAGAGGTCACGGAATCCATGACGCTTTTGGCCGAAGTTACCCTTCAGGCCGGAGTGGAATGGCTGCGAGAGACGTTGTGCCAACGTCATGGCATTCCTCGCGGCAGCGATTCGGGATTGGAGCAGGAATTGCTGGTCGTGGGGATGGGGAAACTGGGGGGGCGAGAGCTGAATGTGTCCTCAGACATAGATCTGATCTTTGTCTATGAGGAAGACGGAGAAACCGATGGAAGCGGAGTTGGGACGGCGCTCTCCAATCATCAGTTTTTCTGGCGTATGGGGCAGAAGTTGGGGGCATTGCTCTCGGAAATCACCGAGGACGGTTTTGTTTTTCGGGTAGATCTGCGGTTACGCCCCAATGGCACGGCTGGGCCGGTGGCGGTCAGTTTGGCCATGCTGGAAGAGTATTTTGTGGTTCAGGGGAGGGATTGGGAGCGCTACGCCTGGATTAAAGCTCGAGTAGTGTCCGATGCTGCGCGACCAGGAGTATCCCGAGGCATGGCGGCGCTCGCCCAATTGGTCACACCCTTTGTATATCGTCGTCACCTGGATTACTCCGCCATTGGGTCCCTGCGCACCATCCACCGCCAGATTCGTGAGGAAGCCGACCGCGAGTCAGTGCGTCAAGCCGCGTGGCGTGGGGAAAACATCAAGTTGGGGCGGGGTGGAATTCGCGAAATAGAATTCGTGGTTCAGGCTTTTCAGTTGATTCGCGGGGGGCAGGATGCTTTGTTGCGTCTCATTCCCACTCTTGAGGTGCTGTCTGTGTTGGCCCAGAGAGGGTTTCTGCCGATGGATACTGTGATTTTGCTGCGGGATCATTATATTTTTCTGCGCCAACTGGAGCACCGGTTACAGTATTTGGATGATGCGCAAACCCATAGCTTGCCTATGGACAATGACGATCAGGCACGTGTTGCAGGGGCCATGGGTTTTGTTGACTTCGAAGCTTTTCGGAGCAATCTGGTCCCTCGGTTGCAATTCGTGTCTGGTGTATTTGATCGCATTTTTCCAGCGGAATCCGTATCCAGCCCGGCAGGGCCGGGAGAACGCTTATGGGCCCAGGCAGGGAATGAAGCTTTTTCCGAGCAGGGGGATGATGTCGATGGTGATCTACTCCAAAAATTGGTGGCGATGCGGCAATTTCCCGCCTATCGGGCCCAGAGTGCGCGCACCCGAGAACAATTCGATCGGGCATTTGGGCGCGGATTGAACCAGATTCTCGAAGGCTACGATCACCCGCAGAGAGCCGTGGTGCTGACGCGTTTTTTGCATTTTATGGAAGCCATCAGCCGCCGTGCTTCCTACCTGATGTTGTTGGTGGACTACCCGGTGGTGCTGGAACGCCTCTTGTCACTGCTGGCGGTTTCCGAGTGGGCGGCGCGCTACGTGACGCAGCGCCCCCAGTTGCTGGATGAGTTTCTCGTGGACGCGGATCCTCAGCGAACCGATTTTGATCAATACTGGACCCATTTCCGCGCGACTTTGCGCGCCCGGTTACTGGAAGTGTCGGGTGATACAGAAGAACACATGGATATTCTGCGGCGTGCCCGCCATGCCGAGACCTTTCGCATTCTTCTGCGTGATTTGCGGGGAGAGTTGAC
The DNA here is from genome assembly GCA_010435995.1 of Ferrovum sp. Taxonomy (GTDB): domain Bacteria; phylum Pseudomonadota; class Gammaproteobacteria; order Burkholderiales; family Ferrovaceae; genus Ferrovum. The sequence goes on along the minus strand of JAAGNR010000062.1, from coordinate 33,891 downwards.
GGTTGAAGAAGTGGCGGACCGTTTGAGTGCGTTGGCTGACGTCATGATGGCGTTGGTGTTGGAAGCCTCGTGGCAAGAGGTTCCTGAACGCCATCATGAAATGCCGCGTTTTGCTGTGATTGCCTATGGAAAATGGGGGAGCAAGGAAATGGGTTATGCCTCCGACCTTGATCTGGTTTTTTTGTATCAGGATGATCACCAAGAGGCACAAGATAATTACAGTTTGCTCGCCCGGAAAATTTTACGCTGGATGACGACTCCCACAGGTGTAGGGGTTCTTTATGAGGTGGACCTGCAGTTGCGCCCCAATGGTGGCGCCGGCCTGCTGGTTAGTCCCCTGGAAGCCTTCCGCCACTACCAGTTACAAGATCGTGATAATTCCGCATGGGTGTGGGAGCATCAGGCCCTGACACGGGCTCGGTACGCTGCGGGTGATTCGGTTATCGGCGCTGCGTTTGAGGCGATTCGCCATCAAGTTTTGACGCGGGTGCGCGATCTTCAGGCGCTACGGGCAGAAATTTTGCATATGCGCCAACGTCTCCATAAAGGCCATCGCAACATTACCGAACTGTTTGATGTCAAGCAGGACGAAGGTGGGGTGGTGGATGTGGAATTCCTCGTGCAGTACCTGATTCTTGCCTATGCACATCGGCAACCGGAATTGGTTGATAACGTGGGCAATGCGGAGTTATTGCGGCGGGCGAAACGGGCAGGTCTGATCGATGGCGTGCTGGCCGAGCAGGTAGCCTCGGGGTATGCCCGCCTACGCGGGTTTCAGCATGAGCAACGCCTGCAAGGGGTCGAAAAGGTGCGCGTTGATCCCGCACGCGCCGAGCACATTCGGCTGTCAGTGGTGGCGCTGTGGAACGCCGTACTGCAAACCTAACCGGTCTCCCGACGCCAACAGAAATCCATGAATCGATGTTTGGTTTGGGGGACAGGTATTTGCAAGGCGCGAAATCCACAGCGCTCAAATCTCTTGGCAGGTGTATCATCACAGAATCAGAATATTTTGTTTTTTCCTCCCCCAGTTCATGATCATGCGCCCATACTTTGGTTTGATATTGTCGTTTGCCTTAGGTTGTTTTACGACATCTGCCCCTGCGGAGGAGTCGTCTAAAGGTTCTGGAAACTCCCAGCCATCTCTGGTTGATCGGGCGGAGCATACCGTTGACCATGGCTTAAAAGCGGGCGCGCACGGCGTGGATCGCGGAGTGCATGCCGCCGCCAGGGGCGTGGAGCGTGGGGCTAAAGCTGCTGAAAAAGGTGTTCAGCGCGGAGCTGAAGCAACGGCACGTGTGGTGGATAGGGTGACCGAAAAGTTGGGTGGTGCGCCTGCTTCAGCGCCGCCCAAAAATCCTCCGTGACGGGGGGCTGATCCTCCTGAACTCCAGGGAAGTCTTATTTTGTCAGTTCGGCCCACTCGTCTTCGGAAAATAGTCGCGAGCGGGTATGGAAGGCTTTTCCTTCGGGGCCTTCCAACGAGAAAGTCCCCCCGGTGCCTTCAATGACGTCGATGATCAGTTGGGTATGTTTCCAATATTCGTACTGTGACTTGCTGATGTAAAACGGGCAGCCACCGATATCTCCAAGGTACTCATCCCCAGCGCCGATGGTCAGTTCGCCAGGGAGGTAACAGTTGGCTGCACTATTGTCGCAACATCCTCCGGATTGGTGAAAAAACACAGGGCCGTGCTTCTTCTTCAGAAATTCGATCAGTTCAAGGGCAGTCTCTGTAGCAATAACTTTTGCAATCATGGTGGTCTCCAGAAAAACGGGGCGAACACAGCAATTGCGTCGCCCCGAAAGCCATCGGTATCCCGTGACAGAGGAAGATCAGAAAAAGCCCAGTTTCTGCTCGGAGTAACTGACCAGCAGGTTCTTGGTTTGCTGATAATGATCGAGCATGACCTTATGCGTTTCACGTCCGATGCCGGATTCCTTATAACCGCCGAAAGCGGCATGGGCCGGATAGGCGTGGTAGCAGTTGGTCCATACGCGGCCGGCTTTGATGGCGCGACCCATCCGGTAAGCGACATTACCGTTGCGACTCCACACGCCAGCTCCGAGGCCGTAGAGCGTGTCATTGGCCAGAGCCAGGGCTTCGGCTTCATCCTTGAAGGTGGTCACTGCCAGCACGGGGCCAAAGATTTCTTCCTGGAAGATGCGCATCTTATTGTGGCCCTTGAATAGGGTTGGCTGAACGTAATATCCGCCGTTGAGCTCGCTTCCCACATCGGCTTGGGCGCCGCCGGCCAGCACTTGTGCCCCTTCCTGCTTACCCAGATCAAGGTAGGTCAAGATCTTGGTCAATTGTTCTTTCGAAGCTTGGGCGCCGATCATCGTATCGGTATCGAGGGGATTGCCTTGCTTGATCGCTTTGACGCGGGTCAGGCAGCGTTCCATGAATTTGTCATAGATCGATTCTTGAATCAGGGCGCGTGAGGGGCAGGTGCATACTTCCCCTTGGTTGAAGGCAAACAACACCAATCCTTCAATGGCTTTGTCGAGGAAACTGTCATCCTTGTCCATGATGTCAGCAAAGAAGATATTGGGCGATTTTCCACCGAGCTCTAGGGTTGCCGGGATCAGGTTATTGGCAGCGGCCTGGGCAATGACGCGGCCAGTAGAAGTGGAACCGGTAAAAGCAATCTTGGCGATGCGTTTGCTGGTGGCCAGTGGCAAACCCGCTTCGCGACCGTAGCCGTTGACAATGTTGAGTACACCGGGGGGCACAATGTCGGCAATCAGTTCAGCCAGAATCAAAATGCTGATGGGTGTCGACTCGGCAGGTTTCAACACGACACAGTTGCCTGCACCGATGGCGGGAGCCAGCTTCCATGCGGCCATGAGGATGGGAAAATTCCACGGTATGATCTGCCCAACTACGCCCAGGGGTTCATGGTAGTGATAGGCAACCATGTTTTCGTCGATGTCGCTCAATGCCCCTTCCTGGGCGCGAACGCAGCCAGCGAAGTAACGGAAGTGGTCGACGGTGAGAGGAATGTCGGCATTCAGGGTTTCGCGAATCGGCTTACCGTTGTCTACGGTCTCGGCATAGGCCAGAAGTTCCAGGTTGGCTTCTATGCGGTCGGCGATCTTTAGCAAAATATTGGCGCGCTCGGCTGGGGCGGTTTTGCCCCACTTGTCGGCGGCAGCATGAGCCGAGTCCAGAGCCAGTTCGATGTCGTCGGCTCCGGAGCGTGCGGCTTGGGTGTAGACCTTACCGTTGATGGGGGTAATGACGTCGAAGTACTGTCCCTTGACAGGAGCAACCCAGTTGCCGCCAATGAAGTTGTCATACTTGACCTTGAATTGAACTTTGGCGCCTGTAGCGCCGGGTGCGGCGTAAATCATGAATGCCTCCTTTTGTGAATGATCTGGCGCAGCGACCGCTGTGTCAGCCTTGATCTTGCAGGGAAAAGTCACTCTTGAAAATACAAATAACGGTGTGATTTCTAATGCTTATATGGGTTTATATCCACGTGTCTTTGGTGCTTTAAGGAGATACCGATTGGGTATGGCGTCACGAATCGATACAGTCTATCCTCTGTTGGGTGTGAAAGTCATCTCCACCCTCTTTAGCATTCAAGGAATAGTACAGGTGCAACAAACTTTGACGTTAAGGTTTTTTCACCTTACTCTATAATTCTTCTGGACGATACCAACGGTTGTCTTGGTTTAAATGATGCGAACACACACGATTACTTGATGTATCAGGCAGGGGCTTTTGAATAACATAGGTTTTTTCGGCACGTTCCTGATAGCGCTTCTACTTTCCCCGACGATTGGATGCGCCCAGGAGGCAGAACCGGAAGGCAACAGGGTTGCGGTTCCCATTTTGCTGTACCATCGTTTTGGGCCCGTGGTTGCGGATTCGATGACGGTGAAGACGGCGGTTTTAACCGCTCAACTTGAGTATCTTCATCGCCATGGGTACACGGTGATTCCCTTACGCCAGTTGATCGCTTCGCTGGCAGGAAAAACGTCGCCGCTGCCCGACCGTTCCATTGTGATCACTGCTGACGATGGTCATGAATCCGTGTTCACTGACCTGTTTCCGCTGATCCGTCATTACCATATGCCGATGACTTTGTTCATCTATCCTTCGGCCATTTCTAACGCCAAGTATGCCCTGACCTGGTCACAATTACAGGAAATGAAGCAAAGCGGTCTGGTAGACATCCAATCTCATACCTATTGGCATCCCAACTTCAAAATAGAAAAAAAACGCCTGACTGCAAAGGATTATGAGACTTTTGTTCAGGGTCAACTGAGCAAATCTCGGGAAGTCCTGCAGCGAAAACTGGGAAGTCCGGTAGATATGTTGGCCTGGCCCTATGGAATTTATGACGATGCACTGATTGAGGAGGCTAGACGCAGTGGTTATATCGCCGGTTTTTCCATAGCGAGACACCCTGTCACCCGCGCCGATTCGATGATGGCTTTACCCCGATATTTGATGATCAACCCAGTCCAGGGTACGGCATTTGAAAAGTTGCTTGCCGAGTCCTCCCGTTCCCGTGAGAAAAGAGAAAATCAGCCGTGAAGAATGTCAAACCCATCGTTTCCCTCCTGTTTCTGGTGTGGGCCGCACTAAACCCAGTGTCCGCCATGGCAGCCGTCTGTGCAGGAACGGTGCTGGATGCCGTCACCCAGAAACCCATTGAAAATGCTTTTGTCACCCTGGGCTCTACCGTGGTGCGCACCGACTCCAAGGGTAAATTTACCCTCAATGGCAGTGGCGACAAGCTCGGCATTCGGGCCTATGGGCATACCCGTCGAGATGTCCCCTTAGCCCGTGACCTTGCCCCGATCACCCTGATGCCTTTTATTCCCAAGGCCATTTATCTTTCATTCTATGGGGTCGGGGACAAAACATTGCGCCATGCGGCCTTCGATGTGATCCGGCGGACTGAAGTCAATGCGCTGGTGATTGACCTCAAAGGCGACCGGGGAGGGGTCTCGTTCAAGAGTGCCGTTCCCCTGGCGACCCAGATTGGCGCGCAAAAAATCACCACCATCAAGGATATGAGTGGATTGGTCACCGAACTCCACGCCAAGGGCATTTATGCCATCGGGAGAATCGTGGTGTTCAAGGATAATCCGCTGGCTTCTGCCCACCCTGAACTGGCTTTGAAAACCAAAGGCGGGGGCGTCTGGAAGGATCGGGAAGGATTGTCCTGGCCCGATCCCTTCAGCGTCACGGTGTGGAACTACAACATCGATCTGGCGGTGGAGGCAGCACGTGCCGGATTTGATGAAATCCAGTTTGACTATGTCCGGTTCCCGGATTCCCTAGAACCGGTATTTTCCAAGCCGAACACCGAAGAAAATCGGGTCGGGGCCATTTCTGGATTTTTGGGCGAAGCCAGAAAACGGCTCGTCCCCTATAATGTATTTTTGGGGGCCGATATTTTCGGGTATGTGGCATGGAATACCGATGACACGCACATTGGGCAGAAACTGCAAAACCTGGGCGAGGTGGTGGACTACCTGTGCTTCATGCTCTACCCCTCGGGATTTAAGTTTGGGATTCCGGGTTATCTCAACCCAGTGCAACATCCTGGTGAAATCGTCCGGCTTTCTCTGGAGAAGGCACAACAGCGTAGCGGTATGGCGTCCTTGCGTTTTCGGCCTTGGCTTCAGGCTTTCCGGGACTATGCTTTTGACCGACGGTGGTTCAGAAATGATCAAATTCGTGCGCAAATTGAGGCTTCCGATCGCTTTGGCAGCGATGGGTGGATGTTATGGAACCCGCACAACTCCTATGGCGATGGTCTCCAGAAAAAGTAGTCTGCCATGAACTTGCCTAGGGGGAAGGGCCGGATGAGATGGGTCACCCTCCTTGGGCTGGGTTTTTTTCTGCCGTGGGGAGCGCCCCTGTGGGCCCAGACTCCCGACGCACTCGCGGGGACCAACTTAGCCTCTCTGGGCGGGTTGACCCAAAGCGAAATCCGGTATGGACACATCCCTGGGGCCGTGATCTTGGTGGGCACCCCTACGGAAACGATATATCGCCAGGCCTTCGGTCAGCGTGCCCTGACCCCAGATCCGTTGCCCATGAGGGTGGACACCCGTTTTGATCTGGCCTCCCTGACCAAGGTGATTGCTACCACCACGGCCATCATGCAGCTGGTGGAGCAACAGAAAATTCAGCTTGATGATCCGGTAATCAAGTATTGGCCGGAGTTTGGGACAAAGGGCAAGGAAGCCATCACTCTTCGGCAGTTGCTGACCCATTATTCCGGCTTGCGCCCTGACCTGGATTTAACCCCTCCGTGGTTCGGTTACTCCACCGCCCTCCAACGGATCCTCGCAGAAACCCCACGCTTTCCCCCAGGCAGCCAGTATCTCTACAGCGACATCAACTTTGAGGTTCTGGGGGAACTGGTCCATCGGGTATCTGGCCAGCCTCTGGAGGTCTATTGCGCCCAGCATATTTTTCAGCCCTTGGGCATGACCCACACGGGCTTCAAGCCAGCATCAGCGGCAGACATTGCCCCTACCGAATATCTGGACGGTACACTGCGCTGGGGAGAAGTGCATGACCCCACCGCTCATCGCATGGAAGGGGTGGCAGGGCATGCGGGACTGTTTTCTACGGCCGGGGACTTGGCCATTTTTGCGCGCATGCTGCTCAATGGGGGAAGTCAAAACGGGGTTCACATATTGAACCCGGATACCGTGGACCAAATGACCACCCCCCAGTCGCCACCCGGCACGACCGAATTGCGCGGGCTGGGCTGGCAGTTGGCCGCTCCCCTGGCCACCAATCGCGAACAACTGCTTCCCCTAGGGTCCTACGGCCATCTGGGCTATACCGGGACCTTGTTGTGGGTGGATCCCGTGACCCATATCTTTGTCATCGTCCTGACCAACCGTGTCCACCCCCATGGACAGGGCAACGCCAACCCCTTGCGCCGCGGAATCCTCGCCATGGTGTCTGATGCCCTGGGGCCACAATCCAATCAGAGCATTCTGGCGGCCCGCCCTGCCATTGCCGCCTATACCGAACGGGCCGCCACCGAGCCAGTGATTCACCCACCAACCCAAGTGGCCACAGGACTGGATGTGCTGGAGGCCGAAAACTTCGCCCCCCTGAAGGGCCAACGGATCGGGATCCTGACCAATCAAACCGGAGTAGATGGCGAGGGGAGGAGGGGAGTGGACCTATTGAATCAAGCGCCTGGCGTCCGCCTGAGCGCCATCTTCAGTCCGGAACATGGACTTCAGGGCATCTTCGATGAAAAAATCCTCTCTGGTATCGATGCCGCTACGGGACTGCCGGTGTACAGTTTGTACGGTGACACCAGAAAACCCACGGCCCCGATGCTTCATGACATCGATGCCCTGGTGTTCGACATTCAGGATGCCGGGGTGCGTTTCTACACCTATGCCAGCACTCTGGCGTATGCCATGGAAGCCGCCGCGCGCAAGGGCATCGACTTCTATGTTCTGGACCGCCCCGACCCCATCGGTGCCGATGTGGTGCAAGGCCCCATGCTGGACCCAACCCTGACTTCCTTCACCGGCTACTTTCCTCTGCCGGTGCGGCATGGCATGACCATGGGCGAATTGGCCGAACTTTTTAATGCAGAAGCTCACATTGGGGCCAAGCTGCAGGTCATCAAAATGCGGGGTTACCGTCGTCACGACTGGTTCGATGATACCGGGATCCCTTGGGTCAATCCTTCCCCCAATCTGCGTACCCTCACCGAAGCCACCCTTTATCCTGGAGTTGGGTTGGTGGAAAGTGCCAATGTCAGCGTCGGACGGGGTACGGACACTCCCTTTGAAGTGCTGGGGGCACCCTGGATTCAGGGGCGGGAACTGGCAGATGAACTCAATCGACGGGAGATCGCCGGCGTCTATTTCATCCCCGCAGAGTTTACCCCCGACACCAGTCGCTACCCGCAGCAGCTTTGTCATGGCGTTCGCATCCTGTTGACTGATCGGCATGCACTGGATTCCCCCTTGCTGGGAATAGAATTGGCCAGCGTCCTGCACCAGTTGTACCCAGAGCAGTTTCACCTCCGGAAAATTCTCGGCATGGTGGGGTCACGTTCCTTGGTGCAGGCCATTACCGAAGGACAGGATCCCAAAACTCTGGCGTTCCAATGGCAACCGAAACTCAAGGAATTTTCCACGTTGCGGCACCGCTACTTGCTGTACTAGGGAGTTGTGTCACCAGCAGTCCGAATTTCCCATAAAACAGCAGGAATCCAAAAAACATTCTCTGAGTTGGTGTGGTTTCGCCGGAATCCAAGTGAAGCACCTCTCGAACCCATGCACCACCGATCCTTTGATGCGCGTTATGTGCGGTACCGCCCTGACAATTTGCATACTTTATTTCAAGGTGGTTGGTGTCCGCCAACAAGACCTTGGAGTCATGGGTATGCAAACGCCAACTTCCCCGCTGTTGACCAAACGTGCACTGAAAGCATTACGAGCATCCGAAAGCAGCTACCGTCGTTTGTTTGAAACTGCTCAGGACGGGATCCTGCTTCTTAATGTCGACACCGCCCAGATTGAAGATGTCAATCCCTATTTGGTCAACATGCTGGGCTACACGCATGCGGAATTTTTGGGGAAAAAGCTATGGGAAGTGGGGCCGTTTTCAGACCGATTCGAGAGCAAAGAAATGTTTGCGGAACTGAAAATAAAGGGCTATATCCGGTACGAGGATCTTCCGCTAAAAACAAAAGCAGGGGAACGTGTCCAAGTTGAATTTGTGAGTAATACCTACGACTGTGATGGGGTCCAGATCATCCAGTGCAATATCCGCGATATTACCAAGCGTAAGGCAGCCGAGGTGGAAATTCAGCGGCTCACACATCTCTATACTGCGCTGAGCCAGTGCAACAAGGCTATCGTGCACTGTACGAATGAGGAAGAGTTATTCCTGAAAATCTGTTGTGCTGCAGTGCGTTTTGGTAGGATGAAGATGGCTTGGATCGGCCTCATCAATGCTGAGACGCTCGAGGTTCGACCGGCTTGCAGTTTTGGCAGTGGCGTCGAGGAGTTGGGAAATGTCAAGATATCGGCGGACATTGTTAGCCCCTTCGGGCACGGCCCCACCGGAACCGCCATTCGCGAAAACCGGCCAGTCTGGAGCCAAGATTACATGAATGATCCACTCACCGTTCCATGGCAAGAAAGTGCCGCGCGCAGTGGTTGGGCAGCCTCGGCATCACTGCCACTATGCCGGAATGGTCTCGTTATTGGTGTATTTTCCTTGTATGCGGGAGAAACCAATGCCTTCGATGAAGCCGCCTGCGACCTGCTGGTTGAAATGGCAATTGATGTCAGTTTCGCCCTCAGTAATTTCGCTAACGAAACTGAGCGCAAACGGGCAGAGCAGGACCTGCGCATTGCCGCCATTGCTTTCGAAACACAGGAAGGTATCCTCATCACCGATGCCTACAAAGTCATCCTGCGCATCAATAAGTCTTTTGCTCGCCAGACGGGATACTGTGCCGAGGAAGCCATTGGAAAGACCCCCGCTCTGGTCAAGTCTGGGAAGCAGGATGCTGAATTTTATCGGCAAATGTGGGATGCTCTAACACGGGACCAATATTGGAATGGCGAAATTTGGAACCGGCGAAAAAATGGAGAAGTCTATCTGGATTGGCTCACCATTACCGCCGTTACTGATGTCGAAGGTAAAATCACGAACTATGTCGCTTCCTATTCTGACCTCTCTCAATTCAAGAAAAATGAGGCCACAATCCACTCTCTGGCTTTTTATGATCCGTTAACCTCTCTGCCCAATCGACGTCTGCTGGTGGACCGCCTGCAGCATACCTTTGCCGCCAGCGCCCGGCATAGCAACCACGCTGCCCTTCTGTTTATTGATCTCGACAATTTCAAGATTCTCAACGATACCAAGGGTCATAATATCGGCGACTTATTGCTGATTGAGGTGGCCCGTCGGTTGCTATCCTGTATACGTGAGGGGGACACCGTGGCGCGGCTGGGAGGTGATGAGTTCATCGTCATACTGCAAGAGTTGGATGAAGAGCCTTTGGAAGCTGCTGCCCAGACGGAAGCCATTTGCGACAAAATACTCAGCACCATCAGTCAGCCTCATTTGTTGGTAGATTATGATTATCACTGTTCTGCCAGCATTGGAATCTGTCTGTTTTGCAATCAGGAGGTCACGGTGGATGAATTGCTCAAACGCGCCGATACCGCTATGTACCAAGCGAAGAGCGCTGGACGCAATAGCCTGCGATTCTATGACCCGGCCATGCAGGTGGTACTGGAAGCTCGCACAGCATTGGAAAATGATTTGCGCCGTGCCTTGTCAGGGAACCAATTTAGGGTGCACTACCAAATGCAGGTTGGTCATACTGGCCATATTTTCGGTGCCGAGGTGCTGATACGCTGGCTGCATCCGCATCGCGGTCTGGTCTCACCCATGCAGTTTATCCCGTTGGCCGAAGAAACCGGTCTGATTCAGCCCATCGGGCAGTGGGTGCTAGAAACGGCCTGTGCCCAGTTGAAGCTATGGGAAACCAATGCGCTCACCTGCCACCTGCAACTTGCCATCAATGTCAGTGCACTCCAATTTCACCAGCCCGATTTCGTCGATCAAGTACGCCGGATATTACACAGACATGCACTCAACCCCAACCGAATCAAGCTCGAACTCACGGAGAGTCTGGTTCTGGCCAATATCGATGACACCATCGCCAAGATGCACGCACTCAGACAGTATGGGGTGCGTTTCTCTATGGATGACTTTGGCACGGGTTACTCATCGTTGTCTTACCTGACACAGTTACCCATCGACCAGTTGAAAATAGATCAGTCTTTTGTGCACAACATTGGGGTGAAGCACGGTGATTCGATCATAGTGCAGACCATCATTGGCATGGCCAATAACCTAGGCATGGAGGTTATCGCCGAAGGGGTGGAGACGGAAGAACAGCGTGTATTTCTAGAGCAACATGGTTGCACTCTCTACCAAGGATACTTGTTCGGTAGACCGGTGCCGGTGGGTGAATTCGAGAAAAAATTGAGAGGAACGGGTGCTTTCACGCAAGGATCCGCTGCGCCGTACTTCGCACGCGCTTGACCCATTCCAAGCTGCTGGCCGCTAGGCTTGGTTAGTCCGTGTTAGCATTCTGCAACAATAAAATATGCTGACAGGAACCACGAATGCTTGGGATCGCCCAGTTTGAAAAAGACCTTGCCAATGATGTCCTTGAAAAACGACTGTGGAATGCGGTTGACCAGTTCCGCGTTAATTCGGGACTGACGGCCGCGCAGTATTCGGGTAAGCGTCCGGTGAGAGACAAACCCTTTTGCCTTGCTCAGGGTGAGATAGGCCCCGCTTGCGGCTGTGTGCTGGTTACTTTTTCCGACATGACCAGAGGGAGCAGTTCGTTCAATCATCCGTGCAGTTCCCAGTAAGGTCTGAATGGACGCTGTGCGAACCCCAGCCAGAGCCGATCCTACAAATAACCAATTTTTTTATTATGCAAAGCTTTGCATAATAAAAAGTATCACTTCATCACTCGAGATGACCGTCTGGATTCACTAGCTTACTACCAATTCATGGTTTAAATCGATTTCTGATTGACCCGTTTGGATAGTTCATCAGCACTTTCCTTGCGTTCACTATAGCGATCAACAAGATAAGGAGCAACCTGCCGGGTCAACAAAGTAAACTTCATCAGTTCTTCCATGACATCGACAACCCGGTCGTAATACGCCGATGGCTTCATTCGACCGGATTCATTAAATTCCAGAAATGCTTTGGCCACCGAGGATTGATTTGGTATGGTAATCATCCGCATCCACCGACCCAATACGCGTAACTGATTTACAGCATTGAAAGATTGTGAGCCCCCGGATACCTGCATTACCGCCAGAGTCTTGCCCTGCGTTGGGCGAACCGCGCCAATCGACAATGGAATCCAGTCAATCTGCGCCTTCATAATTCCTGTCATCGCGCCGTGTCGTTCCGGTGAACACCAGACCATACCATCGGCCCATTGGGTTAATTCGCGTAACTCCAGAACTTTCGTATGCGTTTCCGGAGCGTCGTCGGGCAAAGGCAATCCATGCGGATCAAAAATACGCACATCTCCGCCCATCGCTTCCAACAGACGGCCAGCTTCATAGGTTAACAGCTTGCTGTAAGAACGAGCACGCAAGGAACCATACAGGAGAAGAAAGCGTGGGGAATGGTCAATTGCGTCACCTTCAGTGACCTTCTCTAGCGTCGGGATATCGAATAGTTCGTTCGTTAGATTTGGTAGTTCAGAATTTAGTTGATACACGGTGAGCGTTCCTTCATTTATTTATATTCCAACGTGCTGTTTTATCACAGTCAGTTCTCTCCCTGCAGAGTCTTGATATGGTCCCGTCCCAAGGTCAACTTCAAGGAGGAGACTGTATGAAGATGCCGTACTTTTTGGCAGCTGAGGCTACCGATGAATTCATGACTTGGGAGATTCCGCAGGGCAAAGATCCCGTGAGTGACTATGGTCTCTCGCCAGAAGATGGCGAATCCGCTCTGATGGGGGTCTGATCATGACTGATGAGAAAGAAGTCAAAAACCCCCGAGATCTCCGTCAGGGAGTCACCGATAAAATGGTTGAAGCCTTTGGACAAAGGCGAAATCCCCTAGAATAAGCCATGGGAGTCTCAGGAGCTTGGGATGCCACGCAACATGTGGCAGGAACGAAAAGAATTTTAGAGAAGCGAGAAAATTGGCGGGAACGGAATGGTTGAGCTTTCATGACTTGATGCTTTCGGCGGTCAGTGCCATGATAAATCATGGAGTGGGTCTGCCCACTGTGGGGGCAGTACTAGGGCATAGATCCACGACCAGTAGCAAGAGCGGTAGCCATCTGGCAACAGAAAGGCTTGCGGAAGCTGTATTCAAGATCGGGAAGAAGGTGGCGTGATATGGTCAAAAAATTCCCCCAAGGGGGTTTTTATATGAACCAATAAATTTCTTAACATATTGATTTATTGGTGGGCCGTGAAGGATTCGAACCTTCGACCAACGGATTAAGAGTCCGCTGCTCTACCAGCTGAGCTAACGACCCGATAAAATTAAGCAGGAAGCATTATACCAGAAACTCTGGGACGGTTTCTCATTTTGGTTTTTCCCTTTTCGGGCGCATATTCCGCGGTGCTGGTGAGACTGGCTACGATATTTTTTCAATATTTTCGAATATTTAAGTAATTTCGTTGATTTTAATCAATGAATGAGTCTGTGGCAAAGCGCATTCTGAACAATTTCAACGGAGTGACTCTCATGAATCCAGAGGACATTGAAAAGCCGTCTCGTTCTTTGTTGCCACGCTTCCTGAACTCTCCTCAACTGAAACCATTGATGATTCGCGGGAAGAAATTGCTTCCGGTGGTTCAGGGGGGGATGGGCGTGGGTATCTCAGCCCACCGATTAGCCGGTACTGTCGCGGCTATGGGGGGTATGGGGACCATCGCGTCCATTGATCTGCGCCACCATCATCAGGATTTGCTGGCTCGTGGTCAAGGTCATGGAGAATCCGTGCGGGATGAGGTGAATGCAGCCAATATGGAGGCGCTGGACAGGGAAATCATTGCCGCAAGGGTTCTTTCCCAAGGGCAGGGAATGATAGCGGTGAATATTATGCGCGCTGTCAGCGCCTATCCTTCTTATGTAGAGCAATCCTTGCGTTCTGGGGTCGATGCCTTGGTGGTTGGCGCGGGATTGCCCCTTGATTTGCCAGAGTTGGCGGCCAATTACCCTGAAGTGGCGTTGATTCCGGTTTTATCCGATGTTCGCGGAATTCAGTTGGTGGTCAAGAAGTGGGAGCGTAAAGGACGTTTGCCAGATGCCATTGTCATCGAACATCCAGGTTATGCGGGGGGGCATTTGGGGGCAAGTCGAATCGATGAAGTGGGGGATGGACGGTTTGATTTTGAGCGCGTGGTTCCAGAGGCGCTGGAATTTTTTCGGGTTATGGGGATAGAGGGGGAAATCCCTCTGATTGCCGCCGGGGGGGTACGCACCTTTGCCGATATACAGCGCTTGCAAGCTTTGGGCGCGGCTGGAGTGCAATTGGGGACGCCTTTTGCGGTAACGGAAGAATGCGACGCCCATCCTGATTTTAAAAAAGTTCTGGCCGGAGCCGCCGAAGGGGAAAGGGTGACCTTCCTCAGTGTGGCAGGTCTTCCCGCCCGGGCTGTTTTGACGCCATGGCTGAAGACCTACTTGAAGTTTGAAGACAAGCTCAAATCCCTGGCGCGGAAGAAACCCCGATGCACATTGAAGTTTGATTGTCTGGCCCAATGTGGTTTGCGCGATGGTAAAGCGGGGTGGGGGCAGTTCTGTATCGATACTCAACTTTCGGCAGCGTTGCGCGGGGATATCAAAAAAGGATTGTTTTTTAGCGGAGTGGGTGGGTTGCCTTTTGGGCGGGAAATCGCCAGCGTCCGCGCGCTGTTGGAAAGACTTCTGGGGCTTCAGACTGTCGAAATTTAGTGGGTAAACCTGGGTTGAGAGAAGCGCGATATTTTGACTCATGAATCCAGAAAATAAAATTTGATCTATATCAAATTTTGTGATTATAATTGTCTGTCCTCTGCAAATAAGAGGATTTCAGATTACGGTTGATCCAGACAAATAATCATTTCAGGAGGCTGCGCAATGAGTAACATCGTGATGTATGAAATCATCGCCATCGTGGGTACGGCACTGTTTTGTTTCCTCGCTGATAACGCAAATTGGCAGCGCAAAAAGTAATTCCATGACGGGCGGGGTGGCAACACAACCCCCCGTAGTTGTTGCTCCGCTCGTCATACCCGTATGTCCTCTCAGTTCCCCCTGCTTCCCTTCCTGTTACAAACAAAAAACCCATTCAGAACGCACCCATAAGGGGCTATCTTTGGCTATTGATGTCCAAGGCGGTGCTCCTGCCGATTCCGTTTTATTAAACGAAATCCCATACTGAATTATTGGTTCTTAAAATCAGTAACATATATTGGTTATTGGAGACCGCTACATTTGGCCCGATATTTGCTTTGCTTAAAGCATGCAAACTTGACTCTTCGGGAGAACCATGATGAAACCGGAAAAAATCGCCTTGATTCGCTATTTTTTGATCTTCGCCATCAGTTTGGGGAGTACGGCAACGGTTATTCAGTATCGCCATGACACTAACGAACAAAAACGTGCAGAAGTCGCTTCCACTTTGGAAGCTTTGAAGATCCAGATGCTGGATACTGTGGGCGATGATGTCGAGGGTGACGAGAAAGTCGCGCAGGATCAATAGCCATCTGGAGGTTCTACTGACGGACCTCTGGTGAGGAGGCCGTCTCCAATTCAGGGGCATCTTTTTTGACTGTTACATAAGTGATTGACAAGTGCCTGTGTGATTCTGCACCATATTGATGGGGGTAGAGTTGCGAAGGCAGCTTGTTGAGTCTTGAACAGGAGAAGAATGATGCGTGCTGCGATGAAAAATCGAGTGGTGAGATCATGGTTGGCGGGGAGTTTACTGAGTGCAATGGTCACTCTGGCTCACGGAGCTGCGCTGGATCCTGAGTTACAGAAAGTGGCCGATCAAGGCAAGGATCTGTTTACCCATGCCAACTTTTCCGGCAATGGGCAGGTATGTGAATCCTGTCATTTACACGGGGGTGTGGGGCCAGGTCAGCGTCCGGACGGTAAGTCCATTCCGAGTTTAAGCAATGCCGCCGCAGTATTTCCTCGTTACAAGGCCAATGCAGGTCAGGTTTTTACGCTTCAGGATCAGATCCGTGGCTGTGTAGGAATGGCCTTGCAGGGAAAACCCCCGGCTTATGGCAGTGATGAACTGACGGCGTTAACGGTCTATGTGACCAGCCTGGCCCAGGGAAAATCCATAGATATGGGTGGAAAGCCCCAGTGAGTATGGTGGAGGTGTCTGACCCTTGGGTGACCCTGAAGCAAACACAGGATTTTTGTTTTGACATTGATTTTGGCGGCGGGATACCCACTTGGATTGGGGATGAACGACCTCCTCTGGGCGGCGGGAGGGGGCCTTCTCCCGCGCAATTATTGGTAGCAGCCGTGTCCAATTGTATGGTGGATGCGCTGTACTTTGCCGTACGAAAATTTAATCTCGGATTAAGTGGGCAATTATCGGCACAGGGGTGGGCCGAAATTGGCCGAAATGATGCGGGACGTATGAGAGTTCTGGAGTTGCGCGTAGTTCTTCATCTTTCCCAGTCGGCGAATAGCCATCTTCATCTCGACCGAATACTCGCTCAGTTTGAGGAGTTTTGCACCGTTGGCCGGAGTGTGGCGCAGGGCATTCCGTTGCAGGTTACTGTCGTCGATTCCCTGGGTCAGGTTGTTAAGGCCCCGTCTCGGTAATGTCTGTGACACGGTTTGTCGGGAGCGCAATCGGTGGCATGTTTTTCCTGCTGTTGGCAGCTGTGCTGACAAGCGGTATGTGGCTGCCCTCATGGATTCAACAACAGGCAGTGCTGTGGGTGGCACAAACCTACCATCAACGCTTAACCATTGGGGCTGTGGATATACACCCCCTTGCGCTGCAGTGGTCTGTGCGCGATGTCCGGTTGTATGAAGCGCAGGGGGGCGGGACTGAAGTGGCGCTGGATGAGTTATCGGGACAAGCATCTTGGAGTCTTACAGGACTTCCTAGAATTGATCGGCTGACGCTCCATCATCCCCAACTGCATTTGGTGCGGTATTCCTCAGGACAATGGAATATCTCCCCTTTTCTTAACCATCAGAGCAGTTCTGGTTCTCTTTTGGCCATTGTTCTGAAGGACTTTCAGATACGGGATGGTGTCGTTGACTATGTGGATCAAACATCACATGAACAACACCGGATACAAGGGCTGCAGATGGATTTGCCCCTGTTTTCTACCCGCGAGGTTGATCAGAATCATTGGATTACTCCCTCCTTGCAAGCGCGTGTGGATGGCTCAGCAGTCTCAGTGTCAGGGCGTATTCAGCCGTTTATGCCCCAGATTCGCGCGGAAGGGCGTTTTTCACTGAGCCAGGTGGATCTGGCTCGGATGAGCTCCTTAGCGGCCACTATGGATGGGGTCCAGATACATACCGGCACGCTATCGCTGGCAGGGGATTTTTCCATTCAGGGCATGCCAGGAAAGAATTTTCAGGGTGAAATTCGGAGTATCAAGGCACAGTTTCCTCGGCTCGAGGGACAGATTCCTGCCCAATCGATCCGGTTTGCGCTGGACAACGGCCAATTTTCGTTGGCACAGTTGCACTTTGCCGAAAAGGGAGGGCTTTGGTCCCTAGGGCAAGTGCAGGGAAGTGCAACGGGTGTCGCGGTGCAAGGCGAAACTTCTGTCGAGAGGGGAAATCACCCAGGGTCACACCTTGTCAGTAAAGCTTCCTCACTCTGGCATCTGGCTTTGGATGGAGCGACATTTTCCCTGGAGCAATCCACGGCCGTATGGCCCACATCAGGGGGGCAATTTCATGCTCAAGTGGGGCGCGTGTCTTTTGAAGCGCGCAGAATGGATTTCGGTTGTACCGCACCGGTTAAAAAATGTCAGCGATTGCCTGTGAAATTGGCATTGTCTCAGACCCGAGTGCAGGGGACGGATGTGGTTTATCCCTTAACACCCAGTACCACGAACCTGTCTCAAGTGATGCTGGATACGCAGGTGGGGGACCGGGGTACGTTGCATCTTGAGGGGCCAGTAAATCCAGGGTTGGGACAGGCCCAACTGCGTTTGTCCATGAAGCATCTGGAATTGTCCCCGTTCCAACCTTATCTTCGCCCATATTCCCATGTGTTGTTGGCACAGGGAACGCTGTCGGGAGAGGGCTTAGTGACGCTGGGAGTGTCCGCTACTCAGCCGATACAGACCCAGTACCGAGGAAATCTTCAGGTGGATGATGTGGTTTTGCTGGACGACCGCTGGGCGCAGTCTTTGTTTCGCAGCAAGTCATTGTTTTTCGGAGGGGTTAATGCCTCATCGAAGCCCTTTTCCCTAGTGGTGGACCAGGTGGCAGTCAGCGATTTTTATGGGCGCGTCACGCTTCTGTCGTCCGGTACTTTGAATTGGCAGACTCTGTTGATTGACGCTCCATCTCCCCGTTCACCCACGGCTTCCATGAAGGGCGAGTTTCCTGGTCCCGCCCGCGGTCAAGGTAACAACCCAGTAAACCCAGCCACTGCAGTCGGGGTTGGGAACAAGTCACGGAGTCACTCCCCTGCCTCAGTTATGGTGCGTAAAGTCATTCTTCAGGGAGGAAAAATTCATTATAAGGATGAGTTTATTCAACCTCATTATGAGGCTGATTTGACTCATCTGGGTGGTGAGATTGCGGGATTGTCGTCTGCCGAAAATTCTCAGGCGCGTCTGGAATTGCGTGGGCGTGCAAATGATGCCCCAGTACTGATTCAGGGGCAACTCAATCCGTTACAGACTTCCCTTTATCTGGATGTGACTGCGCGTGTAAAGGGAATGGATCTGGCCCAATTCAGTCCATATTCGGGGAAATATGTAGGGTATAACATCGAGCGCGGAAAATTGTCATTTGAGGTTCATTACAAAGTTCAGGATCAGGTACTTCATGCAACCAATCATCTGGTGCTCAATGAATTGACTTTTGGCAAACCGGTGAGCAGCTTGTCGGCGACCCACTTGCCGGTGGAATTGGCAGTATCACTACTGGAAGATTCCCATGGCACCATCAATGTTAACTTGCCCATCGAGGGGTCATTTAATGATCCACAGTTTTCCGTAGGCGATGTGTTGGCGCGAATGATGGTTCATTTGTTGGAAAAAGCCGTGGAATCTCCTTTTGCCTTGCTGGGAAAATTATTTAAGCATCAAGGGACGGTCTCGTGGATGCCTTTTCCCTCTGGAATGGATACCCTTGGTGCAGAACAGGAAGTCACTCTACAGAAAATGGCCCAAACCCTGCGTGACCATTCTGACCTTAGGTTGGATGTGGAGGGGAAAGCCAGTCTGCACAATGACGGCCCAAATTTGCAACGGCTCGTCTTGCTCAGAAAAGTACAGGCGGCACGCCTCAAGGCGCAGGTGGATCATGGGGAAGTCGTGGATCAACGCCAAGAGCTGACGCCTCAGGAATACGAACATTGGCTGCGGGTAGCCTATCAGGCAGAAACCTTTCCAAAACCAAAAAATTTCTTTGGAATGGATAAATCTTTATCGGTGGCCGATATGGAAAAACTCATGCTGGCCAATGCGCCTGTGACCACAGGGCAGTTAAACGAACTGGCTCAGCGTCGGGCTGATGTGGTTCAGGCCTGGTTGGTCAAGCAGGGGCAGATTGCTGCTTCACGAATCTATGAAGTGCGCGACGCGCCAGAAGATGGCAACATCGATCGCCAAGCGCCTGAGGCGCGAGTGGATTTTATTCTCCATTGAGAGGCCGGATGCGTTCACGGCACCAAATGATGGGTGATGGCGTAGTGAATGAGTTCTGCGTTGGTACGCATTTTCATCTTTTCTAGAAGACGGGCGCGATAGACGCTGACGGTTTTGGCGCTCAGGACCATCGTATCGGCAATTTCGCTGAGTTTCTTCCCCGAGGCAATCAGACATAATGTTTGATATTCGCGGTGAGACAGTCCCTGATGTGGCAGCTCTTGAGTTTGGTGGGTTAGGTGTTCGGCCAATTGAAGGGCCAGCTCACTACTGATGTATTTCCGTCCTGAGGATACCTGTCGAATGGCAATGACCATTTGGGTCAATGCGTCCTGTTTGTTGATGTAGCCCGAAGCTCCGGCTTTGAGTGAACGAATGGCATACTGGTCTTCGGGATACATACTGAGGATCAGAACAGACAGATTCGGGCGCAACTCCTTAAGTTTTATCAATACATCGATGCCATGTTCGCCAGGCATGCTGATGTCGAGCAATACTACATCGTAGTTATTGTCTTTGACCAAACGTAGGGCTTCCGCTCCGCTCTCAGCCTCTGCGGCAACTTCCATGTCTTCGGTATCACGCAATAGCTGGGTTATTCCCTTGCGAATGATGGCGTGATCATCAACCACCAGCACTTTGATTTTGTCAGACATAAATCCTTGTCGCGCGCAAAGTTGCGTTATTGTTTCGGAGGTTTCCAAGTCAGCTTGAATTATAAAAGAAAAATTGATAATTTGTGCAAAAAGTACAAGGTGTTGACGCCGTATCCCGAAAAAATCACAAAAAAACCATTTTTCGGTGATATTTTAGAGGGTATTCCTTGGTTGACGAGGGAGTTTGGGCGAACAGATCAGGGTAAGTGTAAAAATATTTCAGTGACGAGCAAGGGGCCGGTGCGGTCGAGAAACAGGGATCGGCGGGCCCAGGGAGCTACGCTGGATGAATAGGGTTGGGTTGATCGGCGCAAGGGATGGATAGGAGGCAATTTGCGGAAATGCAAAGGACCTCGGTGAATACTTGGTGTGGAAAAGAGCTTCTCTCCCATAGGGCGGTTGCCCAATGTCGTGAATTTGCGCCACGGGCCGCGCAACGAGTTGTAGGGCAGAACGCTGTGCGCAAATACTAAGGGGTGGTCCCCGTCGCAAAGCAGGACTTCGCGGGTCCAGACCCTGGCCCGCGAGTGTGCGGTGAGCAGTCTGGCTTCATCAGGAAAAGCTTTGCGGCGTCCTTGAAAAAGAATTTTTACCTGAAAGTGATGGGTGGCAGATCTGAGTCGAGCGGTCAACGATCCTTTGCGATTGAGCCAAAGGTGATGGTGGGGCGTATGGCGCTGGCGCAATGTTCGAGGGAACCAAGGGTCTCGGCGAAAACAGGGCATAATTTTGGGCATCATGGGTAGATTATCCCATAGGCGGGTATGCTATGCTCCCTTGTGGAAAGGTTGGGGATGCGGTTACGTTGGTTATTAACGGTTTCCCTGAGGGATGAATTTGAAGGAGGCACCATGAATCAGTCATTACACATGGGGTGTGTAGAAATATCTAGTTCCGGTGGGCCGGAAGTGTTGAAATGGGTGACCCGGCCCCGCCCTCATCCGGGTTTGGGTGAAGTACTGATCCGAGTAGATGCTGCGGGGATCAATCGGCCAGATTGCTTTCAACGTGCGGGTTTTTATCCTCCGCCGGCAGATGCATCAGATTTGCCTGGGTTGGAAGTGGCTGGGGAAGTAGTAGCTGTAGGCGAGGGCGTCACCCTATGGAATGCAGGAGATCGGGTCTGTGCATTGGTGGCGGGAGGAGGGTATGCCGAATATTGTGTGGCCCCTGCCTTGACCTGCTTGCCTTATCCCCAAGGATTTACCAGTGTTATGGCGGCAGCCTTGCCAGAAACGTTTTTTACGGTATGGAGTAATGTGTTTGACCGAGCTGCGCTCAAACCCGGGGAAACCTTTTTGGTTCAGGGGGGAGGCAGTGGAATTGGGACAACGGCGATTCAACTGGCGCGAGCGCTGGGGCATCGGGTATTTGCCACAGCGGGTTCGGCGGAAAAATGTGCAGCCTGCGAATCCCTGGGGGCCGAGCGAGCCATCAACTATACCACTGAGGATTTTGTGGAAGTGATCCGTGCCCAGACCCATGGGTGTGGTGTGGATGTCATTCTGGATATGGTCGGGGGTGACTATATCCCACGGGAAATGAAGGCGTTGGCTGAAGATGGCCGGCTGGTATTGATTGCTTTTCTGCGCGGTTCCAAGGGTCAAGTGGATCTGGCCGATATGATGCGTCGTCGCCTGACTCTGACGGGGTCGACCCTGCGGGCTCGGGGGGTGGATTTTAAGGCCGAGGTTGCGCGCAAGTTGCATGAGAAGGTTTGGCCACTTCTTGAAACAGGGAAAATTAAACCGGTGATTCATGCTCAATTTCCTTTGCATCAGGCGTCACTGGCCCATGAATTGATGGAAAGCAGTACCCATATCGGCAAAATCGTGTTGACTGTGGACCATCCTTGAGGGTATGACTGCGGGATTTGGGTGGGCTCTCGGCCAGATTGTGGCGATCAATCTGGTCCTTAGTGGAGATAATGCCGTCGTCATTGCGGCTGCTGCACAACGGCTTGACCCTTTGCGGCGGCGGTCAGCTGTGTTGTGGGGCAGTGTGGGGGCTGTTGTGCTGCGAATTGGACTGACTTTCGTAGCCGCGTCCTTGTTGCATTTACCTTGGGTGCAAACCATCGGCGGGATTTTTTTATTGGCGATGGGGTACCGCTTGGTGGTTCCAGCAGTGTCGGCAGAGACCCATAACGCGCAAGTAGAGGGGTATTGGGCAGCCATTCGCTTGATTCTAATTGCCGATGTGATTATGAGTCTGGATAATGTTTTGACCTTGGCTGCTGTGGCTCAAGGGGATGAGCGATTGCTGATTTTTGGGCTGGTCACCAGTTTGCCCTTCGTTGTGGTGGGCAGTGCACTGTTGGCACGTTTGTTGGATAAATATCCTTTTCTGATGCGTGTTGGTGGAGCTTTGCTGGGGCAGGTGGGCGGACAAATGATCTTGACCGATCCGCTATGGCACGGGGTGGCGCTGTTGCGCCGGGACTGGGTGGTTTTGAGCTTTTCACTGTTGTGTGCGGGTGTGATCGCCACGGCGCGGCGGCGCTGACGAAGGCATGGCAGCTTTGCTAGAATGACGTTCTTTTTTCACCGCCGCATTGTAATAGGGGGGAGTTCGTGGCTCTAGGGTTTTCGGTAGAAATGAATTCAGCCCCCTGGGTGCGTTTGCCCACTCTTCACGGTGAGTTCAGCGCTCGGGTATTTACGGTGGATGGGGTCGAACATCTGGTGTTGACCCATGGTGAAGTTGCCGGAGATACCCCAGTATTGGTGCGCGTGCACTCGGAGTGCCTGACGGGGGATGTGTTTTCATCGCGCCGTTGTGATTGCGGTCCTCAACTGGATCTGGCCCTCAGAAAAGTTGCCGCTGCCGAACGGGGGGTACTGATTTATCTGCGCGGACAGGAAGGACGGGGCATCGGGCTGGGGGCCAAACTGGCCGCCTATGCTTTGCAAGAAAAAGGGTTGGACACCGTGGATGCCAATATCCATCTTGGTTTACCTATCGATGCTCGCGGTTATGATGCGGCAGTGGATATCCTTTGTGCTCTGGGAGTCTCCCGAGTACAACTGCTGACCAATAATCCAGATAAATTAAGACAAATGAGTCGTTCTCCTCTGGAAATTATCGAGCGTATTCCCTTACAGGTTCCAGTCCATGAGGATACCCGTGCTTATCTTGAGACCAAGCGGCAGCGCTTGGGTCACTGGCTCGAACTTTGAGTTGCCAGCTGTATCGGGTGCGGTTCCAATAAACAGACGGCTTGGGCGGCAATGCCTTCACCGCGTCCGGTAAATCCAAGATATTCCGTCGTTGTGGCTTTTAAATTCAGGCAGTGGCGGGGGATTTCCAGATCTTGCGAGAGATGGTCGAGCATGGCTGACAGATAAGGCGCCAGTTTGGGGGATTGGGCGATGACGGTGGCGTCGAGGTTGCCCAGTCTGAATCCCTTATGCTTGATCGCAGCATAGACGGTACGTAACAGATGGCGACTGTCGGCGTTTTTATAGGCAGGATCCGTATCAGGAAAATGATGGCCAATGTCACCCAGACTTGCCGCCCCTAGCAGGGCATCGCAGATGGCGTGGAGCAAGACATCGGCATCGGAATGACCGTCCAGACCGCGATCAAAGGGAATGGTTACTCCCCCCAGGATCAGTTTTCTGCCTGGAACCAGTGCGTGAACATCAAAGCCCTGACCGATGCGCATGTGCAGGTGTCTCCAGAATGTATTGGGCCAATAGCAAGTCGGCCGGATAAGTTACTTTGAGATTGCTGCTTTCTCCCATGACGAGGCGTGGAGCATAGCCTTGTTTTTCCATAGCCGAAGATTCGTCGGTGGCGCCGGAATGGTCAGAAAGCGCCTGTAACAGAGGTTGCAGGCGAAACATCTGGGGAGTTTGGGCGGCCCACAGCCCGCGGCGATCTACGGTTCTCTGGACGCGCTGTGTGGAATCTTCCAATTTCAGAGTATCGGCCACAGGCACTGCCAAGAGTCCGCCCACCGCGTCGTCCCAGAGGGTGTCCAGCATACGGTCAAGGGCTTGGCGAGACAGGCACGGACGGGCGGCATCGTGAACCAATACCCAGGTCTGGTCGACAAAAGATTTTCTTATCTCCATTAATGCGTTACGAACCGTGTCGGCGCGAGTTTGGCCGGCGCAGTAGAGCACGGTGGTGGCATCTGTAGAGATATCGTGGGCAAACGTAGTGGCCATGGCAGGGGCCAGAATGACATAAATATGGGCAATCCTGGGATGACCCGCAAAGATTTTCAGGGTATGACTGAGTAACGGAATTCCCTTGAGCAGGGTAAACTGCTTGGGAACGGCAGCGCCAAATCGACTTCCCGTTCCTCCTGCTGGCAGAATAACAATACACTGATGGGGCATGATGTTAACGCATGGATACTGACGCGACATGGTACCACAACCCAAAGTCATGACTTTAGGGCATTGGATGCTCGATTATTTTCGTCGCCGTCCCGAACGGCTATTGCTGATGATTTTGGTGGTTTCGGGGTTGATCGTCTGGGGACGGGATTATTTTTACCCACGAGATCGCGGTGCCCAAGCGTTGGAATGGGCCCCGATTTTGCCGCCAGTGACTAATCTTGCAGCTTTACCCGAACTGGTGGTGGCGACGCGCCGTGGCCCGGCGACGTATTGGACTGAGCCCGACGGTCGTACCCTCGGAATCGAACATGATTTGGCGCTGAGTTTTGGTTTGTCATTGGGCAAACCTGTGCGTTTTCTGGTACTGGATAATTTGAATCAGGTCATGGTCGCCGTGCACCAGGGGAAAGCGCATTTTGCAGCGGCAGCAGTGCCTGTAACCACGGATTTTGGCCGTGATTTTCAATTCACTCCACCCTATTATCACAGCCACCCTCAGGTCGTGTTCAATCCTCTCCTACATCGTTCGGTCCATTCCCCAGCAGAACTTTCCGGACAAACTGTAACACTGGTTCCAAACCCTGATTTGGTCGCACGTTTAAATCATTTGCAAGAAAAAACTCAAGGATTTTCCTGGAAGGCGGCACCCCATGGGATGACGGAAATGGAGTTGATGCGCCAAGTCTATGAAGGGCAGGTGTCCTATGGTGCTGCAAGCTCGGACATCATCGCCGTGGCTCAGAATTATTATCCCGATTTGTCTGTGGCTTTTAATTTGGGTTCGGATTTGCCCCTGGCATGGGCATTCCCCATATCTTCTCCATTGCTCTATGAGGCCGCCTTGCATTTCATGCAGAGCTATCAACGCTCCAATGGGTTGGCTCAGGTGGTAGAGCATTACTATGGATCTGTGGGGGCATTATCCCATGACGATGCATTGGATTTTTTACAAAAACGGGTATATCGGTTACCAACATTGATGCCGATTTTTCGGAATGCAGCAGCCCTATCCGGGGTAGATTGGCGCTTGTTGGCCGCTATGGCATTCCAGGAATCCCGCTGGAATAATGATGCCATTTCGCCCACTGGAGTTCGCGGGTTGATGATGCTGACTGCCGACACTGCTGACCGCCTTGGTGTTTCAGATCGCTTGGATGCTGCACAAGCCGTTCCGGCCGCGGCCCGTTATCTGGCACGACTTCGGGACGAATTGCCCTTAGCGATTTCCGAGCCGGATCGAACCTGGATTGCACTGGCAGCCTACAATGTGGGCTCAGCCCATGTGGAAGATGCGCTCTTTCTGGCACGTCGTCGCGGGTTTGATGTCAATGGGTGGAATTCGCTGCGCCAAACTCTGCCCCTGTTGACCGATCCGGATATTTATCGTCAGGTGCGCCATGGATTTGCGCGCGGCGGAGAACCCGTTCGATTTGTGGAGAATGTGCGTAGTTACTACGACATTCTGGAACATTTTGAGCGGGATACTCCTGTTCCTAACGTCAAGAAGCTGGGCCGATGAGCGTTTCTCCACCCATGTATGGTTGCAGTACCGTAGGGATGCGGACCGCCCCCGTGGCGGTTTGATAATTCTCGAGAATGGCCACAAAAGCGCGTCCTACTGCAATGCCGGATCCGTTGAGGGTATGAACCAGATCCGTACGTCCGGTGACGCTGTTTCGGAAGCGTGCCTGCATGCGTCGAGCTTGATAAGCTTCACAATTACTGCACGAAGAAATTTCGCGGTAGGTGTTTTGTGCCGGGAGCCAAACTTCGATGTCATAAGTTTTGCTGGATCCGGCGCCCATGTCTCCGGTGCATAAGACGATGACGCGGTAAGGGAGTTCCAGTAACTGCAGGATGCGTTCGGCGTGACCCGTGAGTTCTTCCAGGGCCTGGTAGGAGTGATCTGGGTGAACAATCTGTACCAGTTCAACTTTGTCAAACTGGTGTTGGCGAATCAATCCGCGAACATCCTTGCCGTAAGCGCCAGCTTCGGAACGGAAGCAGGGAGTATGGGCAGTGAGCTTCAGGGGTAAATCACTTTCCTTGAGGATTTCGTCTCGCACCAGATTGGTCAGAGGCACTTCTGCCGTGGGAATGAGGTAATTTCGTTGGTCATCTCCCCGAGGAACGGCAAACAGATCGGCTTCGAAACGAGGAAGTTGCCCCGTTCCCCGCAAGGTTTCTGCGTTGACGATATAAGGGACATAGGCTTCAGTATAACCATGGTCGCAGGTATGTATATCCAGCATGAACTGGGCCAGCGCACGGTGAAGCCGTGAGAATGGACCTTTGAGCACAGAGAAACGAGCGCCGGCCAGTTTGCTGGCCGCCTTGAAGTCAAGCAGGCCCAGTCCTTCTCCGATGTCCACATGATCTCGTACCGGGAAGTCATAGGTGAAAGGGGTTCCCACGCGTCGTAGCTCTATGTTGTCATTCTCATCCCGCCCAATAGGAACTGAGGAGTGCGGCAAGTTGGGCAACAGCAGGAGAAGGGATTCCAGTTTGTTCTGTATGGCGCTCAGTTGCTCTTCGAATTCACCCAGTTGAGCATTGATTTCGGCGGCACGCACCATCAGCCCATCGCAGGACTCGCCCTTAGATTTGGCTTGACCAATGGTTTTGGACAATTGATTACGCTCAGATTGCAGAGTTTGGGTGCGTACTTGAAGTTCCTTACGTTCGGCTTCCCACTGGCGGAACTGGTCTGGGTCGAAAGGGTAGCCACGGGTAGAAAGGCGTTCCGTGACGCGATCAAGGTCGGTTCGCAGCCATTGAATATCGAGCATGTTATCTCCAGAATCAATTAATGGTTTGGCGCCGTTCGCGCAGTGCTTGCGCCAATGTGCCGCTGTCGATGAATTCCAGTTCTCCGCCGACGGGCACTCCGCGGGCCAAACGTGTGATGCGCACGCCGAGGGGGCGGAGGACCGTGGCAAGAACGTGAGCGGTGGCATCGCCCTCGACGGTAAAATTGGTGGCGAGAATGATTTCCTCAATGCCTCCTGATTGAACCCGTTCAGATAATTTTTGCAGATGGATATCCTGGGGGCCAATGCCATCAAGGGGAGAAAGGTGTCCCATCAGCACAAAATAGTGCCCTTGATAGGCATAGGTCTGTTCCATCATCAAGAGATCAGTGGGAGTTTCCACCACACACAGAAACTGCGGTAAACGTGTATCGGAGGTGCAGAGATCGCACAGTTCCGTGGTGGAAAAGTTGTTACAGCGTTGGCATTGGGTGACGTTGGTCAGGGTTAGGGACAACGCCTGCAGCAATTTCTCGGCCCCGGCACGATTGCGTTGAAACAAATGAAATGCCATTCGTTGAGCGGTTTTCGGGCCGATTCCTGGTAATACGCGGAGCGCGTCTATGAGCTGTGCCAGCGGGTTCTCGTACATGGATGATCAGAACGGCAATTTCATACCAGGAGGAAGATTTAGCCCTCCGGTCATTCCAGCCATCTGTTTCTGGGTGGTTTCATCGATGTGACGGTTCAGATCGTTTAGGGCTACGCGCAAAAGGTCTTCCAGCATTTCTCGGTCAGTCATCAGGGATTCGTCGATCTGCACCTGGCGAATCTCATGGGTGCAGGTGCTGCGAATTTTGACGGCACCTGCGCCTGCCTGGCCTTCCACTTCAATTTGGGCCAATTCTTCCTGGGCTCGACGCATATTGTCCTGGACTTTCTGGGCCTGCTTCATTAGACCTGCAATACCGCCCTTGAGCATGTCATTCCTCGCGATGTGGGATAGAGATGGGTTTCACGCTGGATTCTACCAGTGTAGCCTGCAGGGAGCTACTGAGAGCTTGCACCAGAGGGTCATGTTTGAGGGTTTCCGTGGCCTTGTGCTGAGAAATTTGATAGGCGCGAGACTCCTGATCGGCCAAACTTTCACCAGAGGATTCACCCAATTCAATGTGAAGTTTCAAATCACAGCGCAATATGGCTTCAAGATCCGTTCGCAAAGACTCCTGAAAGGATAAGAGATGGGCGTGGGACCGGGGTAAGCGTAAGCGGATCTGGTGATGCTGGGTTCCCAGCCACTCCGCATGGCGGGCCAATTCGTAGGTCAGCCCTGTATGGGAAAGACGTTTGACTAAAGCGGTCCAGTCGTCGATGGCCGGAGGAATGGGAGTCTGGACGATCGGAGGAAGGGGCGTATCAGGGGGCGCCGCAGAGTACAGGGGAAGGGGTTGAGAGATTATCTGGGATGGGGCGTGGGTCACCGATGGCTCAGGAGAAGGGGGTGAACCGGGTTGGAACGCCAGCAGGCGCAGCAGACTCATCCTAAATCCGGAACGCTCATCTGGGGCATAGGGCAAGTCTTTGCGCGCTTGGACCGTAATTTGATAGAGCAATTGAAGCGTCGTCGGATCCCAGTGGGTAACCAGATTTTGCAGATCATGGGCGCTTTCTTGCAGGGTGGGTGCCATAGGAGCTGCTTGCACCAGAGCGAGGTCATGAAACAGGACCGCCAGTTCTTGCAGGGCATGGTCAAAGGAGAGGCTGTGCTCAGCCATCTCGTCGGCGATGGCCAGTAGTTGGGGTGCGTTCTGTTGTGCCAGAGATTCCAAGAGGTGTAACAGAGAATTGCGTTCCAGCGTGCCCAACATGGCGCGAACCGCGTCGCGCCTGACTTCGCCGCTGCCGTAGGCGAGGGCTTGGTCCAGCAAACTCAAGGCGTCCCGTACGCTTCCTTGGGCAGCCTCTGCCAGGAGGGGCAAAGCGTGTTCATCGAAAGTCAGTCCCTCTTGCTCCAGCACAAAGTGCAATCGTTCCTGGATTTGGCGGGCAGGGAGGGGGCGCAGGGAAAACTGTAAACACCGCGACAGGACGGTGACGGGCACCTTTTGCGGGTCGGTGGTGGCCAGAATAAACTTGACATGGGGCGGTGGCTCTTCGAGGGTTTTCAGCATGGCATTGAAGGCTGAACGGGAGAGCATGTGTACTTCATCGATCAAATAGACTTTGAATCTTCCTGCTACGGGGAGGTACTGCGTGTTTTCCAAAAGCTCACGCATTTCTTCAACACGGGTGTTGGTTGCGGCATCCACTTCCAGCAGATCAGCAAAGCGTCCTTGATCGATGCTGAGGCAAGCAGAACAGGTTCCGCAAGGCGTATCCGTTGGGCCGGATTCGCAATTCAGTCCTTTTGCCAAAAGTCGGGCCAAGGTGGTTTTTCCTACCCCCCGAGTTCCCGTCAACAGGTAAGCTTGGTGTAATCTCCCGCTTTTTAGGGCGTGGCGCAAGGCCTGTACTACAGAGGATTGCCCCACCATATCGTCAAAGGTACGTGGGCGCCATTTGCGTGCCAGAACCTGTGACGGGGGAGTGGTCATGTCAGTACCAGTGAGATAAACGCAGTTGGATAAAATTGATGCCGGGGTTCGGGTTTTGTATGCCGGCATTGGAGAGATGTTGCAAGCGCATCATCACATCCCAGTCATGCTGCGGCCCGAGGGTCAAGCCGGCGCCGACATGGTCGCCAAACTGGAAATGGGTACTCATGTCATGACCGGAGTACAGGTCATGCTGACTGAGGTAATGAGCGCCGATGCCGGCCTCGAGAAAAGGAATATAGTTCCCAGTGGCTTGGGTGGGGGCATAACGGAACACTGGGGTGATGCTGTAATCATTGACTTCAAGATTGCTTCCAGAAGAGGCGTGGGGGGTCCAGTGGCCCACGCTGACATCCCAGTAGCCCCCAACAGCCCAGGAATGGTCGGTAAACCAGCGCGACGCCCAAGCACGCGACCAGGATAGGCGCTCCATATCGGTGTGATTGCCGTAGCCCGCTTCCACAGAAACGGCATCTTGAGCCTGAGCGGTAGGAATCAGGAAGAATGTTGGAAGCGCCAGCGCGAACATGCCGCGTAAGAAATGTTTCATGACAAAGAAAATGAGATCAAAGGAAGGTGGCGAGCCCGACCCCCGGCACTTGCAGTATGCGGCTGTGGCTGCTTCCTTCCGGACCTGACCAGATTGACCGCACTACAATGCGGGGAGACCCGCCAGAGAGTGATCATCCGGTAAAATGAAAAAAAATTCAAGTAAAAAATTTTCGTCTTTAATAAGGGAAGCGTGCATCTGCTTTTATTTTCAGAATTTCTCTTTTGAAATCAGATTGAATTCGTGAGAGTGCCGCAGCATCATCTGCCTCAAAGCGCAACACGATGACGGGTGTAGTGTTACTGGAGCGCGCCAGTCCAAAGCCATCAGCATATTCTATGCGCACTCCATCCAGAGTGATGCGTTCCACGGATCCGGGAAACTGGCCGGATTGCTGCAAGGCCTCGATGATCGAGAAATTCTCCCCTTCTTGCAGTCGGATCTGTAACTCGGGCGTGGTGACAGCATCGGGCAGGGCGTTGAGGGTGGCGCTGGGATCAGTGACCCGACTCAGAATCTCGAGCAATCGTGCTCCAGCATACAGGCCGTCATCAAAACCGTACCACCGCTCCTTGAAAAAGGTATGCCCGCTCATTTCCCCCGCCAGCAAGGCGCCGGTTTCTTTCATTTTGGTCTTGATCAGGGAATGACCAGTTTTCCACAAAGTGGGTTGCCCGCCATGTTGGCGTACCCAGGAGAATAGATTGCGCGTGCATTTCACATCGAAAATGATCTCGGCGCCGGGGTTGCGGGAGAGGACGTCGGCCGCAAATAACATCAGCTGTCGGTCTGGATAGATGATCTGACCATCGCGGGTGACGACACCCAGTCGATCCCCATCGCCGTCGAAAGCCAGTCCCAGTTCTCCCCGGCCTTGAGTCAGAGCTTGAATCAGGTCCACCAGGTTTTCTGGTTGGGAGGGGTCGGGGTGATGATTGGGGAAATGTCCATCCACTTCGCAAAACAGTTCGATAACGGTACATCCCATGCGGCGGTAGAGCTCTGGAGCAAAGCGTCCCGGAATGCCATTACCGCTGTCCACAACGATTTTCATGGGGCGCCCAAGGGTTACGCTGGAGACGATGCGTTTTATATAATCCTCAGAAATGTCTAGGGATGTCAGAACTCCTTGGCCTGAAACCAGGCGCTGTTTCTCCAAGCGTTCGTATAAGGACTGGATGCCGGACCCGGAAAGGGTTTCGCCCCCCAGCATCATTTTTAATCCATTATAGTCAGGCGGATTATGGGAACCGGTGACCATGACCCCAGATCCATGGGCGTGGGTATGAGCAGCAAAGTACAGCATGGGGGTGGCCACCATTCCGACATCGATGACCGTCAGGCCGCAGCTTTGTAATCCCTGTGCCAGAGCATTGGCAAGGGTGGGGCCGGAAAGACGCCCATCACGGCCAATGGCAATGGTGGAGAGGCCGCGTTCGCGGGCTTCGGAACCGATGGCTTGGCCAATGGCGGTGACCCCTGCGGGCGTGAGGGTGTGATCGACGATGCCGCGGATATCGTAAGCTTTGAAAATTTCACGGGGGGGCAACATGAGTCAGGTCCTTGCAGTAATGGGGTGGGGTTCTTAAATTAAGAATGGGAACTTACGAACCACGGTAAAAACCGCAGATTCCAAAGTCTTGGCAAAGGCTCATTCTCTAATATCCGGGTGCTGCTGTGAAGGGGTTGGGATCTCGGGATGTTGTAAAAACTTTAAGACCCGCTCGGGCATCCAGCGCGTATGGCAACGCCACCGCCCAGCGACAAATCCGACATGGCCGCCAAAATGTTGCAAGTCCATGCGAATGGCCAAGGACAAGTCCTGAATACCAGGCAATGCATGGACCGGAACAAAGGGATCGTCGCGCGACTGCAGTAGTAAAGTGGGAATTTCAATATGCTTCAGCCAGGGCAGGCTACTGCTGCGTTTCCAGTAATCTTCCGCATCCTTGAAACCATGAAGCGGGGCCATGCAATGGTCATCAAAGTCACGCAGAGTGTGCGCACCAAGGGTATGTTTGAGGTTGAAAAGCCCCGGAAATTGTTGATGCTTGGCTTGCGCTTTGGATTTCAGGGTGCTCAGAAAATGGTGGGTATAGAGTCGGTTGAATCCTTTGGCGAGATGATCGCCGACGATGCGCAGATCGAAGGGAGTGGCTACGGCCACTGCTCCGTGGAGCCAGGAAGCCGCATATTTTTCCTGTTCCCCCAGCCATTTGAGCAGCATGTTGGCGCCCAGAGAAAAGCCTGTGGCATAGCGCGGCGAGTGGGGAAATTCCTGGCGGACACGGTGCAATAGCCAATGGATTTCGGCACTATCTCCTGCATGATAAAGTCGCGGCAGGAGGTTGAGAACATTGCCGCAGGCCCGGAAGTTTGGGGCAATGACATGCCATCCCGCACTCTGGGCTGCGTGGGCCAGACTCCTCACGTAGGGAGATTGACTGCTGCCTTCCAATCCATGGAAGAGGATCAGGACTGGCTGGGAAGGCTGTCCCGCAAGGCGGTCGACTTGGACTTCGTCGCCATCCGGGCAGCTCCAGACCTCGCGGATCCAGTCAACCTTCGGGGTGGAGGCCCATAGAGCGGCATACAAAGTTTGCCCCTGAGGATGGCGCAACCACAAGGGGGGAACCAATGCATGAGAAAGCTGAAATGAGGGAGATAAGCGGTTCATGTTGGCAGTATACCTGTGGCGGAGTCTGGGACAGCATAGCCAGTTTGGGGAAATTTGAGGTACGCTTGTCTACTATGTCACGACCCACCCATATTTATATCGATTTGTCCCGGCTCAGAAATAACTTTCTGGTGGCCCGTCGGTTGCACGGCGCTCGTCTGCTGGCCGTGATCAAGGCCAACGCTTATGGTCATGGAGCGGTTTCTTGCGCCCATGCGTTATCATCCGTGGCAGACGGATTTGCTGTGGCTACCGTTGAGGAAGGCATAGAGTTGCGTCAGGCGGGGGTGACGCTGCCGGTCGTGGTGCTCGAGGGGGTTTTTTCTGCGAGCGAGTTCGACTCGGTGGTCAAACATCAGTTGACCCCCGTACTTCATCAGGAATGGCAAGTACAGGCTCTCCTGAAACAAGGCGGGCACTATGGTGCCGGTTTCTGGATCAAACTGGACAGCGGCATGCATCGTCTTGGGTTTTCACCCCAGGATTTGCCGAGGATAGTGCACATGCTGCAGACAGGATCACGTCACCGACCACTCACGGTTATGACCCATTTTGCCCATGCAGATAGCGGACGGAAGGAAGCCGTCGAGTCTGCTTTGGCACTTTTTTGTAAAGCAACGGCCGGTCTTGCGGTAGAGACCAGTTTGGCCAATTCTGCCGCGATTCTGGGCTATCCCGAAGCGCGTGGCGATTGGGGACGGCCAGGTTTGATGCTCTATGGTCATGATCCGGCAGGATCGGTGCTATCGCCACGAGAGGGGTTGCAGCCCGTAATGTCCTTGCGCTCCCAGATTTTTGGCGAGCGCTGGGTTCCTCCCGGAGATACCGTAGGGTATGGCGGGTTATTTGTGGCGCAGCGGCCCTCGCGTATCGGGATTATCCCCTGTGGTTATGCCGATGGCTATCCGCGCACCGCT
>JAAGNR010000004.1 GCA_010435995.1 Ferrovum sp. | reverse complement strand
GGTGTCAGCCTGTGGAGAGGAAGGCTCTGGCGTTGCGCTCTCTGGTAACGTGAAACCAGCCTCTGTGAAACAGGAATCCAGCAGCAAACTACCTATAGGGAGATTTGTGTAGGTATGGACGAGCGGCTCAGAAAAACTGGATCAGATCGGGGAATGGTCATGGCTTTTCTAATGCTGACAGTATCCGCGTGCTTACTGCGTCGGTATGTGCCCTAGATAGCATTAGTCGCCGTTATGCGGATTGCAAATAGCCAAAATTTCCCAGGTTGGCATAGAATGCAGGGATTCCACCTTAACCACAAAGCATTTCCATGAACGCTGTTCCCTCTCGCCACCGCGGCGCTGCCTGGATGCTGGTGGCCGGTATCTGTTTTTCCCTGATGGGAGTTTGCGTCAAGGAGGGGGCTGTTGATTTTGGACCTACGGAACTGGTGTTCTGGCGTTCGCTCTTTGGCTTGCTCCTGTTGCTGGGGGTGGCTGCGCGTCAATCCCAGCCGTTTACCACGCGTCACTGGCGTCTCCATCTGGCGCGCAGTGTATCGGGGCTGATTTCCCTGTGGCTGTACTTTTTTGCCCTGGCCCACCTGCCCCTGGCCACGGC
Source organism: Ferrovum sp. (assembly GCA_010435995.1). GTDB lineage: Bacteria > Pseudomonadota > Gammaproteobacteria > Burkholderiales > Ferrovaceae > Ferrovum. The sequence continues at coordinate 19,537 of JAAGNR010000004.1, read as the reverse complement.
AGTTACCCTCAATTACACTTCACCGCTGTTTCTCGCGCTGATTCTGTATGTCAAGGGTCAGACGGCCGCCCAATCGCGTCTGCTGTGGTTTCTTGGCTTGGGGTTTGTGGGCGTGGTCATGCTCCTTCAGCCCCACCTTCAGCCCGATCAATGGGTGTATGCAGGCATCGGTTTGCTGTCCGGCGTGGGAGCCAGCATTTCCTACTACCAGATTCGCAGCATGGGCGCCCTGGGTGAACCGGACTGGCGCATCGTGCTCTATTTTACCGGTCTGTCGACGGTGGTCACGGGGTTGTTTCTGCCCTTTCAGCCACACCATCCCCTCACTTGGCATGCCGTGGTGTTGTTGGCCAGCCTGGGGGTGTTTGCCACCTGCGGGCAACTCAGCATGACCCGGGCCTATCGCGTAGGGACCACCCTGGTGGTGGCCAATTTTGCCTATGCCACCATTGTTTTTTCAGCGTTGTTTGGTGTCGTGGTGTTTCATGAAGCGCCTCCCTGGCTCAGTTGGGCGGGCATGATGGTGATCATTCTGGCTGGGGTGGGAGCGAGTTGGGCGCGCTCCCGGACACCGCCGTCAGGATTCCCTGCAACAGACGCAGCGGGGAGGGCGGGCAGCCCGGCACCGTCACCGTCACCGGAATGATCCGCGAGACCCCACCGCAGACGGCATAGGATTCGCCAAACAGGCCTCCGGTGGCGCCACAATCGCCCACGGCCACCACCCATTTGGGAGCTGGGATGGCGTCATAGGTGCGTTTCAGCGCTTCTTCCATGTGGCGTGATACGGGCCCGGTCACCAGCAGAATATCCGCATGACGCGGACTGGCGACGAAGCGGATGCCCGCTCCTGCCAGATTGTATTGGGGACTGTTCAGGGCATGAATCTCCAGTTCACAGCCATTGCACGATCCCGCATCCACTAGGCGTACCCCCAGAGAACGGCCAAAGTGACGCAATACGGACTGCTGGATGTGGTCCACTTCGGCAGACATCCACTCCGGTTGGGTGGGGGGGAGGGCTTCGCCCAGGAGACCCAGGGAAAGTATTTGACGCAGCAATCCAGCCATTATAAATCCTGCCCGCTGTAACTGAGGTTGAACGATTTGTTGATGAGGGGAAAGTCGGGCACGATATTCCCCATGATGGCTTGTTCCACCAGGGGCCAGTTGGTCGTGGAGGGATCGACTGGGTGCCAACGCTGCACCTTGCCGCCAGCATCGAGTTGGAGGGCCACAAACACCTCACCGCGCCATCCTTCCACCCATCCTGCTCCGCTTCCCTTGCACCCCGGCGGGCAGTGGGTCTGGAGGGCGGAGTGGGGCATGCGCACCAGAAAATGCCGGAGCAAACGCACCGATTCGTGGATTTCCTCAAAACGTACCCGGACCCGCGCCGCTACATCGCCACTGCTTTGGGTGGCCATGCGCACGTCACAGTGATCATAGGGAACGCTGGGAAACTGCACGCGCAAATCCCATGCCTGGGCCGAGGCTCTCCCGGCCAGGCCGATCATGCCGAAACGGGCGGCCATGTCCGGTTTGACCCGCCCAGTGGACAAAAAACGATCCTGAACCCCAGCATGTTCCTGCAGCATGTCGTCGAGTTGGCGCACCCGCAGCTCCACCCGTCCCAGTTCTGCCGTCATTTCCACGGCCCCGTCGGGATACAGATCGTGCTCAACCCCGCCCACGGTGATTTGGTCCATCAATAGGCGATGACCAAAAATCTGTTGCTGGGTGCGCAACCACTCTTCCCGCAATATCCAGAATTGGGAGAATCCTGCGGCCAATCCGGCATCGTTGCATAAGTAGCCCAAATCCCCCAGGTGCTGGGCAATGCGTTCCCGTTCCAGCAGCAGAGCTCGGATCCACAGGGCACGGGGTGGGGGCTTCAACGCCAGAATGCTCTCGGCAGCCATGGCCGTAGCCCAGGAAAAGGCCACGGTGCTGTCGCCCGATACCCGCCCTGCCAATCTCATGAGGGTATCCAGGTCCATTCCCTCGGCACGTTTTTCCAGCCCTTTATGGGTGTAGCCCAAGCGTTCTTCGAGGCGCAATACCCGTTCTCCCACCACGGCAAAACGAAAATGCCCCGGTTCGATGATGCCGGCATGGACCGGCCCCACGGGAATTTCATGGACCCCCTGTCCGGTCACGGCGACAAAGGGGTAGTCTTCCAGGCGGCCCGCCGGGCAGGGGGGGACAAAATCCTTGCGCAGGGGAAAGTCGTGGGCCGACCACGCCCCATGACGCACCCAAGGGCGCAAATCCCGTGCCCCTTCGGGGTGGAGTCCCAGCAGATCGTGCAGGGTGCGCTGCATGCGTGCTGCGTTGGGGAAAATATCCTCGAGGGCAGGGTAGGCCAGGGAGGGCAGAGGCACGCTCAACCATAAGAGCCCGTCACTGTCTGACAGTGCCACCTGCAGGTGATAGCCTCCAGTGGTGGCCCGTTCATCGCTGCCCCACAGGGAGATCAGCCTGCCCCCCTGTTCCTTGACTGTCAGACTGCGGGCGCGCAGATCTGATACCGCTACGATTCCATGCCGTGCAGGAATCGCGCCTGCCAAGGGGGTTATTTCCGGAGTGTCGTCATCGCGTGTCATAGGGAACCTCAACCCAGCATGGCCGCTGCTTGATGATACCAGCGCGCCAAGGCAGGAGGAATGTACAGACCCAACATCAAGACCAGGGACAGATGCAGGAACACGGGCACCAGCGCTGGAGAATGGGGCAGACGTTGGGTCTGCGCAGGGCCGAACACCATCGGTTGCACTTTACCAAAAATGGCGGCAAAGGCCACTCCCAGGGCACCTAACAACCATGGCGTGGCCCAGGCGTGGGCATGCATGGCCGTGGTCAGAATCAAAAATTCACTGGCAAAGACCCCGAAGGGGGGCATGCCCAGTATGGCCAGAGATCCCAGTAACAAGCCCCAGCCAATGGTGGGGTTGGTTTTGATCAGGCCGTTGATGTGCTCCATGAGTTGGCTGCCTGTCTTCTGGGTGGCATGGCCCACGGCAAAGAAAATCGCTGACTTGGTGAGGGAATGGAGGGTCATGTGAAGCAATCCGGCAAAGGAGGCGACGGGCCCTCCCATGCCGAAGGCAAAGGTCATCAGCCCCATGTGTTCGATGGATGAATAGGCAAAGAGGCGCTTGATGTCTTTCTGCCGCCGCAGAAAAAATGCTGCCACTACCACGCTGAGGACGCCGAAGGCCATCATCAGTTGGCCCGCAAAGGGCGCATGCAAGGCCCCATCCACCAGTACCTTGGTACGCAGCAGAGCGTACAGCGCCACATTCAGCAGTAAACCGGAGAGTATGGCGGAAATCGGCGTGGGGCCCTCGGCATGGGCATCGGGCAGCCAATTGTGAAGGGGAACCAGGCCGACTTTGGTGCCATAGCCCACCAACAGAAAAACGAAGGCAAGGGAGAGAATGGTGGGTTCCAGATTGCCCTTGACCATCACCAGATGGGTCCAGAGCAGCGCTGTTCCCCCTTCGCCTAACACTTTTTCGGCCGCGAAATACAGCAAAATGGTGCCAAACAGCGCTTGGGCAATGCCCACTCCGCAGAGGATGAAATATTTCCATGCCGCCTCCAGACTGGCGGGAGTGCGATACAGCGAGACCAGCAGCACGGTGGTCAGGGTGGCTGCTTCCATGGCTACCCACAGGAGCCCCAGATTATTCGCCGTGAGGGCCAGCAACATGGTGAAGATGAAGGCCTGATAGGAACTGTGATAGAGGCGCAAGCGGCGCGGTGACAAGCGTCCGTGGGCGGCCTCATTGTGCATGTAGGGGCGGGAAAAGAGTGCTGTGGTGGTGGCGACGAAGGCGGTCAGGGTCACCAGAAATACATTCAGGGGATCGATGAAAAACTGTTCGTCAAAAACCACCTTTGGTCCATCAACCATGACTTGCCGCGTGACGTAAGCCGCCGCCACCAGGGTCAGGATACTGATGGCGGCATTGAGTTCGGGAGCGTAGGTGCGGTGCCCCTTCCAGGCCAGAAGCATGCTGCCCGCCAAAGGAACGCACAAGAGAATGAGAATTTCCATGATCAATCTTCCTTGAGCTTTTCCATATGGCGGATGTCCAGACTGTCGAAGGTCTCGCGAATCTGAAAAAAGAAAATGCCAAAGATGAAAAACCCCACCAGTACATCCAAGGCCACCCCCAGTTCCACCACCATGGGCATGCCATAGGTGGTACTGGTGGCAGCCAGAAACAGGCCGTTTTCCAGGGCCAGAAAGCCGATGACCTGAGGCACTGCCTTACGTCGGGTGATCATCATCATGAAGGACAACAAAACACTGGCCAGGGCAATGCCCAGAGTATTGCGCAGAATGGTGTTGGACAGCTGGGCAATGGGCAAGGCCAGATTGAAGGCAAAGACCACCAATACGATGCCCACCAGCATGGTGGTGGGGATGTTGAGGAGGGTTTCCACATCCCAGACCACATTGAGACGGCGAATCAGTCGGTGCAGCAGCCACGGCAGAATCAGGACCTTGATCACAAAAGTCAGAACGGCGGAGTAATACAGATGGGGTTGGTGCGTGAGCCAGGCGCTGTCCGCGATGGACAAGGTCAGAATCGCCCCTTGCCAGGCGAACAGGCGGATCAACGACAGCACGCGCCGTTGCGACAGCATGGCAAAGGCAATCAGCAGCAGCAAGGCGGCGAAGAGATTGAGAAATTGCTGGGCCAGAGGGATGGCAGTCATGGTTCAGGCGCCGAGCAGATAGTGGATGAGTATGGCCAACACAGCCAGAAGGAAGGCACCACCCATGAATTCCGGGACGCGGAACAGGCGTTGCTTGGCCGACAGGGTTTCCAGCAGGGCCAACCCGGCACCCATGAATATCAGTTTCAGGATGAACGCCAGCAGGGCTCCGGGCAGTGCCCACCAATCACCGCTTTCCGTCATGCCGAAAGGAAAGAAGAGTGCCAGCCCCAAGCCCACATAGGCCAGAAGTTTTAATCCCTGGGCCCACTCGATGAGGGCCAGATGGCGGCCAGTGTATTCCAGAATCATGGCCTCATGGATCATGGTGAGTTCCAGGTGGGTCTCCGGGTTGTCCACGGGAATGCGTCCATTTTCCGCCAGCAACACCATCAAGAAAGCCACTCCGGAAAACGCCAGACTGGGATAGAGAAAAAATCCCCGATGGGTCAAGACCGTCACTATGGTACTCAGGGAGGTGCTGGCGCTGAGGGAAGCCGCAGTAAAGAAGACCATCAGCAGGGCAGGTTCGGCGAGAAACGAGACAAGCATTTCACGCCGAGCTCCCAGAGAACCGAAGGCGGTGCCCACATCCATGGCCGCCAGGGCCAGAAACACTCGGGCCAGGGCCAATATGCCCACCAGTGCGATGACATCCACCGCCCCGGCCAGAGGCAGGTCGGTGGCGACCATGGGCACCAGCGTTGCCGTCAGCGCCATGCAACCGAACAGCACATAGGGCGTGACGCGAAACAGGGGGGAGGCGTCATGGGCCAACACCACCTCTTTGTAAAACAGTTTCACTAGGGTGCGGTAGGGTTGCCATACTCCAGCTCCCCGGCGATTTTGCAGCCAGGCGCGACATTGATCCACCCACCCCAGAAACAGCGGGGCAAGGAGCAGGACTAAAAGGGACTGGACGAGCTGAAAAGCCAAGGCCGAGGCTTTCATTTCATGGCTCCGCCACTGACCAGAGCCAGAAGGATCAGGAGCGTGGCAAAACTGAAGAGGAGGTAGGTGGAAATGCGTCCCTGCTGCAGCCGTCCGATGCCACGGGAAAGCCATTCCACGCCCTGGTTCAGGGGCACATAGCACCATTTCCACAGGGGATCCGTCACTTCGCTATGATAGTGGGGGTGCGCATCTTGGGGGCTGGGAATTTCCCGGGTCAAGCCGAAGAAAGCTTCAAAAATTTGTTTGATGGGCTGACCAAAACCATCGGCGCTGTCCTGCATGCGCGGAGTTTGCCAGGGATAGCCGCAATCCCACGGGGCGCTGCGGCGCGAGCGTCCATGAACCCCCCACGAACGCAATACCACCACCATCAGGAGAATCATGGCGAGCACCCCGCCCAGCAGGATCAGGGGGCTATAACTGGCGCGTTCGGGAGCCACGGGAGTGAGCCACATCCAGCCATTCTGGGCGGCCGTATGTCCCACGGTTTTGCCCAATAATCCTTGCGTCACGGCATCCATCAGGCGAATTACCGTGACGGGAAACAGCCCCAGCAGAATGCACCCTGCGGCCATCCAGCCGAGCCCCCAGCGTTCTTTGGGTGCGGCATCATGAACTTCCGTCAAATCCATCCCTCGGGCCTGACCCAAAAATACGATGCCATAAAATTTCACCATGGCATAGGCCGCCAGGGCACCCACCAGGGCCATCACCGCTGCGCCCAAGGGCAAAGTCATGTTGAGATAGGGTTGGGGCAACTCGGGACGGAGTAAATAGGCCTGGAGCAAGAGCCATTCGGAGACAAAACCATTGAAGGGCGGAAGTCCCGCCAACGACAGTATCCCCACCAGGGAAAATCCCGCCACCCAAGGCATGGCGCGAATCAAGCCGCCCAGTTTGGCCATGTTGCGTTCGGTGGTGGCATGCAGGACGGAACCTGCCCCCAAAAACAGCAGTCCCTTGAAAAATGCGTGATTCAGGGCGTGATACAGCGTCGCCGCCAGGGCCAGGGCTGCCACCGACTCCTTGCCGGCCCCATGGAAGAGCAGCGTCAGTCCTACCCCGCTGAGGATCAACCCCATGTTCTCCACGGAGGAATAGGCCAGCAGACGCTTGATGTCGTACTGTACGGCGGCAAACAGCACACCGAAAAGGGCAGTCATCAACCCCAGTACGACCATCATCACTCCCCACCACAGGGCGGTGGTGGAGAGCAAATCGAATAGAACCCGCAACATCCCATACAAGGCCATCTTGAGCATCAACCCGCTCATCAGGGCGGAAACGGGAGACGGGGCGGCAGGATGGGCTTCCGGCAACCAGGCGTGGAGGGGAAGCAGTCCCGCTTTGGCACCAAATCCCAGGAGCGCCAGAAGAAATATCTCGCTGGCTTTGATTCCTTCGAGTCTGGTTTGGCGAAAACTGGCAAAGGAATAGTCGCCGCCTACGCCTTGCTGCATCAGACCGAAACATAACAGCAAGGCGATGGCCCCTAGGTGGGCCATCAACAGGTAGAGAAAGCCGGCACGACGAATCGCCACGATTTCATGATCGGTGGTCACCAGAAAATATGAGGAGAGGGCCATGCTTTCCCACGACACCATGAAAATATAGGCGTCATCGGCCACCACCACGGCCACCATGCTGGCCAGAAAGATCAGGTAGAAAAAACAGAGCCGGACAAAGCCATCGCGATCCTCTGCGGCCAGGGTTCGGAAATACCCCCAAGCGTAAGTGTGGATGCCCATTCCGGCGGCGCCCAGGAGCGTGACGAAGAAGGACGCCAGGGCATCCATGCGCAAATGGAAAGGCATGCCGGGCAAACCGATGGGCAGAATCAGGGTGGCATGGGCATCACCATATAAACCCCACAGCCCTGCCCCCGTCAGGAGAGCCGATCCCGCCATGGCTGCGGGAAATACCAGAGTCAGGGCCAGACGTGCCGGCAGCGCCAGACTGAGAATGGCCACAGTGCCCCAGCCCAGCAGTACCAGAAGGACGACATCGAGGGGCAACAGGGAGGGGATCACCGCTCCCTCACTCGCTGCTCATGCTGTTGCGCGGCATGCGGCCAATTTGCTCCGCTGTCCCTTGGGTATGGATGAATTCCCGGATCATCTGACGGACCACCTGTGATGGGGTCATGTCATGGAGCCGACAGATTTCTTCGAAGATCTGTTTCTTTACGGGATCAATCAGCAGTGAAAGACGCGCAGTACGATTTTCCATGAGCATTAAATTTATCTGAAATTATCATGAAATATTATTCTGGGCGTTGTTTTCTCCTGCGTCAAGGAGTGCTGAGACAGTCAGCATTCGTAGTGTACCCGCTCAGGGTTCACATCCTCCCCCCCTGAAGGGCGAGGTTTGCCGCGCAACCGATCAATGAATCGCGCAAAGTGTTACATAGATTGTCATGAAACTGTGAGGATGGAACGGCTATAATTGACTGGTCATCTTTCACAGTTTGGACGATCACTTGAAAATTTCCGATTATTTCATCAGTCCGGAACATCCCCCCTTTATCATTGCCGAAGTCGCTCAGTCCCATGAAGGGAGTCTCGGCATGGCTTTGTCCTTTATCGAGGTGGCGGCCGAGTGCGGCGTTCACGCCATCAAGTTTCAAACCCATCTGGCGGAGGAAGAAAGCACTCCGCGCGAGCCGTGGCGCATTCCCTTTAGTCCGCAGGATGCCTCCCGCTATGATTATTGGCAGCGCCTCGCCTTCACCTTGGAGCAGTGGGCACTGCTCAAGGCCCACGCGGAACGCTTGGGCTTGGTATTTCTCAGCAGTCCCTTTCCCTCAAGGCGTGTGACTGGCTGGAATCTCTGGGCATGGTGGCGTGGAAACTGGCTTCCGGTGAGGTGCGCAATCCCCAGATTGTCCGGCGGGTGCAGGGTACGGGTAAACCCTTGCTGCTCTCCAGCGGATTGTCGACGCCAGGGGAAATACTGACCCTGGCCCACCAGTTGACCGAGGCCGGCAGCAAAGTGGCGGTGTTTCACTGTACGTCCCAGTATCCCACCTCTCCAGAGCAGGTGGGCTTGAATCTCCTGTCTGATTTTCTGCAGGCAGAGCCGCAGCTCCCCGTGGGCTTGTCGGACCATTCGGCGTCTCCTGTGCCAGGCATCGTGGCAACGTACCTGGGGGCCTCCCTCATCGAAGTGCATTTGACCCTCCATCCCCGCAGTTTTGGTCCGGATGTGACATCGTCCCTGACTCCGGAGGGGCTCAAGGCCTTGGTGGCAGGTGTGAATTTTGCCTGGCGTATGCGTCAGGCACCCGTGGATAAAGCCCATCAGTTGCAAACCTTGGGTTTCGACCCGGCCATTTTTGGGCGCAGTTGGGTGACCACGCGTGCCTTGGAACAGGGGACGATCCTGCGTCAGGAGGATGTGGCCTATAAGAAGCCCGCCGGGGGACTCTCCCACGATGCTCTGGAACCCTTGCTGGGACGGCGTTTAAACCGTTCTGTGCTGATCCACCATGTTATCGGGGTGAACGATGTTGACTAAGCGTAAAGTGTTGGTGGCGATCACCGCCCGTCCCAGTTATTCCCGCATTCGCACCACGCTGCAGGCATTGGCGCAGCAGCCCAACGTGAGTCTCCAGTGTCTCTGCTCTGGGGCCGCATTATCGGATGTCCATGGACGGGTGGCTGATTTGATTCGCCAGGATGGATTTACCGTGGCGGATGAATGCGTCACTCTGGTGCCCGGCAATGAACCTCGGCACATGGCTTATACGACAGCGCGTACCGTGGAACAGACCACGACCTATCTGGAGCAGTACCGGCCCGATTGGGTCGTGACCATTGCCGATCGCTATGAAACCCTCGGCACGGCTGTGGCTGCAGCGTATATGGGAATTCCTTTGATTCATGTGCAGGGCGGTGAAATCACGGGCAATATCGACGAACGGGTGCGCCATGCAGTGACCAAACTGTCCGATATTCACCTGGTGGCCAATCAGCAGGCCGCCAACCGCCTGATGCGTATGGGAGAACATCCGGATCGCATTTTTGTCACCGGCTGCCCGTCGGTGGATCTGGCCCGTGCAGCGCGGGAATTGCCCCTGGCACACGTCGAAGAAGCCATACGCTCAGGGGCTCAGGGCCATTCCATTAACCTGCAGGAGGATTTCATCGTGGTCTTGCAGCATGCCGATACCACGGAACATCAGTCCAGCTATCAGCATATGCGTCTGACGTTGGAGAGCGTGCGCCGCACCGGCTTGCCCTATTTCATCTTCAATCCCAACAGCGATGCGGGATCGGCGGCGGTCACCCGGGCCGTGGAAGATTTTCTGGAGGAAGGCAAGGCGGGGGTGTGCTGCCGCGTGAATAATCTCGAGGGCAAACTGTTTTTACGCCTGCTGGCGCAGTCACGCTGTTTGGTGGGGAATTCCAGTGTGGGGATTCGGGAATGTGCCTTTTTGGGGACGCCCGTGGTGAACCTGGGGGATCGGCAGCGGGGACGGGAACGCGGCGATAACGTATATGACTGCTCGTGGGATGCCAAGGCTCTGGCTCAGGCATTGCGCAAGCAGATTCAACGCAGTTATGGCGGCAGTCAGATTTATGGTTCCGGCTACTCGGGAGAGCTCATGGCCGATATTATCGCTCACCTCCCCGAGCCTACTGCGAAATGCTTTCATGAGGCCGGGGAAGAATGAGGGGCTTACACCGCAGAGTTTAGTGACGGGGAGGTTTCAGGTTCCAGATGTTGTGGGCGTATTCGAGAATCGCCCGATCGCTGGAAAAGGTCCCCATGTGTGCCACATTGCGAATGGCTTTACGGGTCCATTGTTCGGTATCTTGATAGACGTTGTCCACGCGCTCCTGACAGGCGATATATGCTTCATAATCTGCCATCAGGAAAAAGCGGTCGCCTCCTGCCGTGAGGTCATGTACCAGCGGGGCAAACTTGGCGGGTTGCTCGGGAGAAAAGTAACCTTGAGCAATCATGTCCAGAGCCTGGCGTAGTTCGCCGTTGGCGTGGACATAATCCATGGGATGGTAGCCTTCCTGGTGCAACTGGACGAGCTGCTCTGCCGTATGGCCGAAGACAAAGAGGTTGTCCCAGCCCACGGCCTCACCAATTTCTATATTGGCCCCATCCATGGTACCCACGGTGAGGGCGCCGTTGAGGGCCAGTTTCATATTGCCCGTGCCGGAGGCTTCCGTCCCTGCCGTGGAAATTTGCTCCGACAGGTCGGCGGCGGGGATGAGGCGTAACGCGATGGTGACATTGTAATTGGGAATGAACACCACTTTGAGCAGATCCCGTACGGCGGGGTCGCTATTGATTACTTCGGCTACCGCATGGATCAGGGAGATGATGGATTTGGCCGTGGCGTAGCCCGGTGCCGCTTTGCCGCTGAAAATCACCGTGCGTGGGACCTGCGGGCCGGACTCTCCACTGCGCAAGCGGTTATAGCGGGTGATGACCCCCAGAAGGTTGAGTAATTGGCGCTTATATTCGTGCACCCGTTTTACCTGGACATCGAACAGGGTATGGGGATCGATGATGATCCCCTGATGGCGTTGCAGATAATTGGCCAGGGCTACTTTGTTGGCTTGTTTCACCCCGTGGAAGTCGGCACGAAAAGCCTCGTCATCCACTTTCAGGACCAGCTCTTCAAGACGGGACAAATTGGACTTCCAGTTTTTGCCCAAAACTTCCGTGATCAATGTCGTTAATCTCGGGTTGGCTTCAAAAAGCCAGCGCCGGGGCGTGATGCCATTGGTGACATTGATCAATTTTTGCGGGAACACCTGATCAAATTCAGGAAAGGTGGTGGATTTCAGCAAAGTGGTATGCAGTTGGGCAACCCCATTGACCTTATGGCTGCCGACAATGGAGAGATTGGCCATGCGCACCCGCTTGCCATTGTGCTCGTCAATGAGGGAGACCCGTTGCAGGATATCTGTCCGTCCCGGATGTTGATGTTGTACCGCATTCAGAAAACGGTGATTGATTTCATAAATCAACTGCAAATGGCGCGGCAGAACCGCTTCCATCATGGTCACCTGCCAGGTTTCCAAAGCTTCCGGCATGATGGTATGGTTGGTGTAGGAAAATACCCGTTCCGTCAGTGACCAGGCGCGATCCCAGTCCCAGTGGTGGACATCGAGCAACAAACGCATCAACTCGGGGATGCACAGGCTCGGATGGGTGTCATTGAGCTGGATGGCCACCTTGTCGGCCAGATTGTCGAGGGTGGGGTAATGCTTGAGATGGCGCTGCAGGATATCTTGCAGGGAAGCACTGACAAAGAAATATTGTTGCTTGAGGCGCAATATTTTTCCGGCGTTGGTGGAATCATCCGGGTACAGAACTTTGGACAGGTTTTCTGATTCGTTCTTGTTGGTGACAGCGTCGAGGTAATCCCCTTCGTTGAAATAGCGCAAATCGAATTCGCTGGTGCCCTTGGCAGACCACAGACGTAAACTGTTGGTGGTGCCATTCTGGTAGCCGGGAACGGGGGTGTCATAGGCCATGGCGAGGACTTCTTCCGTCTCGATCCAGTGGGTGTGATAGGTCTCGTCCTCTTCCTTGTGGTGTACCACCCGGCCACCGAAGTGGATGGTGAAAGTGGTTTCCGGACGGGGGAATTCCCAAGGATTGCCGTGTCTCAGCCAGCTGTCGGGGCGTTCGATCTGTTCGCCATTTTCGATGTCCTGATGAAACATGCCGTATTCATAACGAATGCCATAGCCGGAACCGGTGAACCCCAAACTGGCGAGGGAATCCATGAAGCAGGCGGCGAGACGTCCCAACCCGCCATTGCCCAGTCCGGCGTCTTCCTCGACATTGCGCAGGGTTTCAAAATCCACTCCCAGTTTCTTTAAGGCTTCCTGACAGGGTTGCAGCAAGTCCAGGTTATAGAGGCTGTTGAATAACATACGGCCAATCAGAAATTCCATGGACAGGTAATAAATCCGCTTGTCGTCATTCTGGTAAAAGTGGTGCTGGGTTTTCAGCCAGTTTTCCATCATGTGATCGCGCACGGTATAGGCCACTGCCATGAACCAGTCATGGGTGGAGGCGTGGGCCACATCTTTGCCCAAGGTAAAGATCAGGTGATTGGCAATATTATGTTCTAGGGAAGTCTTGTCAGATTTGGGCGGAACGTAGGGGAAGGGTGCAGTGGAAGTCATAGGGCGTCCTCCGGAATTGGGATTGAGAGCCCTGATGATAATGAGAGCTTAGGGTTTGAAGTGTGTCATTGTGTGACACTTTGGCGACCACCGCACAGGGCGGGGAAGGGGCACAGCTTGTGGGTCGCCATCCCCTTTTGTTGAGATTCCTGTGGGTCTCTGGCCAAGCCCCAGGGACCCCGTCGGATATTGGGCTAGAGTTGTGCGGCCAATATTTTTTCCAGCTTGATTTGATCCACCGTAAATCCACGAATGCCTTCGGCCAGTTTGTCTGTGGCCATGGGATCTTCATTCATTTCCCAGCGGAACTGGGCTTCCGTCAGGGAGGGCGGACGGGGTTTGACGTCGGTGGTCGGTTGCAGACGGCGCGTCAGCACCCCTTGGGTATTCTGCAGTTCTTCCAGGAAATTTGGGCCAATGGTGAGGCGGTCGCACCCAGCCAGGGACAGAATTTCTCCGCTGTTTCTGAAAGAGGCTCCCATGACTGTGGTGGGGTATCCGTGTTCCTTGAAATACTGGTAGATCTTCTGAACCGACAAAACGCCCGGATCCTCTTCTGGGGTAAAAACCACCCCTTTGGCTTTGTACCAATCCATGATGCGTCCCACAAAGGGTGAGATCAGGGTCACGCCGGCTTCGGCGGCGGCACGGGCCTGGGCAAAACCGAACATCAGGGTCAGATTGCAATGGATTCCCTCGTGTTCGAGAATTTCCCCGGCCTTGATGCCTTCCCAGGTGGCTGCGATCTTGATCAGCACCCGCTCATTGCCGATGCCTGCAGCGTTGTACAGACGGATCAATTTTCTGGCCCGAGCCAATGTTGCCTGGGTATCAAACGACAGGCGCGCATCCACTTCCGTGGAAACGCGCCCCGGTACGATCTTCAGGACTTCCAGTCCGACATCCACCGCGAGTTTGTCGGTGACGTCGAGAATTTGTTGCGCGGCCTGCGTGCTCTGGGCTTTGCCCCAGGACAGAGCATCAGCGATCAATGGAGCGTATTCCGGCAAGGCCACCGCTTTTAGCAAAAGAGAGGGATTGGTCGTAGCATCCTCAGGTTGGTGGTGCCGAATGGCTTCGATATCGCCGGTATCGGCCACAATCGCCGTCATGGACTTCAACTGGTCAAGTAGTGTTTCTGCAGTCATTGAGAAGCTCCCAAGAGTAAGAATCGGTGACTGAACGGTGATGTTCAGATATATTCCACCGCCGGAAGCCACATCAGCATCCGGGGTTGTGGTGCGTTTGGCCAAAACCGTTTGCCCGTTGGACAATGCCCCATTGTAGGCCCATTGTCGCAGTAGTTTGTACCAAACTGTTTCTGTTGTGGTCGCCAAACTCCATGATTTACAAGATCTCATGGAAAATGGCGTCACGGCACATTACATTAGGTTTATGGCATTTCTGGTGGTATAGTCGGTTGACAGACACAGTGGGGGCTATAGCAGCACATAAAAACGGGTTCTGTTCGAACGTAGCCAGCCCGATTGTTCAGGGGAACAACGTGGTCAAGAAGCCGCAATCGACGAAGCTGATACCTGCTTCAGGGATACAACGAGAAGCTCGGAATTCCAGTCTCCCAGGAATGGCTGAAACCCCCCGCCGGCCAAAAGCGCGGGTCGCTGCCGCCCATTTTCCGGTGGTCGCCATTGGTGCGTCGGCGGGAGGATTTGAGGCGCTGGAGCAGTTCTTTGGACAGGTTCCTGCCTTGAGTGGCATGGCATACATCATTATTCAGCATCTCGATCCCACCTATCGGGGGATCATGCCCGAACTGTTGCAGCGGGGAACTCCTTTGCCTGTAATGCAGGCCAGAAACCACCTCAGCGTGTTACCGGATCATGTCTATGTCATCCCCCCCAACAAGGATCTTTCCATTCTCCACGGCGTTCTCCATCTGCTGGATCCCGTGGCTCCACGGGGGCTGCGCCTCCCCATTGATTTCTTTTTCCGTACCCTGGCGGACGATATTCAGAATTATGCCGTTGGCGTCATTCTGTCGGGAATGGGCTCCGATGGTTCCCTGGGGGTGCGCGCCATCAAGGAAAACGGCGGGCTTGTGCTGGTTCAGGATCCGTCCTCTTCCAAGTTCGACAGTATGCCGCAAAGTGCCATCGATACGGGGATGGTGGATGTCGTGGCCACGGCAGATCAATTGCCCAAGCGTATCGCCGAATGTCTTCATCATGTGGGCGTACCTTCCCCAGAAAATATCAATGGAGAGACAGAAACGCAAAGGAGTGGTTTCGACAATATTTGCATATTGCTGCGCACCAGAACCGGACATGATTTCTCCTCTTATAAAAAAAGTACGGTATACCGCCGCATTGAACGTCGTATGGCCATTCATCAACTGGGGCGCATGGTCGATTATGTGAGGTATCTGCGCGAAAACGTCCAGGAAATCGATCTGCTGTTCAAGGAGTTGTTGATTGGCGTCACCAGTTTCTTTCGTGATCCAGCCACCTGGGCCACTCTGAAAGCAGAAGTGTTGCCCGAATTGTTTGCGGGTAGCCCAGAGGGGGGGGTGCTGCGCGCCTGGGTGGCGGGGTGCTCCACAGGAGAAGAGGCCTATACCCTGGCCATCATCTTCCGCGAAGCCCTTGAGGAGCATCGACGGCAGGGAAAATTTTCATTGCAGATTTTTGCCACCGACCTGGATTCGGATGCCATTGAAAAGGCACGGCAGGGCATCTACCCAGCCAATATTGTGGCTGATGTGGAAGAGGCACGGTTGAAGCGCTACTTCATTGAAGAAGGCAAAGGCTACCGCATCGGCAAGGAAATTCGCGAAATGGTGGTGTTTGCGCCGCAAAACGTGGCCATGGATCCGCCTTTCACCCGTCTGGACATTCTGACCTGCCGTAATTTGCTGATTTATCTCAATACGGAGTTGCAAAAAAAACTGTTGCCCCTGTTTTACTACAGTCTCAGACCTGGCGGTATACTTCTGCTGGGCAGTGCCGAGACCGTAGGAGGGCACGACGAACTGTTTCTTCCTCTGGATGCCAAAGCCCGCTTGTTTCGGCGCAACAGCGCACCCATACGCGCCCTCGATGTGGTTTTTCCCACCCGTTATCCGCCCACTCATCTCATCCATGCCATGAATACCACCACCGAACCCGCCCCGCTCAATGTGCAGATCCTGGTTGATCAGTTGGTGCAACAGAAATTTGCGCCCGCAGCCGTTTTGGTAAACGCCAGTGGTGACCTGATCTATGTCAGTGGGCGCACGGGCAAGTATCTGGAGCCGGCGAGTGGCAAGGTCAACTGGAATATTCATGCGATGGCGCGCGAGGGACTGCGTCAGGAAATCGCCATTGCCCTGCCCAAGGCATTGCGCAGTAACCATGATATCGTTTGTCGTCATGTGGATGTGATAGGCCACAGCACTGTCCAGCGGGTCAATCTGACCGTTCATCCCGTTCAGGAAGCCGCCGAATTGGGGGGGATGGCGTTGCTGGTCTTCGCCGATGTCGAAATGTCTGAGGCCATACCGGACCATGGTAGTGGTGCCACCATCATGGGTAACCCGCGGGCTCGGGAATTGAAGTCGGCGCTCAATCGAGCCCAACTGGAAATGAAATCCCTGCAGGAGGAAATGCAAATCTCGCAGGAGGAACTCAAGTCCATCAATGAAGAATTGCAATCGACCAACGAGGAATTGCAGTCCACCAACGAGGAACTGACCACCTCTAAGGAAGAGATGCAGTCTTTGAACGAAGAACTTCAGACGGTGAATATCGAACTGCAATCCAAAGTGGATGAGTTGTCGGTGACCAACAATGACATGAAGAATCTGCTCAACAGCACCGACATCGCTACCATATTTCTGGACAATACCCAGCATGTGCGTCGTTTCACCAGTCAGGCAACGCGGCTCTATAAACTGATTCCGGGGGATGTGGGTCGGCTTTTGTCGGACATTGTGACGGACCTCGTTTATCCGAGTCTGCTCAGGGATGTGGAGGAAGTGCTGCGGACCCTCGTCTACTCGGATAAGGAGATTGAAACCATCGACGGGCGCTGGTTTCAGGTCAAAATTATGCCGTATCGTACCCTGGATAATGTGATCGATGGGGTGGTTTTGACCTTTAACGACGTCAGTCAAGCGAAGCAGTTGGAGGCGAAACTCCGCCAACTCTCTGGCGGAAGCTGAATACATCATGTGCCCCAAGGATAAAACTTTCAAATTCCGTAGCGCTGCTGAGGATCGTTTGAAGGACCTGCAGTCCAGGGGGGGCTCCACTCCACAGGATGCCGTGGATATGGCCAGGCTTGTACACGAACTCCAGGTTCATCAGATTGAACTGGAGATGCAGAACGAAGAATTGCGCAATACCCAAAGCCAGTTGGAAGAAGCGCGCGACCGGTACATCGACCTGTATGACTTCGCTCCCATCGGCTACCTGACCCTCGACCATGAGGGGAAAATCGAGGAAATCAATCTTACGGGCGCTAAGCTGTTGGGGGTTGAACGGGCAAAATTGATCAAGCGCCGCTTTGATCTTTTCATTGCCTCGCGGGATCGGGAAAATTGGCATCGCCATTTCATCTCCGTATTGCTCAGTGATGACATCCACACCATTGAAGTCAAAGTTGAAAGAAGCAATGGGTCCCTCATTCATAGCCGACTGGAGTGTTTGCACCTGGAAAGAACGGGGATGGAATCCAGAATACGGATTGCATTGACGGATATCACTGAAAATGTGTTGGCCTATGAAGCGCTCCAGGAAAGTGAGTCATTGTTGCGCGGATCTCACACCATTGCCGGATTGGGGAGCTATGTGTTGAATCTGCGTACAGGACTGTGGAAAAGCTCGGCAATGCTGGATCACCTCTTAGGCATCGACGGGACCTATGACCGAACCATCGCCGGGTGGGAGGTGCTGATTTATCCCGATGACCGCAAGATGATGCAAGACTATTTCAGTAATGATGTCTGGGGACTGGGCAGACCCCTGGATCAGGAATTCCGTATTATCCGCCAGAACGATGGCGCAGAACGCTGGTTGCATGGTCATGGAAAGATCGAGTTCGACGTCCACAATGCCCCCGTCAAACTTTTAGGGACCATTCGGGATATCACCGACCAGAAGTCCGCGGATCAACAGGTGCGCATTGCGGCCACAGCATTTGAGTCCCAGGAAGGGATGGTCATTACCGATGCGGAGGGCATTATTCTGCGGGTGAATCAGGCCTACACCCTCATCACGGGGTATCCCTCAGAGGATTTGGTGGGCAAGAGTTCGTGGATGCTCCAATCCGGTCGCCAGGATGAAAATTTTTATAAGCAGATATGGAAGACGGTTTCCCTCAATGGTTTCTGGGCAGGGGAGGTCTGGAATAAGAGGAAGAATGGCGATACCTATCCGGGGCATCTGACGATTACTGCTGTCAAGAGTGACATGGGTAAGACCACCCATTATGTCGGCACCCTGACAGACATCACTTTAAGCAAAAAGGCGTCGGATGAAATCAAGCATCTCGCCTACTACGATCTGCTCACTCATCTGGCCAATCGGCGCCTGCTGCAGGATCGGCTCAAACAGGCCCTGGTCTCCAGTGGGCGAAGCAGTAAACAGGGGGCCCTGCTGTTCCTTGACCTGGATGATTTTAAAACCCTCAACGATACTCTGGGCCATGATACGGGGGATATGTTGCTGGAACAGGTGGCGCGGCGGATAGAATCGTGTGTGCGCGAAGGGGATACGGTGTCGCGGTTTGGTGGCGATGAGATTGTGGTGATGCTGGAAAACTTGAGTGAAGATACCTTTGATGCGGCGCTGCAAACGGAGACCATTGCCAACAAGATCATGAGCGCCCTTAATCAATCTTACGACTTGGCAGGTCACGACTGCCGTAGTACGGCCAGTATTGGGGCCATCCTGTTCAAGAACCAAGATCATAGCTACGAGGAACTGTTGAAGCGTGCCGATATTGCCATGTATCAGGCCAAAAATACGGGGCGAAATCGCCTATGTTTCTTTGATCAGTCCATGCAGGATTCTGTGAATGCCCGCGCTGCGCTTGAAATCGATTTGTTCAAGGCGCTGGAGTTGGAGCAACTCCAGTTGTATTTCCAAATTCAGGTGGATCGCGCGTACCTCCCTACGGGTGCCGAGGCCTTGATTCGCTGGATTCACCCCCAACGCGGACTGATTTACCCAGCACAATTCATTCTGTTGGCAGAAGAATCAGAGCTGATCATGTCCATCGGAAAATGGGTGTTAAACAGCGCTTGTGCGCAAATCCATGCCTGGCAAAAAGATGCCAAAACGCGCGATCTTGTGCTGGCGGTAAATGTGAGTGCCCGGCAATTTCATCAAGCCGATTTTGCTGAATTGGTGCAATCTGCTCTGCTGCGCTATGACATCAGGCCGAATCTGCTGAAACTGGAAATCACCGAAAGCATGTTGCTGGAACACGTTGATGGTGTGATTACCACCATGACGGCCTTAAAAGAAAAAGGGGTTCTGTTCTCCCTGGATGACTTTGGTACGGGCTACTCGTCGCTTCAATATCTTAAAAAATTACCCCTGGACGAACTCAAGATTGATTACTCCTTCATTCGGGACGTTGTCTCTGACCATAATGATAAAGCGATTGTGAGTACCATCATTGCCATGGCCCACAGTCTGGATCTGCAAGTGATCGCCGAAGGAGTGGAAACCAAAGCGCAGTTGGACC
>JAAGNR010000061.1 GCA_010435995.1 Ferrovum sp. | reverse complement strand
TGGCCGTGCGTTTTGCTTACGAGTGGCATGATGACTCGGGTCATTGGTTCCGTTCCTATGGCAACGAAAACTGGGAATTCAATGAGCAAGGGTTCATGGCGCTCCGCTTGGCCAGCATCAATGATCTGCCCATCCAAGTCAATGACAGAAAATTCTTCTGGCCTTTGGGGCGTCGCCCTGATGATCACCCCGGATTGAGCGAGATGGGGATATAGTGAGGAAATCGCGAATATCAATATTTTTCAGGTGGATGCCTTTGCTACTTGATCTTTCGAGGGGAATCCCACTGCCGTTTGCCCCTTGGAACATTGGTTGAATGATGAACTGCTCCAGGCGATTGCAGCAGAAAACAACCTTTCAGAAACCGCGTTCTTCGTGCCTTCCGAAGATGGCTTCGAACTGCGCTGGTTTAATCCGATCAAGATGGAATCGGATAGCAGGTGCGCTGTATTTCACACCGCCAGTTTCGTTTATCCGCAAACGGTAAGGTAATAGGACAATCCGTTTCAAGCGCCCATAATGTTCAATGCTTGGTCAAAATCGCCAACCAGATCTCCGTAATCTTCAATACCGATGGAAAATCGAATAAGCGAATCAACGATACCCATGCTCGCGCGCCAACTCGTTGTTGGCATAGATACGCTTCAAGTGCTGGTTGACGGCGGGCACCGATACCTCGTAGAGCGTGGCCATTATTTTTTGCGTGAGCCAGAGGTTTTCATCCTCTCTCATTGTTCGAGTCAACCACCATTAACTCTATAGTTCTCTTTCGTGGTATTTCACGGAAATTGGGTCATCTTGAGGGGCAGGAGATGAAACAGTGAGTACTCCCCAAGGATGAAGAAAAGCGACGCCTGAGAGAGTTTATATAATTGAACAGGGTAGAAGTGAATTTGCGGCAAATTTTGGACTTGACTACTGATTTATGTTATAGATAAATGGGGGGAACCCCCCCATTTCATACAACCCATCTGACTGACTACGGCGCGTGTCTTCAATGTCCTTGACAAAATACCCGACAAACGCGGATACGAGTCAGCTGGTGGGATTCCTTGAATTTCTAGGGTGGTGGGGATGATTACCGTTACAAACCAAACGGACGGGGTAGGCAACCCCTTTGCTGAGCAGATTATCCGGGCTCTGAATCAGTCCGCCATTGTGGCGGTGACTGATTTGCACGGCACTATCGTCTATGTCAACGACCAGTTCTGTGCCATCAGTCAGTATTCGCGCGAAGAACTGTTGGGACATGACCATCGGGTGATCAATTCAGGCCATCATCCCACTGACTTTTTTCGTCAGATGTACCAGACCATTACCCATGGAGATGTCTGGCATGGGGAGGTGTGCAACCGGGCCAAGGATGGAAGTCTTTACTGGGTCAAGACGACCATTGTTCCTTTCATTGGGGAAAATGGCAAACCTGATGTATATGTCGCGATCCGGGAGGATATCACTGCCCTTAAGTTGAGCAAAATCCGGATCGAACGACTGTCTAAAATCTATCACGCGCTCAGCGAAGTCAACCAGGCCATCGTGCGGATGGAGAATGAATCTTCACTGTTTCCGTTGGTCTGTCGGATGACCGTGGATTTTGGCGACATGGCCCTGGCTTGGATTGGGCAGCCGAATGAAACCGGCGAACGGCTCCAGCCGGTCATCTGCTATGGTAATCGACAGGATTACCTTGAGGGGATCGTCATTTCCTTGAACGCGGATTCACCAGAAAGTCGGGGTCCGGCCAGCACTGCCTTCCGAAAAAAACAAACGGTCATCGTTAATCATTTCGACTCTGATGCCTTGATGCCCCTCTGGCAGGGGCGTGCCAATCGCTTTGGGTTCAAATCTTGCGCGTTCTTTCCCATCTGGCGTAATGCAAGATCTTTTGCGGTGCTGAGTGTTTACCACCAGGAAGCCAATGCCTTCGATCAGGAGATCATTGATGTTCTGGAGGAGATGACTCGCGACATTTCCTTTGCTTTGGATAATTTCGATCGGAACCGTGAGGCGGAGGCCGCCCATGAGCAAGCCCTCCACGCCAACGAACAGCTTCAAACCCTGATCGAGGCCATCCCTGATGCGGTTTTTCTAAAGGATGGAGAGGGCCGCTGGCAGGTCATCAACGAACCGGCCAAGCAACTCTTTCAGTTGCATGCCCTTCCCTGGCAGGGCAAAACCGAGATGGAGTTGGCGGATTTACGTCCGGTATTCCGTCAGGCGCTCGAGGGTTGTCTGGCAAGCGACGAAATGGCTTGGCAGGCTGGACAGTTGCTGGTAGGCGAAGAAAGCATGGTAGGGGAAGAGGGGCAATGCACGATTGTAGAGGCACGCAAGGTGCCGATGTTCGACAAGGATGGTCGGCGCAAGGGGTTGGCGGTCATCGGACGCGACATCACAGCGCGCAAACAGGTAGATGATGCACTGAAAGCATCAGAGATGAAATTGCGCACGCTTTATGAATCAACCAGCGATGCGGTCATGTTACTGAACGATAAAAGGTTCCTCGATTGCAATCGGGCGACACTGGCTTTGTTCGGCTGCATATCGAACGAAGAATTCTGCTCTAAACACCCTGCCGACTTGTCGCCAACAGTGCAACCTTGCGGCATAGATTCCAGGACGCTGGCCGATCAACATATTGCCAATGCAATCCAGAACGGAAGCAATCATTTCGAGTGGATGCACAAACGAATCGACACCAACCAGCCGTTTTATGCAGATGTTTTGCTCAATGTGATGAATTTGAACGGGGAAACATTCCTTCAGGCGGTGGTGCGTGACATCACAGCGCGCAAGGCACTGGAAGCCCGCAACGAGCGCTTGACGAAACTTTATAAAGCACTCGGCGAGGTCAATCAGGCTATCGTTCGAATGGATGATGAGTCTTCCCTGTTTCCGTTGGTGTGCAGAATGGCGGTGGATTTTGGTGGCATGAAGATGGCTTGGATCGGACGGTTGAATGAGGTCAATGGCTTGATTGAACCGGTGGTGAATTATGGAGAGTCTGAACACCTGAACAGCCTCGTGATTTCCTCTAATGAGGGCCTGACTGAAGAGTACGGGAGAATCAAAGTTGCATTCCATGAAAATCGTAGCATGGTCACCAACGATTTAAAAAATAGCGGGATCGAGGAATCAAGGCGCGAGTGGGCTCTGCGCTACGGCTTCGGATCGAACGGGGTTTTCCCGATTCCGCGTGCAGGCAAACCTTTTGCCATACTCTTTGTTTGCCACGCTTATCCAGGCGCATTCGACGCTGAAATGATCGGACTTCTGGATGAAATATCAGGAGTCATCTCCTTTGCGCTGGATAACTTTGATCGGGAAACCGAGCGCAAGCGAATCGAACAGGATCTGCGTATTTCTGCTACGGCCTTCGAAACCCAGGAAGGTATCATGATCACCGACCAGAACAATCGCATCCTCCGGGTCAACCGCGCTTTCACGAATTTGACGGGTTATAGTGCCATCGAAGCGATAGGTCAGACACCCGCAATGCTCAAATCCGAACGACAGGATGCGGCATTTTATCGCGGTTTATGGGAAACCCTCCTCCGCGACAAATATTGGCAGGGAGAGCTCTGGAACCGGCGCAAGAATGGCGAGTATTACCCAGAATGGCTAACGATTACCGCAGTTACCAATGCAGATGGACAGATTACCAATTATGTCGGGGCATTTTCCGACATCTCGGTACGCAAGCAGGCGGACGATAAAATACATCAACTTGCTTTTCATGACCCGCTTACCAACCTGTCCAACCGGAGCTTGTTGCGAGACCGTTTACTTCAGGCCATGGCATCCAGCGCTCGCAGTCAACAAGAGGGGGCGCTGCTGTTCATTGATCTGGACAACTTCAAAACACTCAATGATACCCGGGGGCATGATGTGGGTGACATGCTGCTGCGTGAGGTCGCCAAACGCCTACAGAATTGCGTGCGCGATATTGATACAGTCGCACGCCTGGGCGGCGACGAGTTCATCGTTATGCTCGAGGATTTGAGCGAGGATGAACGGCATGCCGCAACGGTAGCGCGGGATGTCGGGGAGAAGATTCTCATAGCTATCAGTCAACCTTTCAATCTCCAAGGGATTGAATATCATGGTTCATCCAGCATCGGCATCACCCTGTTTTGCGGTGAAGAGATCGGTATGTATGATCTGCTCAAGTATGCCGATACCGCTATGTACCAAGCCAAATCTGCCGGTCGTAATACCCTGCGCTTTTTTGATACTTCCACGCAGGAGAAATTGGAGATGCGCGCCGCTCTGGTGGACGATCTGCGCCAGGCGCTTCCACTCGGGCAACTCGAACTCTACTATCAGATACAGGTTGATGGACAAGGGGTTGTGGGTGCTGAAGCATTGCTACGCTGGCAACATCCCAAACGGGGGATGGTTTCGCCCATGGAGTTCATTCCGCTTGCCGAGGAAACCGGCCTCATCGTATCCATCGGTGCATGGGTGCTGAAAACAGCTTGTGCACAACTCAAGGCATGGCAAACTGATCCGCTTACGCGCTATTTACAGCTTGCTGTCAATGTCAGCGCGCGGCAGTTCCGTGAGCTGGACTTTGTTGAGCAGGTGCTTGATATATTGAAAGAAGCTGGTCTTAACCCACACAATCTTGGGCTCGAATTTGAGCTGACCGAGTCTCTGGTGTTGCATGACATAGATGACAGCATTAGAAAAATGCAATTGCTACGCACCGCTGGCATTTGTTTCTCTCTGGATGATTTCGGCACAGGGCAATCCTCATTGTCTTATCTCAAGCTCCTGCCGCTGAACCAGATCAAGATTGATCAGAGTTTTGTGCGCGATGTCGCCACCGACCAGAACGATGCCGTGATTGTCCGGACTATTATCGGGATGGCCGACAACCTTGGGCTGCATGTTATTGCTGAAGGCGTGGAGACGGAACAACAGCGAGATTTTCTCGAACGCAACGGCTGCTACGCGCACCAGGGTTACTTGTTTGGTAGACCCGTGCCGATAGAGGAGTTTCAGAAATCGCTGGTCTTAAGGGTGCAATCTCAGTCTTCCGCAAGAACCCCTCATGTGCCAATCAGTGAGCAAAACTTTCCAGATTAGGGGTGGAAACAGGTGCGATTGCTCTATCCCGAAATCGGGGAGCCGCGCCAGTATTGGCGTTCCGGCAGTATGAAAAAAGCCAGAGAATGAGTCTGACCTTGGTGAATTGGTGGCGTATGGTTTGCCAATGTGAATCCGACTAATTCAGCTGGTGAGTAATTCTGCGGAGTGATGCGGGGCAGGGTGCATAGGTACCAGCTGGTCGCGCGCCATCAGGAGAACGACCAATGTTATGCAGGTGATTGCGGATATCCTGCGCAAGGTAGCGTATTTCGTTAGGGTGATACGATTCCAGCAATTCGCGATCATATCCTACAGGCTTGCGTCCCTGGATGGGTTGGCGAACGTAGTCAAGGACTTCTTGGCCTG
>JAAGNR010000060.1 GCA_010435995.1 Ferrovum sp. | reverse complement strand
GCAACAACAAACACCCCATTGAGCATCCAGGGGACGGCA
Organism: Ferrovum sp.; assembly: GCA_010435995.1. Classification (GTDB taxonomy): domain Bacteria; phylum Pseudomonadota; class Gammaproteobacteria; order Burkholderiales; family Ferrovaceae; genus Ferrovum. The sequence goes on along the minus strand of JAAGNR010000060.1, from coordinate 28,496 downwards.
TAGCCGTCCGCGCTATTCATCCCCGCCCTGAACGACGGGGCTTTTCGCGCATCTGGTAAAGCCCCTATCAGAGTCAATTCCTTGTTTTGAGTGTTGTATTATTGCAACATACGGGCTTTATTACGAAGCAATGACACTGCTTTTGGCTAAACTTGACTTAAGTCATATTAGAAATTCCTCCATTGCATTAGTATTGATCCCGCAGGGGTAGGGTATTGTCACAATAATCGTTCCTGTTATTTCAAACAAACTTAGGAGGGGAGTAATGAAAGTATCATTTAAAAAAACCCTGTTGGCTGCTGTAGCCCTGACCACCATGGGCGGTCTGTTTGCATCTACCACTGCTGCAGCGGATGAAAGTCCTTGGCTGGTGCGCGTGCGGATGCTGGAAGTGACGACGCAACAGAGCAACGATGGCGGTGGTATTGTAACGCCGGATTCGGTCAAGGTGGCCAATCGTACCCAGCCGGAAGTGGATGTTTCCTATTTCTTTACCCATAACATTTCTGCCGAACTGATCGCCAGCTATCCTCTGAGCCATCAGGTTCACTTGAATCAGGGTGGGACGTCGTCTTACCTCGGTGGGTTTCAGGAACTGCCTCCTATCCTGAACCTGCAATACCATTTCGATGGAATGGGCGCTTTCGTACCCTATGTGGGTGCAGGCGTGGTATACATGCGCACCATGAACACGACTCTGAGCAATGGACTCTCATTGCAACAGAATAACTTTGGGGAAGATCTGCAATTGGGTGCCGATTATAAGCTCGACAACCATTGGTTGCTCAACGCCGACATCAAAAAGACCTGGATCAATGTGGGCTTGAACGGGCCTGCTGGTGTCGTGGGGTCAAGCACTCTCCAACTTCATCCCGATCCTTACATCTTGGGTCTGGGCGTAGGGTATCGCTTCTAAGCTTTTTGATCTAGCCGGCTCCCCCTCCGCCGGCGGTCCTTCGCCACCGCGGCGTATTTTATGCGGTGGCGCTTTCGTTGTCTGGTGGATGGGTGGGAAAAAGTTAACGGCTCGGGGAAACTCGAGCCGTTTTCTCACTGATAAGGGTTCTGTATGGCGAATTTGATGCAAATCAAAACCTAGGGTGACCGAATGAATGAAAATACTCCAATGGATACCCGTTCTCTTAGCGTTCAGGAAAAGATCACGCCCGTGTTGATGAAGCGGTTCGATATTCCTGGTCCGCGTTATACCTCTTACCCCACTGCGGATCGTTTTTTGCCGGATTCCCAGGGAAAACATCTGATTGATGCGCTGAACCAGCGTTCCTCAGCTGCCGAGAGCCTGCCTCTGGCGTTGTATGTCCATCTGCCCTTCTGCGAATCAGTGTGTTATTACTGTGCCTGCAACAAGGTGATTACCAAGGATCACAGCAAGGTGGCAGAGTATTTACGCTATCTGGATAAGGAAATGGGGTTGATGGTCTCGTATTTGCCCGATCCTGCCAGACGTATGGTGTCACAGCTTCATTTAGGAGGGGGGTCGCCCACCTTTCTCGATGATGAGGAACTCACTCAATTGATGAATGGGTTGCGCGCCCATTTCCCCTTTGAATCCGGGTGCGAATGTTCCATTGAAGTGGACCCACGGACAGTGACCACCTCACGTTTGACCCATTTGCGTGATTTGGGATTCAATCGTTTGAGTTTTGGGGTACAAGACTTTGACCCCAAAGTACAGCAGGCGGTTCATCGGGTTCAACCCTTTGAACAGGTGGCGGCTTTGATGCAAGATGCACGCACGCTGGGCTTTGATTCGGTCAATCTGGATTTGATTTATGGTTTGCCACACCAGTCTCCCGAATCGTTTGATCAAACCTTACGTCAGGTGCTTGAAGTTCAACCGGATCGCATTGCCCTGTATGCCTATGCCCATCTTCCGGCACGTTTCAAACCGCAGCGTCGCATCCATGCGGAAGATCTGCCGCAGGCTGCAGACAAAGTACATATGCTTGATCAAGCCATTCATGCATTCATGGCCCATGGCTATGACTACATCGGTATGGATCACTTTGCTCTGCCTGACGATCAGTTGGCTCAGGTCAAACGGGAAGGGCGATTGCAACGCAATTTTCAGGGGTACCATACCAACGCAGGGGCGGATCTGATTGGGTTGGGGGTATCTGCCATCAGTCAGGCAGGTCAAGCCTATAGTCAGTCGGTCAAGACGTTGGAGGAATATTATGCGGCACTGGATGGCGCAATGTTGCCGGTGGAACGTGGTTTGACACTGGATGACGATGATTTGATTCGGCGTGATGTGATCATGACGCTGATGTGTCAGGGCAGGATTAATTTTGACGCGGTAGAACGGCAGTACGGAATTGAATTTTCTTCCTATTTTGCAGAAGCACTGGCGCGTCTGCAGGAGTTTGAGATCGAGGGCCTGTTGATTCGCACCTTGGCGGGTCTGGAGGTCAGTAAGCTGGGGTGGTTTTTTGTGCGTGCCATGGCAATGAGCTTTGATAAGTATCTGTGGCGGCATCAGGATCACCAGCGCTTCTCTAAAGTGTTGTAGCAGTCTCCTAAAGTGGTCTTTTACCGCCCGCAGTTCGCTGTGGGCGGTTTTTTCTGTCTGATGGGATGGCTTAAATCCATGAATACCATGAGACTGCACATATAAAGACTGGTAAACTAGGCGAATCTTAAGTTTACTTGGCGGGAGAGACCCATGAAACTGGTAACAGCCATTATCAAACCCTTCAAACTGGACGAAGTGCGAGAAGCCCTATCGGAAGTCGGGGTTTCAGGACTGACAGTGACTGAGGTCAAGGGATTTGGGCGTCAAAAAGGGCATACCGAACTGTATCGTGGTGCGGAGTACGTCGTGGATTTTTTACCCAAGGTAAAAATCGAAGTCGTGATCTCTGATGATCATCTGGAAAAAGTGATGGATGCCGTGGTCAAAACTGCCCGCACGGGTAAGATTGGTGACGGAAAAATTTTCGTAGTGGATGTGAGCCAAGCCGTGCGTATTCGTACCGGTGAGCTTAACGACGATGCGGTCTAGTTTTCTATCCGACTCAACTGGCCGACGGAGTCCCCGCCGCTAAGGTGTTTTTTAGACGGAGTGCCCGCTCCAGCGCTTCATTGGCGCTGGGACCGAGGACGGTGATGTGTCCCATCTTGCGTCCAGGACGTGGGCTCTCTTTGCCATACAAATGGAGTTTGGCCTCTGGTTCATGAAATACCACAGGCCAGGGTGGTGTTCCCTCTTGCCAGAGATCCCCGAGCAGATTGATCATAGCGGCTGGGCGCAGTTGTTCCGTGCTCCCGAGGGGTAAGTCGCATAGCACTCTGACTTGTTGCTCAAATTGACTGGTAATACAGGCATCGAGGGTATAGTGACCGCTATTGTGGGGGCGCGGTGCAATTTCGTTGACCAAAAGCTGATCGATCCCTGTGACGAAAAATTCTACTGCCATGACCCCTACATACTCGAGACAGTCGGCAATCTCTCCAGCCATCTTGCGGGCACGATTGTCCAGTTCCTCGCGAATTCTTGCCGGGGCTATAGTGACATCCAATATTCCATGATGATGGCGATTTTCTGCCACTGGCCACGGTGCAATATCGCCAGCGGCAGTGCGCGCAAGAATGACTGAAATTTCCAAGCGCAAAGGGACGACTTCTTCGAGAATACAGGGGAGTAGATCGGGTCTCTGACGCACTGCATTGTCCGCCTCAGCGGCCGATTCCACGCGCACCTGACCTTTTCCATCGTAACCAAAACGGGCGGTTTTGATGATGGCGGGGTATTTGATATCCTTGATGACTTGAGCAAAATCTTCTGAATTTTTGGCGATCTGGAAGGGCCCTACTGGAAAACCTTGGTCGCGCAAAAATGATTTTTCCTGTATGCGATCCTGAACAATGGCTACCGCTCGTGCGCCTGGACGCACGGTGACCTGTGTTGCCAGTGCCGACAAGGTAGAGGCAGGGACATTTTCAAATTCCGTCGTGATGGCGCGGCATGATTGAACCAGGGTATTCAGCGCTTGCGGGTCATCGTAGGCCGCGCACAAATGCTGGGTGGCAAAATGGGAAGCGGGAGCGTTGGGATCTGGGTCCAGAACCAGAACATCGAAGCCCATGGTCCGTGCCGCTGTGGTAAACATTCGTCCCAGTTGTCCACCTCCCAGCAGACCCAGTGTGCGGTCGCGGCGACTCATGAGGCGGCAGGCAGTGTCATGGCGCCGACGGCAGCGGCCAATTCGGCACGATACTCCGCCAGAGCTGAAATCAGGGCAGGAGCGCGATGGGTCAACAGGCTGACGGCAAACAGGGCGGCATTGGCTGCGCCGGCAGTTCCCACGGCAAAAGTGGCCACAGGAATTCCTTTGGGCATTTGGACGATGGAAAGCAGGGAATCCTGGCCGTGAAACGTGGTACTTGGAACCGGAACACCGAGCACGGGAAGGGTGGTTTTTGCAGCCAGCATCCCTGGCAGATGTGCGGCTCCCCCAGCTCCGGCGATGATGCACTGGAGCCCGCGGGCGCGGGCCTCAGTGGCATAGCTGAACATCAGGTCAGGAGTGCGGTGGGCCGATACCACGCGTGCTTCGAAGGGAATATCGAAGCGGGTCAAAATCTGGGCCGCGTGCTCCATGACAGACCAGTCTGACTGACTACCCATGACCAACCCAACCCAGGGAGAAACCGCATCCATGAAAGCTTAGTCCACCAAACCGCGTGCTTCAGCCACCTGACCACGATAAGCATCAAAGATCTGACGTAATGCATCTTTCATATTTACTTGAGGTTTCCAGTCCAACTCCTCGCAGGTATTGGTGATTTTTGGGACACGGTTCTGGACATCCTGATAACCCTTGCCGTAGTAGGCGTCGGCCGTGGTTTCCACCAGTTGTACCTGTTGGGCGGTGGAGCGGTATTCGGGATACTCCATAGCCAGATCAAGCATCATGTGGGCCAGTTCCTTGACCGAGTAGTTGTTGACTGGGTTGCCCACATTGTAAATTTTTCCAGTGGCAATGCCTTGGGGGTTTTCTATCATTTTCATCAGTGCGGCAACGCCATCATCGATGTAAGTGAAAGCCCGCTTCTGGGTGCCGCCATCCACCAGTTTGATATTTTCCCCGCGCACGATGTGGCCGAAGAATTGGGTGATAACACGGGAACTGCCTTCTTTGGGAGTATGAATGCTGTCCAGTCCCGAGCCAATCCAGTTGAACGGGCGGAATAGCGTGAAGTCCAGCCCTTCCTGCATCCCATAGCCCCAGATGACACGATCCATCAACTGCTTGCTGCAAGAATATATCCAACGTTGTTTCTCGATGGGGCCCAGAATCAACTCGGATTGTGCTGGGTCGAATTCTCCATCGCGACACATGCCATAAACTTCCGATGTGGAGGGGAAAAGGATGCGCTTGCCATATTTGACGCAACTGCGCACGATGGGCAAGTTGGCTTCGAAGTCCAGTTCAAACACGCGCAAAGGTTGCTGTACATAAGTGGCCGGGGTAGCAATGGCAACCAATGGAAGCACTACATCACATTTTTTGATGTGGTACTCGATCCACTCCTTGTTGATAGTGATATCACCCTCAAAAAAATGAAAACGCGGGTGATCCATCAGATCCTTTACCCGTTCGCTGTGCATATCCATGCCATAGACCGACCAATCGGTGGTATTGAGAATACGCTGGCTGAGGTGGTGGCCAATAAAGCCGTTGACGCCAAGGATCAGGATTTTTTTCATGGTTCTTCCGCAGGATGGATAAAAATTTGGCAGTGATCGATATCCCCTAAAGTCCGCGACCACTGTGTCATTTTCACATTATACGAGATCGGCGTTGTTTCATAAACAGGGGCGTAGGTGCTTTATTCGAACTTAAGGCCGGAAACTATACAGAATCTGGTCGGCATCCCTGAGGGAAGTGGGTTTTAAAGGTGGTGGAATCGAGGAATTGACCTTGCCATTCCACCGCCAACAGATAGAGTGGTTGACCATCACCACCGATGGTTTGGGCCACAGCCTGGGGATGTGGGTGCAAGGAGGTGCGCAAAATGCGGAGAGACTGTCCGTGAACCTCAGTGAATGCGCCGGGGTAGGGAGGGGCCACACCGCGCACCAGATTGTGAATTTCCTGCGCTGAACAGTGCCAGGGTATGCGTCCGTCTTCGGGGCGTCGTCCGCCACAATAATTTCCTTGGGCCAGGTTCTGTGGGCGATGGGGGGCAGTTCCCTTGAGCAAGGCAGGGAGTACCCCAGCCAAGGCCTTTTCGCCAGCATCGATGACGCGCAGAAAAACCTCATGGGCCGTATCATCGGGTCCAATGGATACCCGTTCTTGGGCGATGATATCTCCCTGATCAGGTTTGAGGGTCATGGCATGGAGGGTGGCTCCGGTTTCTGTCTCTCCACGGATGACGGCCCAATTAATCGGCACTCTTCCCCGATAGTGGGGCAAGAGTGAACCGTGAAGGTTATAGGCTCCCCGTTTGGGCAAAGCCAGAAGATCAGCGCCAAGCATTTGCCGATAATAAAAAGAAAAGAAGAAATCGACGTTGAGATGGCGAATCTTTGACATCACTTCGGTCGTATTGGGGTCCGTTGGGGTAATGACAGGGATTCCCTGATTTCTGCCCCAGTCACTGACGCTGTCAAACCAGCGATTTTCATGAGGATCATCTTCGTGGGTGACAATCAGTGCAATATCCAGTCCCTGACGATGCAAAACTTCGAGACAGCGCACGCCCACCGAATGATAGGCAAAGACCACCACCCGCGCGGGTTTTTTCGGTTTACGCATCATTAGTTTCCCTGGTGGAGTCAGAAGTTTCGAGGATCGCCTGAATCAGAAAGCGCGGGCGATCGCGTACTTGCTGGTAGATCCGTCCCACATATTCACCCAGCAAGCCGATGCCAAAAAGCAGGATTCCGATCAGGAAAAAGGTAATGGCAAACAGGGTAAAGACACCTTCTGCTTCTGGCCCAAGGATCAGGCGTCGCAATGCCAAAAAAACGACGAACAGGGCGGATAGGAACGATAGCACCATACCCAGTAGGGAGAAGACTTGCAGGGGTAGGATGGAAAAACCGGTAATCAGGTCAAAATTCAGGCGTATCAGACTATACAGTGAGTATTTGGATTCTCCCGCTGCGCGCTCTTCGTGACCGACGATAATTTCTGTGGGGTTAGAGGCAAAGCTATAGGCCAGTGCGGGGATATAGGTGTTGACTTCACGGCAGGAGGTGATGGCGCGAATGATGGTGGCATCATAGGCGCGTAACATACAGCCTTGATCGGTCATCTGGATGTGTGTCACCCGTTCCCGCAGTCGGTTCATCATGCGTGAGGCCCAATGGCGCCAGGCGCTATCCTCGCGGGTGCGCCGGATGGTTCCCACATAATCATGACCTTGGTCCATGGCTGCGAGCAGATGGACGATGTCTTCGGGAGGGTTCTGCAGGTCAGCATCCAGGGTGACCACACGAGTTCCGCGACAGTGCTCGAAGCCAGCCATGATGGCCATATGTTGACCAAAATTGCCGTTCAATAGGATGACGCGGGTGACATCGGGGCGGCGTTCAAATTGTTCCCGCAGCAGAGCGGCTGAACGATCACGGCTGCCATCGTTGATGAAAATGATTTCATAGGGCACAGTCAAGGCATCGAGGGCCGGGTAGAGACGCTCGAAGAGCAGGTGTATCCCAGCTTCCTCGTTATATACGGGAATGACGACAGAAACTTGTGGGCGCTGGCTCATTGTGCTGCTCGCAATACATGTTGCAGGGTATGACACACCCGATCTACATCGTCCACTGTCATGGTTGGATAGAGGGGGAGGGTGAGGGTTTCGCGACCAATGCGTTCTGCATGGGGGAAATCTCCAGCTTGGTACCCCAAGGCGGCATAACGGGTGGTGAGATGCAGAGCTTCGTAGGAAATTCCCGTGCCGATTCCCTCAGCATGGAGCGCATCCATGATCTGTTTTCTGCTCCAGCGCACTTGGTCTAGGGGTAACAGGGGGGCAAAGAAATTCCAGCTATGTCCTTCATCTCCTCGAAAGGGCAATTGACAGGGCGGATCGGTGTGGAGTCGTTCGAAGTAGCGTGCCACCAGAACGTGCCTTTGGGCAATGAATTCATCCAGTCGCGCCAGTTGAAGCAAACCCAGGCGGGCATTGACATCGGGCAGGTTGGACTTGCCGCCAGCGACCACCACATCACGGGTGCCATCGGGCAAGCGGACAATGCCATGGAAACGGAGGCGCTCCGCACGCACGGCTTCTTCTTCGGAGGCAAAAGTCAGGGCGCCCCCTTCGATGGTCGTGAGGGTTTTGTTGGGATGAAAGCTGAAGCTGACAATATCGCCAAAACTGCCGATGGCCTTGCCTTGCCACCGACTGCCAATGGCTAGGGCAGCATCTTCGATGACGCGCAGCTGGTATTTGTTGGCCAAATCGTAGAGGGCATCGGGATCCAAGGGCCAGCCGGCAAAATGGGTCGGCATCAGAACGCGGGTCCGTGGGGTAATGGCGGCTTCGGCGGCCACCAAATCCATGTTCCGTGTGACGGGGTCGACATCCACAAAAACCGGAGTGGCGCCCGTGCGGGCGACCACATTGGCGCAGGCAAAAAAAGTTTGGGCGGGAATGATGACTTCATCTCCCGGGCCAACTCCTATGGCGAGCAGAGCCACTTCCAGCGCAGCAGTGGCCGAGGTGAAGACCCGCACCGGTCGACCTCCATGACGCTCTGAGAGTGCTTGCTCGAAGGCGGTTACTTGAGGTCCGGTGGTGATCCACAATGACCGCATGGTGTCACTGATGGCGTGGACCATGTCTTCATCAATGGTCGGGCGGGAAAAGGGAAGGTAAGGCAAAGTGTTAGCGTGCAATCAGATAAACTCCCACGAGGATCACGAAAATACCCGAGATACGGGCGCTGGTCAGGGTTTCCCCTAGCAACGCCCAAGCAGCGATGGCGTTGACCACATAACCAATGGAAAGCAGAGGATAGGCTTGGGATACGGGGACTCGCGATAGGGCCAGTATCCAGACCACCACACTGATGGCATAGCATCCTAAGCCTGCCAGAATAGGGAGTTCAGTAGCAATTCTCAAGCCGATGGGCCAGAGATTCTCCCACGAGAATTCAAAATGCCCCAAATGATTGGTGCCAGCCTTGAGTAATAGCTGTGCCGCCGCATTCAGCAGCACCCCAGTAAGAATAAGTGAAAAGCTGACCAGACTCATGACCGAGCCACTATAACACGACGTGCATCCTGATAGAGCACGTGCATGGGGAAACCAAGCGCCTGCAGCCGTTCTTTCATTCCTGGGGGAAGAATGGCTACAGCTCCCAAATCAGCATTCCACACCCCTTGGAATGCGCTCAAGGTAGGAATGGCATGGTGGGGTTCGAGGGACATCCCAAACGCCATTTCATCCGTATAAGCCACCGGAATCACGGTGCGTTGAAGGTAAAAATCCAAGGTTTGATCGTAAGTGTCTACGGAATAAATGTGACTGGCTGCGGCAAATTGAGGGGACAGTCCTTGCGCCAGGGAAGCCCCCGATTGGAAATCGGCCAAGGTGTTGCTGCCAATCAGAAGGCACTGGGTGACCAGGAGGGTTCCCATCGCGGTGGTCATGAGGCTGCCTTGGGGAATGGAGCGACGTAGACGCAGTGCTCCGATTCCTGTGATCAGGGCAATGATCGCAGCGCCTCCGATCCAAGGTGCAAAATGTTGGTAGGCGGGCACCATGTCCGGATCCATATCGAGGGATAAGTGCAGTGCCTGAGGTCCTGACGGGAAACCCAATAGCAGAGCAACAAGGGCCAGAATACCGCCCCCGGATACCAACAGCAGAGGCGGGCTGAGGGGAAAGGGGCCGGGGCGCTGGCTGAGGTGGCGACCCACCAAAAGTGCTAAGGCGGGAAAAGCCGGGAGGATGTAATCGGGCAGTTTGGAGCCGGACAAACTGAAGAAAGCAACAATAAATAGCGCGTAGAGGGCAAGGAATCGGGACGGGGAAAAAGTGCGCGCATGGTTGCGCAGCAAAGCGTCGATGACGGCGCGCAGGGCGCTGAGGGTCCACGGCCAGAGCCCTGCCAACAAAATCGGGAGGAAATACCAGAAAGGTTCAACCCTTTGATGAATCGTGGTGGTGTAGCGCTGGAATTGTTCGTGGATAAAAAAGAAGGCGATAAACTCGGGATGAACGCGTGCGGCCAACCAGAACCACGGGGCGGTGAGCAACAGAAACAAGGGAAGGCCGGGGAATATATATAATCGACGCCACGGTGAAAAATCCCGTGTCAGCAGGGTATACAGGATCAGAGTTCCTCCAGGCAGGGCTAGTACCATCAATCCCTTGCTCAGAAAACCGGCTGCCGCCGCCAGCCATGCCAGGGTCATCCAGTAGCGCGGCGAATCTTCCTGCGCCAGCAAAAAACATCCCACCGCGATGAAGGACCAAACGGATACGCCCATATCGAGGGTGTTGATATGCCCTAGCGCAATATAATAAAAGCATCCCGCCAAAATAAGGGGGGCATTCCATCCAGCCATGGTGCCGTAGAGGCGGCGGGCGAAGAACCCGCAGGCCAGTATCCCCAAAAACCCCATCAGTGCAGTCCAGAGTCGGGCCGCCAAGGGTGTCGGTCCCAGAAGATCGATACTGATGGCCGTTCCCCAGTATTGCAGAGGAGGTTTCTCGTAATAGGGAATACCGTTGAGATGGGGTGTGACCCAGTCTCCAGAAACCGCCATTTCACGGCCAATTTCTGCATATCGGCCTTCATCGGGGCGGGTAATGGCGCGCGTCGCCAAGCCCATACTCCACAACAGGAGGAGCACGGCCAAGAAACCCCAGACTGGTTTGGTCATGAATTAGGCCGGGTGATCTTCAAGGAATCGTTGGGCATCGAGGGCGGCCATGCACCCAGTGGCAGCGCTGGTGATGGCTTGGCGATAGACCGAATTCTGCACATCGCCGGCAGCAAATACCCCCGGGATGCTGGTTTCAGTGGCGCCACCAGTGCGTCCTGTGCGAGTGATGAGGTAACCCCCCGCCATCTCCAGTTGACCGGTAAACAGATCAGTGTTGGGTTTGTGACCGATGGCAATGAAGACGCCTTTGACCGTGAGATACGTCGTGGCCCCTGTGGTGGCGTGGCGCAAGCGGGCTCCTGTGACGCCAGAAGTATCCCCCAGAACTTCATCAAGAACATGATTCCATTCGATACTCATTGTGCCTTGGGCAACTTTTTCCATCAGGCGGTCCACCAGAATGGGTTCGGCACGAAGTTTGTCACGACGGTGTACCAGAGTGACATGGGCAGCGATGTTGCTCAAATACAGCGCTTCTTCTACTGCCGTATTGCCCCCGCCAATGACGGCCACTGTCTCACCTCGATAGAAAAATCCATCACAAGTGGCGCAACCGGATACTCCTCGTCCCGCGTAGGTTTGTTCCGAGGGCAAGCCCAGATACAGGGCAGAAGCCCCCGTGGCGATGATCAGCGCGTCGCAGGTATACGTGCCACTGTCGCCTTCGAGGCGAAACGGACGCGTTTGAAGTTGGGCTGTGTGAATGTGGTCAAAGAGAATTTCCGTGTGGAAGCGTTCAGCATGGGACTGAAAGCGCTGCATTAGGTCCGGCCCTTGTACGCCATGAACGTCCGCCGGCCAGTTGTCCACCTCCGTGGTGGTCATCAGTTGCCCGCCTTGGGCGATGCCCGTAATTAGGACGGGTTTGAGGTTTGCACGAGCAGCATACAGAGCGGCGGTATAGCCAGCAGGACCGGAGCCCAGAATCAACAAGCGAGAATGACGGGTATTTTCCATGGGAGGCATCCAGAAAACGGTAACCCGAAATTGTATCACCCGCAGAGGGGTTTAGGCGTTAGGGGAAGGGCGGGTGGCGCTATGATTATCGCTGCTTGTCCTTTTTGCGTTGACAGAAGCCAGGGAAAAATGGCAGAATTCGAAGTTCGGGGTGTAGCGTAGTCTGGTAGCGCGCCTGGTTTGGGACCAGGATGTCGGGAGTTCGAATCTCTCCACCCCGACCATCGAGTCGGCTCGAACGGGTGCCCGTAGCTCAATTGGATAGAGCACCAGCCTTCTAAGCTGGGGGTTACAGGTTCGATCCCTGTCGGGCACGCCATGGGGCTGTGCTCACTGGATCACATCAGCTCCCGCTGGTGGTACGAAATGGAACGTCTCTGCATTGAAATGGGGCGCACGGTCAAATCCCGAAAATCGAATAATGATGGTGTGACCAAAGTTGTCCGTCAATTCCATCCGAGCCAGGGTTTGCGCATTGAATCCCATGCGGATTTCTTCAAAGCCTGATTCCTGACTTTTTGGGGTGGCAATGACCCACTCCAGTCCGGAGTTTTCTTCCCCTTCCTTGAGATCAAAGCCTTTTTCCAGAGTGTTGTCTCCCGCCAGCAGTGCAGCTGGGGTGCTTCCCAGGCCCTGATTCAGTTTTTTGCGCGTCACCTGTTGCAGATCGGGATCCCAGATCCACAAAGTTTGACCATCGGCGACCAGAGTCTGCGGGAAGGGGGATTGGTACTCCCAGCGGAATTTTCCTGGGCGGGAAAATTGAAATAAGCCGCGACTGATCTCACCAGAGCTTTCCTGGCCTTTGCGCGACTGCTGTTCAAATTGGGCTTGTCCCATGGGGGTGTTGCGCAAAAAACTTTGCAGACGATCCAGTCCGGTACTCCATGCCACGCTGGGCAGGGTAGCGATGAAGACGTATGCTAAGGCTTGCCAGATGATTGCCGATTTGTTGTGCGTCATTCCTGCCTTCCTCCCACCAAAACATCACGACTGCCGTTTGTGGCCATACTGGAAACCAGTCCAGCCCGTTCCATATCTTCGATTAAGCGTGCCGCTCGGTTGTAGCCAATGCGCAGATGACGTTGTACCTGCGAGATGGAGGCTCGACGCGATTCCAAAACCAAAGTCACCGCTTGATCGTAGAGAGGATCTTGTTCACCTTGGGGAGAGCCCGGGACGTTTTCGGGATCCATGTTTTCTTCCAAGCCATTGAGCAGACCTTCTATGTAACGTGGTCCACCCTGTTTTTTCAGGAATTCTGCGACGCGATGTACCTCTGCATCAGCCACGAAGGCCCCATGCAGGCGCTGGGGGTAGCCGGCCCCAGTGGGAAGATACAGCATATCCCCCTGTCCGAGCAGTGCTTCAGCGCCCATTTGGTCAAGGATGGTGCGGGAATCTACTCGGCTGGAGACCTGAAACGAAATGCGTGTCGGAATATTGGCTTTGATCAAGCCGGTGATCACATCCACCGAAGGGCGTTGGGTGGCCACGATCAAATGAATGCCGGAAGCTCGGGCTTTTTGGGCAATCCGGGCGATCAGTTCCTCCACTTTTTTCCCCACTACCATCATCAAGTCTGCCAGCTCATCGATGACCACGACGATGTAGGGAAGGGGTTCCAACGGTTCAGGGGCATCAGGAGTCAAGGTTACGGGGTTGGTGAGGGGCACGCCAGACTGGGCGGCTTCCTCGATTTTGTGATTGCACCCGGCCAAATTTCTGACGCCCAGCAGGGACATCAACTTGTAGCGGCGGTCCATCTCGGCAACGCACCATTGCAGGGCATGGGCCGCTTCCTTCATATCCACCACGACAGGGGCCAGTAGGTGGGGAATGCCGTCATAGACCGATAATTCGAGCATTTTTGGATCTACCAGAATGAGTCGGACCTGCTGCGGGGTGGCTTTGTACAACAAGCTCAAAATCATGGCATTGATGGCTACCGATTTTCCTGAACCCGTGGTTCCTGCTACCAGAAGATGGGGCATTTTGGCCAGATCTGCAACTACCGGGCGACCAGCGATGTCCTTGCCCAGAGCTAAGGTCAAGGGGGAAGCCATATCGCCATAGACCGCCGCACCGAGAATTTCGGAAAGTTTGACGGTATCCCGTCGCGGGTTGGGAATTTCCAGCCCCATGCAATGTTTGCCTGGTATGGATTCCACCACACGAATACTGCCCACGGTTAATGCACGAGCCAGATCTTTCACCAGATTGACGATTTGGCTGCCTTTGACACCCACTGCGGGTTCGATTTCAAAGCGGGTAATGACTGGACCTGGTAAGGCGGCCAGCACTTTGACAGCCACATTAAACTCCGCCAGCTTGCGTTCGATTTGGCGTGAAGTATATTCGAGGAGATCTTGTGTGATGGTTTCTTTTGGCTGTTCCGGCATGTCTAGCAGGGACAGGGTAGGTAGGGTGGAATCGAGCAGATCCTGGAACAAGGGAACCTGCATTTCACGTACGGCTTGTTGGGAAGGTTCGATCTGGGTTACAGAGGGGAGTACCTGGAGCGGGACATGATCTTCCTGGGATTTTCGAGCTTCTTCTACAGCGTTTTGGCGCACTTCTCCGGCCCGTCGTCCCACGCGGCGGTCTTCAACGGCACGGCTTTGTGCCAGCCCTCGCGAAATCAGACGTTCACAACTGGCACCAAGCCGTTCCGCCAACTGGATCCAGGAAACTCCCGTGACCAGAGAAAATCCCAGAGCCCAACCGAGAAGCAGGAACATGACGGCGCCGCTCAGCCCTAGACTGGAAACGATCCCGTTGGCCAGTTCGCACCCCAGAACGCCACCCCCCCCACTGCAAGTGCCTATTCCCATGGGTTGTAGAGGGAGTTCGAAACGCATTCCGGCGAGGCGCATAGCTTCCAGTCCGGCACTGCACACTATGAGAAGTCCAAAGCCAGCAATCATCAGCATCAGCCAGAAGCGTGGGAGGGTAGCAGCGGGAACGCCGGCTTCACGTTGTCTTTCTGCCACCAATCCGCGGTAGCCGCGATAGGCTACTAACAATAGTATGATGACAAACCATGCGGCCGAAAACCCGAACAGATAGAGTAAAAAATCTGCGAGCCAAGCACCCAGCCGTCCTCCGGAATTGGCAATTGTGATATCCGTCTTTTCCCACTCGGGGCGGTTGGTTGCAGACCCTAAGGACCAGCCAGGGTCAGTCCGGTGATAGGTCAACAGTGCCAGCGCCAGATAAGCTGCCGACAGAACCACAAAAAGCAGAACAGCCTCGCGCAGCAGGCGCGTCAGTTTTACAGAAGGAGAGGAGGCAATCATCCCCTGATTATAGCCCGACTGCCCATCTGGGAGCGGATGGGAGCAGAAAACGGTGAATCATGGGCTCCTCCGGAGGGCGGGTACGGAATTCGTACGACTCAACATTTCTTCAAAAAACAGGCCTTGAGCATGAAGTTGCCAGCATCCATCTTGCAATCTACTTCATGGTCTCCCCCCACCAGTCGGATGCTTTTAATTTTGGTGCCCATTTTTAACGTAACGGATGATCCTTTGACTTTCAAGTCTTTGATCAGAACCACAGAATCTCCATCGGTTAAAATATTGCCATGAGCATCACGGATTTCCGTGGTGCCTTCAGTAGAGCCCGACTCTTCAGGGGACCAATCGTGGCCACAATCCGCACAAATCATGCGGCCTTCATCCTGATAGGTGTTTTCCATGGAGCAGAGGGGACAAGCCGGAGTGGTAGACATAATATTTGGCGATATAGGGAAAATGGAGGGCATATTGTAGTGTACCCGCGCCCTTGACACAAAGTGAACGTAGGCAGCTCTCCCTTTTTAAAGGGCTTAAACGGTTAGTTGGTGCGTTTGCGGAACAACCACCCGGCTGCGGTTAGGGTAAATAGGGCAATCAATGCCATAGGGAAATATTGTGCTTGAAGGGTGGAAAGGGTCGCCCCCTCCAGAAATACACTGCGCACAATCACCAGGATATAGCGCATGGGGTTGATCGCTGTCAGGGTTTGCAACCAATCGGGCATATTTTCGATGGGAGTGGCAAACCCTGAGAGAATAATCGACGGTACCATGAACAGGAAAACGCCGAGCAATGCTTGCTGTTGGGTGAGTACCAGGGATGAGATCATGAGGCCGATGCCGGTAACGGCGATCACAAACAGGAACAATCCCAAATATAGCGCTATGAAGCCGCCGCGCAGGGGGATATCAAACCACCCGACCGCAGCACCAATGATGACGGATGCTTCCAGTATCCCGATGAGCAGCCCTGGAAAACCTTTGCCAAGGAGGATGTCAATGGGACGCATGGGGGTGACCAGTAACTGATCGAAGGTACCGGTTTCCCGCTCTCGCGCCACCGAGAGACCCACTACCAGTAGGGTGACGACCTGGGTGAGTAAAGCCACGATACCGGGGACAATAAACCATTGTGAACTCAGGGTAGGATTATACCGAGCGCGCAAATCAAGCACGGCAGGAATGGGGGCAGCGCCATGGGAGCTTCCCCAAGACTGCGAAAAATCATTGAGGATAATATTGGAGTATCCGGCGATCAACATGGCAGTATTGGAATTTCTTCCATCCACGATGACTTGAACCCGGGCAGATTGGTGAGTCAATAAATCATGGGTAAAACGCTCATCGATGACCAGAACCATGGCCACCTTCCGGGAATCTATCAGTGCGTCGAGGGATTGTGATTGGGTCAATGTTGCGACCCGATGAAAGGTGGGGGCACCCTCAAACCGTGCCACCAGTTCACGGGAAGGCGCGCTATGATCCTTGTTATAAATGGCCATGGGCACTTGGTTCAAATCGAAGGTGGCGGCGTAGCCAAAAATCATGAGTTGGATCAGCGGCGGCCCAATCAACACCATGCGACTTTTCTGGTCACGCAATACAGCAAGGAGTTCCTTGACAATCAAGGCGAACACTTGACGCCACATTCTCGTTAATCCAGACGCTTGCGCGCCATTGCCCGCGCAAGCCCAAGAAAGATCACGGCCATGACCAGCAGGGCAGCCCCATTGGGGAGAATCACCGACCAGACATCCCCCGCCAGGAATACCGATTGCAGGATAGCAACCAGATAGCGTGCGGCCACGATGTGCGTCACGAACTGGACCATATCAGGCATGCTGTGAATATCGAACACGAAACC
Source organism: Ferrovum sp. (assembly GCA_010435995.1). Lineage (GTDB taxonomy): Bacteria > Pseudomonadota > Gammaproteobacteria > Burkholderiales > Ferrovaceae > Ferrovum. The sequence continues at coordinate 11,500 of JAAGNR010000060.1, read as the reverse complement.
GGAAAGAATAAAAGCCGGCAAAAAGGTCACGATGATGGCGATTTGACCCGCAACAAATTGGTTGCGCGCGAAGGAAGAAATCAACAAGCCCATTCCCAAGGCCGTAAGCATGAAGAGTGCCGAAGCAGTCGCAAGCACCCAGAAGGATCCCCTCAAGGGAACCTCAAACAGACCCACGGCAAGGGCCACGGAAGCAGCCATTCCGCCCATGCCCAGGACAAAATAGGGGACCAGTTTGGCTAGGAGAATCTCGTGGATATACACGCGGGTGACGATCAGTGCCTCCATAGTGCCGCGTTCCCATTCACGGGCAATCACCAGGGCGGTTAATAACGCTCCCGTCAGGGTCATGATGACAGCAATGAGTCCTGGGACCAAATAATTGCGACTATTTACGGAAGGGTTGAAGCGAATCAGGGTTTGCACGGATAGGAGAGGGGGTGAGTGCCGTATCTGGGCTGTGAGCCAGGTTCCCCAGACCTGTTGAACATACCCTTCGATGAGGCGGGCGTTATTGGCGTCTACTCCGTTTACGATGACAGCGATGGGGGCCTGGCCACGGGAGCGGGCGCGGCGGGAGAAATCGCTGGGGAGCCAGACGATTCCTTTGACGGTCCGAGCAGTCATGTCATGTTCTGCCGCCTGAATGGAAGAATAAGGGTGCGAAATAAAATAGGGGGAATCAGCGAACTGACTGGTAAAACTGCTCGCCAAGGGACTGGGAGTTTGTACCACCAGAGCCAAATCCACCTTGCGTGCATCTAGGGATACCCCATAGCCAAAGAGAAGCAGTAATGCGGCGGGCAACACAAAGGCAATGGCCAAGGCAGAAGGGTCGCGCCAGATTTGCAGGAATTCCTTGCGCAGCAGTCCGCGGATGCGTTGAAGAGAGAGACTGTTCATTGAGCGGGTATCCGAGTACTGGTGGCTTCGACAATGGAAATGAAAGCATCCTCCATTCTCGGGTCGGGGTTTTCTGGGGTACGCGCGGCGGCTTTGATGGCTTCGGGTTCTCCGGTGCTGAGTACGTTGCCTTGCGCCATGATTATCAAGCGGTCGCAGTATTCGGCTTCTTCCATGAAGTGAGTCGTCACCAGAATGGTAACGCCAGATTCTGCCAACTGATTGATGCGATGCCAAAAATCGCGTCGTGCTAGGGGGTCAACTCCGGAGGTTGGTTCATCGAGAAAGAGAATGTCGGGTTCATGCATCAGCGCACAGGCCAAGGCCAGACGTTGTTTGTAGCCCAAAGGGAGGTCACGGGCAGTATCTTTCAGCATGGATGCCAAACCAAACTCTTCAACCGCCCAATCGATGCGCGTTTTTTGGGTCTTCCCAGAGAGTCGATAGGCACTGCTAAAAAATCGCAAGTTCTGATAGACCGATAAATCACCGTACAACGAGAACTTTTGAGCCATGTAACCGATCCGCTCGCGTGCTTGGGCGGCGGCGGTACGTAAATCGAAGCCGGCCACCTGGAGGGATCCTGACGATGCCGGCAACAGACCGCAGAGCATGCGGAAGGTGGTGGATTTCCCGGCGCCATTTGCCCCCAGCAGGCCAAAAATTTCTCCTTTGGCGATACGGAAGCTGACGTCGTTCACCGCGACAAATTCACCGAAGCGACGGGTGAGGTGTTCCACGGAAATGATATCTGCTGTCTTGGAACTGGGAATGGGTTTCTCCGTGGGGGAGAGGGCAGGGCTGGCCGACTGGGGTTCGGAGACGCGGGTGCGCAGTCGGGCGACAAAGCTGTCTTCAAAGCGCGGGGGAACGGGAAGGAAGGAAAGATCAGGGATATCCGGGGCCACAATGGAGGCGTTGGGTGGTACGGCTACGGTGGTGGTTACGCGCACACCATCGCCCTGAATCAGGGCATCGATCATTCCTGGAGTTTGCGCCAAACGTCCTTGCAAACGGCGACGGCTGAGGGCGGACGAGGCCAGGAAACTGCGTCCCGTCATTTCTGCAGTGAAAGATGCCGGGGGGCCGCTTCCCAGCAGTTGCCCTTCGTGGATCAGCCATACGCTATCACAACGTTCGGCTTCATCGAGATAGGAAGTGCTGAATAACACGGTCATTTGGGTGGAGTGCGTCAGGTCTTCGATGATGTGCCACAACTCACGGCGTGACACTGGATCGACACCCACCGTGGGTTCATCCAGTAAAAGAAGCTCTGGTGGGTGCACCAAGGTGCACGCAAGCCCCAGTTTCTGTTTCATGCCCCCGGATAAGTGACCCGCCATGCGTGCGGTAAATGGACCCAGTCCGGTCATGTGTAACAGTTCAGCATACCGCTCTGCCCGTAGGGCGATGGGGACCCCTTGAAGATCTGCGTAAAGGTCAAGATTTTCCTGCACGCTGAGTTCGTCATAAAGGCCGAAGCGTTGCGGCATATACCCCAGTCGAGCCTGTGCTGCCATGGGGTTTTTCCCGACATCGATGTCGAAGAGCGTAATGTGACCAGAATCTGGGCGCAGGAGTCCGGCAATGAGTCGCATCAGTGTGGTTTTTCCTGCTCCATCTGGGCCAATCAAACCCGTGATGGCGCCACTCGTGGCGCTGGCAGTGACTTGGTCTACGGCTTTTACCACCCTTTCGCCAATGCGAAAACTGCGGCTGACTTCCTCCAGGCGAAGTGCCCATTCAAGATCAGGGGGCGTTGGCATGGGGCAGGCAGCCTGAAGGGGGATGGGTTGCCGTCTGCTGGAGTGCAATATCTACCGTGACGGGCATGCCCAAGCGTAACTCCCCGTGGGCATCGCAGACATAAACCCGCGCCTGATAAACCAGGGCGGTACGTAATTCCGGTGATTCCACAGATTTTGGCGTAAATTCTGCCATCGGTGAAAGGTAGCCTATCCAGCCTTGATAAATGTGGCCGGGATAGCTATCGCTGCTGAGGGTGGCTTCCATGCCCAGATGAATTTGACCAAGATGGTTTTCTGGAATATAAGCGCGCACCCACAGCGGATCGGTCAGCGCCAAGGTCAAGACGGGGGTGGATGGTGCAGCCATATCTCCTGGTTCCAGAATCCGTTCTTCCACCACTCCATCCGCAGGGGCATACAGTCGAGTGTCGTCGAACTGTCTCTGCGCCAGTGCTGTGGCCGCTTCTGCGGCATCAACGGCAGAACGCGCGGCAGCGATATCTTCAGCACGCGGGCCCTTGACCGCAAGGATATAGTTTTGTTGAGCTGCTTCAAAACTGGCTCGTGACGAATTGAGTTGGGCCAAGGCATTATCCTGATCTTCCGTGGAGGCGGCGCCTTGGGGTACCAGTTCCTGAGTTCGTTGGTACAGAAGCTGATTTTTGTCGGCGATGGCACGCAAGCTTTCCATAGTCGCTTTGGCTTGGGCAATTTCTTCAGGGCGGGAGCCTGCCACGAGTTTGGCGAGGTTGGCTTTCAAGCTGTCAGCCAGTTTCTTTGCTTGGGTCAAGGTCGCAAGGTAGCGTGAATCGTCCAAACGTGCGAGTAAATCTCCTTTGGTAACGTGCGAGCCTTCCCACACCTTGATTTCGGTGATGGCACCGGATGCATTGAAGGCTGGCTGTGCTTCGCGGATATCGACATCACCATAAAGACGTAATGAACTGGATTGCTGTGTGGAATGCCGGTGTATATTCCATTCCCACAATCCAAAGACGATGACGATAGCGCTGATCATGGCGGCAAGTGCCCGACGTTTACCCTTCACTGATTTTCTCCTTGGGTCGTGGGATCCGTTTCTTTCGCGTGAGTCTGTGTTGGAAGAACGGCCTGCTTGGAACAATAGCCACAGAGGTTTAAATCATTCCAGCCACCGCCCATGGCAATAAAAAGTTCCGCACTGTCCAGATAGCGTTGGGTTTGAGCCTGAGTGTAGTCGAGGCGGGCCTGATGAGCATTGCGTTCGCTATCGAGCAGAGACAAAGCATCGGATTTTCCGGCGGTAACGCTGAGTTTCTGGAGTCTTAATGCTTCGTTGGCGCTATCCAGGGCCAGTCGTTCTGCTGCCAGACGTTGGCCATCGTATTCCAGTGCTTGCAAGGTATTGGTCACCTGACTGAAGGCTTGAAGTACGGTCTGGCGATAGATAGCGAGGGTGGCTTGAAAAGCATCCACAGCAGCCTGTTTATGGGCAGTGAGGGCACCACCATGAAAAATGGGCATGGTCAGACCTCCTGCCAGGCTCCAAATCAGACTCGATTGCTGGAACAGGGAGGTGGCGGACAAGGCGGCGGTATCGATGGATGCTGTCAAGGGAAAAGAGGGATACATCTGAGCCGTGGCGACTCCGATGGCTGCGCTACTGGCATGCAATTGGGCTTCTGCTGCACGAATGTCGGGGCGCTGTCGCACCCATGCTGACGGCAGGCTGACCGGTAATTCGGTGGGCAAGGAAAATTCCGTCAAATCAAATGCGGGAGCAGTCCATGTTCCTGGCAGTTTGCCTGCAAGAACGGCAATGGCATTTGCCATCGCCGAGTATTGCTGCGTCAAGGTCGGGAGTAGGGTGCGATCATGGGCAAGTTGTACTTGGGCGGTGAGTAGTTGATGGAGGGGAATTTTACCGAATCTGAACTGGTCTTGAATGAGGGTCAGGCTGTGTTCATCGGTACGGATGATTTCTTGCAGAATGTCGATCTGCCGTCGGGTCGATGCGAGAATAAAGGCCCCAGTGACGGCATTTCCGGTCAAGCTGAGTTGCGCAACTGCCCATTGATATCCCGCAACTTCTGTGAGGGCTTCCTGTTGTTCGACGAGGCGAGATGTGAGACCGAACACGTCGGGAGAGTAGCTCACCAGAGGGCCGATGGAGTAAAGGTTGAAAAGCGGGGGCTGGGGATTGTTCGGCGGGAGAAGACCGAGTGCGAAAGCTGGACCCCTTTGCCGTTGGGCTCCTGCGGCAAAGTCGACTTGGGGGAAGTAGTCACCACGGACTTCAGCCAGCGCGTGCTGTGACTGTAACAGTGTCCCTTGAGCCGCTTGCAGAGTAGGGCTTCCCGCCAAGGCCTCATGGATCAGTTGATCCAGTGCGGGAGAACCAAAAATCTTCCACCACTCTGTGGCAATCGGTTGATTTTGTACCAAATGTTGGGTGGGTTCTCCTGGAATCTGGGGTAGTGTTGGCGCAGCTCCAGAGCCATAGTTCTGGGTGTCAGGGGGGGGTGGAGAAATGAAATCCGGTCCCAGAGTGCACCCTGCAAGAAGTACTGTGGTAAGGGTCATCCCTAAGGCTGAGCGAAGAGAGGTCAAGAAGCCTCCCGCGTCAGTATCGATGTTATTTCGCAGGAGGGGTTTCACCATGATCCATACTGAGTGGTTTTGTCACAGATTGCAGTGTGTCAGTGGGGCCAAGGTCAAGTATGAGCGAATACGAAGCTCAATGCAATGCTCTACAACAGGGATTAGGGCAGTGTCATGGAAACGTAAGGGACCATGTCAGCACCCATGTGACCGGTTTTGACATAGATGAGTGCGCCCTCCGATTCGGTGTGGGGTTGATGACGGCTATAGCTTGGACTGCGTATCCAGGTGCCTTGGGGATAGCTGCCCCATTCGTCATGAAACACGCCTTCCAGCACCAGGATTTCTTCGCCACCAGGATGAACATGGGGGTGAAATTGGGTATGCGGAGCCCAGCGAACCAGAGCGGTGCTTACGCCCCCATGCTCGTGCAGGGGTAACACCGAAAGTCCTGGCACCAGTCCTTGATACCACTGGGCTGTGCGGGTTTGTATGCGAATGGTTTCTCGGTCCTGTGAGGAAAATTGCCAGAGTTTCACAAACAATAGGCACCCTGTGGTAGAGGTTGGGGTATGGACTGAGTCAGGAGGGTTGCGCAGGTAATATCCGGGTCCATAGTCGCCGGTTTCGTCAGAGAAAGTTCCCTCTAGAACCAGGATTTCTTCTCCTCCGGGATGACGATGTTGGGGAAATTGAGCCCCCTGCTCGTAGCATACCACGGAGGTGGCACGGGCGACTTCATTCCCCACCCGGTCCAGCATTCTGCGTTTGACCCCAGGTTCAGGGGATTCCATCCAAGGGAGCTCACGGGTATCCATGACGACCCGCAGATCCATGTCCGTATTCATGTTCAGCGGTTTAAAGTATGCATCATTTGGGGCGCATAGCGGTCGCCCACAGCCGCTCCACGGGGGATCAGCAGGTCAATGTGCTGCAGTTCCTCTGGAGAGAGGCTCACCTCCATGGCTTTCAGGTTGTCTTCTAAATGTGGCAGGGTTTTCGAGCCAGGGATGGGGACAATGTCATGTCCTTGTGCCATTACCCAGGCGATGGCCAGTTGCGCGGAAGTGCATCCTTTGCGTTGTGCCAGGTCCTGGATGGCCTGGACCAAGTGGAGATTGGTCTGAAAATTTTCTCCCATGAAACGCGGAGAGCGGCGCCGATAGTCGTTTTCCTCCAGATCTTCCAAACGTTTGATTTGACCTGTCAGGAACCCGCGACCCAGAGGGCTGTAAGCCACGAATCCGATGCCCAAGTCCCGAGTGGTCGGGAGAATATCTTCTTCCACATCACGGCTCCACAGGGAGTATTCGGTTTGCAGTGCGCTGATGGGGTGTACTTTATGGGCGCGGCGCACCGTCGCTGCCGCCGCTTCAGAAAGGCCCAAGTAACGTACTTTGCCTTCCCTGACCAGATCTGCCATGGCCCCTACGGTATCTTCTATGGGAACTTGAAGATCTACCCGGTGTTGGTAATAGAGATCGATGTGATCCACACCCAGACGTTTCAGAGAGGCCTCGCAGCAGCTTTTTACATAGGCGGGGTCGCCACGAACCCCGAGGAACTCACCTTTGTCATTGCGCACATTGGCAAATTTCGTAGCGATTACCACATCTTGACGGCGTCCCTTGATGGCCTTGCCCACCAACGTTTCGTTTGTAAAGGGTCCATACATATCGGCAGTATCAAGAAAATTCACGCCCAGATCCAATGCCCGGTGAAGGGTATCGATGGAAGAAGCGTCATTTCGTTGGCCATAAAACTCTGACATTCCCATGCAACCCAGCCCTAAAGCGCTGACCTTGAGTCCTTGAGTTCCTAACGGCTTTTTGTCCATTCCCATCTCCATGTTTAATTAGTTTCAATGCGTACTATATAGTAACTCGGTGGAGAATGGTTGAGGTGCGGGACAAGTGAGCCGATTGACCTATGGTTTTTAACCCCCAACTGCGGGGTTAAAATGCAGCGACTCCCCCGTTGGAGCGGGGGTCCGTCGCTCCCTCCAGGATGCCATCGGGATAACGGACAATGGCCCCGGCATGACCTACGCTTTGGTCAAAACCCTCTAGGGCCTCGACTTCATGTCCCCACTGGCGCAAAGTCGTAAATACCGCCTCCGGGAACCGGGATTCGAGCTTAAGTGAGTCAGAAGTTTGTCCCCAGGTCCGACCCAGTAGCCAGCGGGGAGCCGTTACCGCTTGCTGCAGGGGTTGGCCGAAGATGGCATGACGGGAAAAAACCGCTGCCTGGGTTTGGGGTTGACCATCGCCACCCATGGTTCCATATACCATGACTCGACCATCGTTCAGCCGAGCTGCTGCGGGATTGAGCGTGTGGAAAGGCATTTTTCCCGGCTCCAGTGCCAGCAGTGAGTGGGGAGCAAGGCTGAAGGAAGCACCACGGTTCTGCCAGTTGATACCGGATTCTGCCAGTACGCAGCCACTGCCAAATTCGTGATAGATGCTTTGGATGAAAGACACAGCCAAGCCATTGCCATCCACGGCACCCAACCATACGGTATCCCCGGGTCCTTTGCCCGCTCCCCAGGGCGCAGCCTGGGAAGGATCGATGGCTCGGGCCATGGCATCAAGACGAAGGGGGTCGAGGAGTGTCTGGGGATCCACTGGACACAGGCGGGGATCGGTCACAAATTGGTCGCGCAGTTGAAAAGCCTGTTTGGTGGATTCGACGAGCAGATGGAGGTGGGCCGCCCCATCGGGGAGTACGGCAGCCAGTCCGGCACGTTCTGCAATGCCCAGTATGGCCAGGGAGACCACGCCTTGGGTAGGCAGGGACATATTATAGAGTGTACCGCTGGCATGGGACAGATGCAGGGGTTCGACGATTTGCGCGTGGTAACGGGACAGATCATCGAGACTGAGTGGAGAGCCGATCTGCTGTAGATCTGCAGCAATGGTTCTGGCAAGGGAGCCACGGTAAAAACTTTCCAGTCCTTCTGTCACCAGACACCTCAAGGTGCGCGCCAGTCGTGGTTGGTAAAAATATTCTCCGGCCTTGGGGGCGTCCCCTTCCGGAGAGAGGAACGTGCTGGAAAATCCCGGTTGCTTGACCAATTCGGCCCATTTTTGGGTAATCGTGGTGGAATGTCCGGAGGTGACGGGGATACCCTGGGAAGCATAATGGATGGCATCCGCTAATAAGGCGGCGAGGGGTATGTGCCCCCCCCATGAGCGACTTAATTCTAGGGCAGCCTGCCACCCACCCACGGTCCCTGCGACGGTATTGGCCGCCCACGGGCCACGAAACGGAATGGAGGTCATTCCTTGGGACTGATAAGCCTCACGGGTGGCGAGTTGGGCAGCTCCTCCACAAGCCCGAATGGTTAAGGGATCACCCGTTGGAGGAACGATCAGCCAGAAACCATCTCCGCCAATACTGTTCATGTGAGGATAGACCACGGCAATGGTGGCTGCCGCGGCAATCATGGCTTCAATGGCATTACCACCGTTACGCAGGATCAATAGCCCTGACTCCGCAGCCAGATTATGAGGAGCCGTTACCATTCCACGTGTCCCCAATGCAGTTTGCAACATGCTTCCTCTCCGTTATCAGAAATACTTATATTTTTTTCGTAAGGGCTTCAATACCATCAGGGCAAGGAACGCTGCCAACAAATCCAGGACAATAACGATATCGAATACCGGCAGCCAACTTCCGGTCATTTCGTGCAACTGGGCTGCCAAGGGCCCGCCAAGTACTGAACCCACCCCTTGTGCCATGTAAAGAAAACCATAGTTGGCGCTGGCATGGCGTTCTCCAAAGGTATCTGTCAGCGTAGAGGGAAATAGTGAAAAAATTTCTCCCCAACCGAAAAACACAACTCCAGACAACAGGATGAATAATACGGGATCCGTCCGGAAATTAAGCCAGGCCAGCATGGAAAGGGTTTGCTCACTGCTTTAGCAACCTGCACCGCCTCAATGACGAAGTCGGAGCGTGGATTGGTGCGTCGACCAACCCCCCCCGCCTAAAAATGTCGTATGCTTATTGAATGGCGATAGTAACAGCACGGCAAATAGCGTTCGCAGTGCATTGTGCACTATCTATAGTGCTTTGGGATAGGAGCAGGAGGGCTAATATAGTCCGCAAGCGACAACATGACGTTTCATCTTAACGAACAACGCGAAGATCTGTACCCAGGGGTGCAATACCATGGTGCAATTACTCGTGCAGGGCAGGTATAACAGTTACCCGGGTCCTTTTGTGGAGATCAAGCGTTCGCGCGTTATTTTGTCCCTGACACGTCCACTTCCACGCGGCGATCAGGCTGTAAACAAGCGATCAACTTCTTGGTGGCTTTCGTGCCCACGCATTCTCCAGGTTTGGTGATTGGATCCGTACCGTCAGTCCCTTTGGCGGTTATTTTTGCTGCGGGGATCGCGGTTGAGCCCACCAAGTAGGCCTTGACTGCTTCAGCACGACGCGTTGACAACTTCATATTGTAAGCATGGGTGCCAATTCTGTCGGTGTGTCCTGTCACTGTGATGGTGCTGTACTTGGTGCCCTTAAGTTCTGCGGCTAGTTTGTTCAAAGCAGCTTTCCCTTCAGGTTTCACGGTAGACTTATCAAACCCGAAGAGAGAATCTGCCGTAAAAGTGACCCTTTTTGGCGCTGGCGGGGGGATGACGACTGCCGGTTCGGGTGGTGCGGAAGCAATGACAACAGGTACAGGCTCTGCTGCACGCGGCGCAGGAGCAGGGGTTGGTGCCGGTTTTTTTGCGCCAAAGCGGTAGACTAAGCCCACGGAAATTAAATCGATATCGCCTTGGTTGCCGATCCCATCGTTTATTCTGTAGCGCTCTGCCTCCAACCGCAATCCAACTGAGTCATTAACGGCGTACTGCAGACCAAGACCTGCCTTGTAATTGGCTTCGCTTTTACTGGGGTTGGCGTTGAGCACATGGACCAATCCACTGCCCGTAAAGGAATCCCTGGCATCAGCATAAATGAAGCCTACCCGAGCAATGGCCGAAAACTTCTCGGTGATGGGCAGAGTTCCAACCAGGTCCAGGTTTTCCCCCTGGATCTGAACGTTACCGTGTAGCGAACCGGCCGGAGCGGTGGTGGAGGTAAAGCCAAAATTCCCCAGATTGAAGTATCCTCCTTCAACCGCAAAATAGTTGTTGAAGCGGTGTCCAGCAAACAATTTGTAGCCCGTGTCGCGGTTGTCGTCAGTGATGTTGGTTGTGGAAAACCCGCTGACCAGAAGACTGTTGGTGATTCGTGGGTCATCAATCTTGGCTTTTGACTGGCCTACATTGCCACCAATATACCAGCTTGAATCGTCCGCGATGGCGAATGGGCTGACCATCAGTGTGAGCGCTATTAAACTTATTGCCCCTGAGGCCCTTGTTCTTTTCATGTTTTTCTCCAGAATTGTGCGGTGCATAGAAAATAATCTGAGATGCATCATTACGGGGCAGGTACGTTAATAACGGTATTAACCATCGTGACGGATGCGCCCAAGGATAAAACCCTGCCATTCAGAGTAACTAAGGCAACGTTGCCAGCAGTGGAGAACGTGGCACCGGACTGAGAAATGATGGTTCCCTCCATGGTTCCACCCCCAACTCCATTGATTGTTGCCGCACTACCGACCTGCCAATACACATTCTTGGCTTGGGCAGGGGGGATCAGTATGACGTTTCTAGGGCTTGTGTCGCCCACGGTGAGAGAGGACGCGGATTTGAAGACCCACACTGCGTTCGCATTGCCTAGAGGGTCGAGGGTCAGATCGCCACCAGTAATTGCGAAGCTGGTACTGGAACTATACACTCCAGGTTGGATGGTCTGTCCGCCCAGATTGGCGGGTGCTGTTCCGGTAACCGCCATTGCACTCAAGGTTCCATATGCGGTTCTTGCGTCAGCAACCGCCTGGGTTGCAATGGCGCAATAGGCAGGGTTTATAGTGATTGTCGGGCCTGTGGTAGAAACGGTGCAGGTATAAATCGTTCCGTTCACCGAACCGATATTGAGAGGTGTTTGCGTGTATATATCCCCAGCCGTATCGTGGAACCCAGTTATGGATGAAGTTGTTGTGGCGATAGTCCCAATGTCACCATTGATGACCGTGTATATTCCCTGATTGGTCATTCCGGCGGTACCCCCGAACGTCCCGAAAGTGGACGATGTTCCAAGGACGGATGGCAATTGAGTGTGATCACCGGATTTGATGGTCTGATTTTCAGGTTGGATGATGGGTTGGTGGCTTGATCGTGGCGAGGGATGACCCGATTCGAGCCCTGTTC
>JAAGNR010000059.1 GCA_010435995.1 Ferrovum sp. | reverse complement strand
GTTTGGTAGAATACCCCTTTTTGATGCAGGAATTCAGTCCATCGTGACCACTTTTCAGAAAACTGATGATGTTCGGGTGCGTGAGATCAAGGAATTGGTCACGCCTGATCAGGTATTGCAAGAATATCCTATGACGGCAACTGCGGCTCAGGCGGTGTATTCCACGCGCCAGCAAATTCACCGCATCCTCCATGGTGCTGATGATCGTCTGTTGGTCGTGGTGGGGCCCTGTTCCATTCATGATCCTGATGCAGCACTGGAATATGCTCGCGGGTTGGCCATCCTCAGGGAACAATGGCACAATGAATTGGTGCTCGTGATGCGGGTTTATTTCGAGAAGCCGCGAACCACGGTGGGCTGGAAAGGGTTGATCAATGATCCCTATTTGGACGGCAGTTTCCAGATTAATGAAGGGATTCGCCGAGCTCGGCAGTTATTGCTCGCCATCAATGAGTTGGGGGTTCCTGCCGGAACGGAATTTCTTGACTTGATTACGCCGCAATATTTTGCTGATCTCATCAGTTGGGGGGCGATTGGAGCACGGACAACGGAAAGTCAGGTTCACCGCGAACTGGCTTCGGGGCTTTCTTGCCCGGTGGGATTTAAAAATGGGACAGATGGCAATTTGCGGATTGCTGTGGATGCCATTCGGGCAGCACAACAACCGCACCACTTTTTGTCGGTGACCAAGGCAGGGCATTCTGCCATTGTGGCCACTCAAGGTAACGACGATTGCCATGTCATCCTTCGTGGCGGAAAAACTCCCAATTATCAGGCGCCGCATGTGGATGCGGCAGCGCGTCAACTGGCGCAGGATGGATTGGCGGCGCGGGTGATGATCGATTTTAGTCATGCCAACAGCAGCAAAAATCCGGATAATCAAACTCAGGTAGGAGCAGATGTGGCGGCCCAGATCCGGGGAGGTGAAAAAAGAATTCTTGGGGTGATGATCGAAAGCCATCTGCACGGAGGCCGTCAAGATCTGGTTCCAGGGAAACCCTTGGTGTATGGTCAGAGTATTACTGATGGGTGCTTGGCCATGGAGCGTACCGTGGAATTGTTTGCTGTGTTGGGCGATGCCGTGCGGTTGCGCCGTGAACTGGAACAAGGAGCAGAATAAGTCATGGAAGAGGAATTTCATGTCCACGGAGCACACGAACATGAGTTGGAACATGCGGCTAGCGGTCATGGCCAGAAGGGTCATGTGGCATTGGCTCAACAGGTGGCTATTTTTACGGCAGTGTTGGCGGCCATTGGTGCGGTAGTCAGTTATCTGGGGGGAAATACACAGAACGAAGCTCTAATGCATAAAAACGAAGCGGTGCTGTATAAGGCGCACGCCAGCGATCAATGGAGTTTTTATCAGGCCAAAAGTACCAAGGCTCATCTGATGTCGTTGGCGGCTCAATTGGCTCCGGAAGATAAGCGTGCCACTTATGCGGCAGAATTGGCACGCTATGAAGAGGAAAAGAAAGAGATCAAAGCCAAAGCCGAGGCTTTCGAAGCGAAGTCGCGCGACGAAAATGAGCTGGCTGAAAAAGCTTTTCACCCCCATCATGCGCTGGCTTTGGCCATGACATTCATTCAGATCGCCATTGCCCTGGCCTCGGTTACAGCCCTGACTCAACGCCGCTGGCTGCTTTGGCCTGCGGGAACGGGAGCCTTGCTGGGTTGTGGGTTGGCACTCTGGGCCTATTTGTAAAGGAACCACATGAAAACGGTATTTCTGGATTTCGAGCAACCCATCGGGGAATTGGAAGCCAAGATAGAAGAATTGCGCTTCATGCAAGAAGATTCTGCAGTGGATATTTCACAGGAAATAGAGCGCTTGCAGAAAAAAAGCCAGACCTTGACCAAGGAAATCTACAGCAGTTTAAAAGCTTGGCAGGTGGCTCAGGTGGCGCGTCACAGTCAGCGTCCTTACACGTTGGATTATATTGAGGCGCTTTTTACCAATTTTGAGGAACTTCATGGGGATCGGGCTTTTTCCGATGACCCGGCCATTGTTTGCGGAGTGGCCCGTTTTGGCGAAAGACCTGCGGTGGTCATCGGCCACCAGAAAGGGCGCGATACCAAGGATAGAATTTACCGGAATTTTGGTCAGGCGCGACCTGAAGGATATCGCAAGGCTTTGCGCTTGATGCGCTTGGCAGAAAAATTCCATATGCCGGTATTTACCTTTATCGATACTCCTGGAGCTTACCCGGGAATCGGTGCTGAGGAACGTGGGCAGTCAGAGGCAATTGGACGTAACCTGCTGGAAATGGCTTCATTGCAAACACCCATCATTTGTACGGTGATTGGCGAAGGCGGGTCTGGAGGCGCGTTGGCGGTGGGTGTTGGAGATGCCACGGTGATGTTGCAACATGCCATTTATTCCGTCATTTCTCCTGAAGGTTGTGCGGCCATTTTATGGAAAACTGCGGAGAAGACCAGTGAGGCTGCAGAAGCTTTGGGGATTACCTCGGGTCGTCTCAAATCTCTGGGGTTGGTGGATAGGGTGGTTCCAGAGCCCGTGGGAGGAGCGCACCGTGATCCTGTACTCATGATGCAAAACTTGAGAAAAGCGTTGCAAGATACCCTCAAAATGCTTGATGTTCTCTCCCTAGAAGAGTTAATGGCGCGGCGTTACGATCGTCTCATGGGGTATGGAAAGTTTAAGGAAAGTCGCTGACGGGCTCGCAGGCCTCAGCCTGGAGTGGCCCGCAGCGTTTTCGCCCGGGCATCGGGTGGTGGTGGCGCTGAGCGGCGGAATGGACTCGGTGGTGTTGCTGGATGTATTGCAACGGCACCAGGAGGCTCGGGGATTTCGCTTGGAAGCGCTGCATGTCAACCATCAAATTCAAGCAGATGCTGGTGTGTGGGTTGAGTTTTGTCGACAACTTTGTGCGGCCAGAAACATCCCGTTTCATTGTGAGGCAGTGACGGTCATCCCCGCGCCGGGTGAAAGCCTGGAAGCTGTGGCGCGACGCCAGCGTTACCGCGTTTTTTCCCGGCAAACCGCTACTTGGGTAGCGTTGGCGCATCATCAGGATGATCAGGCGGAAACCCTGTTGTTGCAATTGTTGCGTGGAGCCGGTTTGCCGGGGTTACAGGCTATGCCCGACCAGCGGGAATTGACTCCGGGCGGCGCACAGCTGTGGAGGCCGCTGCTGGCTTATGATCGTGGCGCATTGCGGCGGTATGCTCAGCAGTGTCAGCTAACGTGGGTAGAGGATCCGTCCAATGATGATACGGAGTTTGCCCGCAACTTTCTCCGGCATCGTGTCGGACCTCTCTTGGAGGAGAAGTTCCCGGGATGGCGTCAGACTTTGGCGCGTAGTGCGCGTCACGTGGCGCAGGCGCAGCGATTGCTGGGGCAGCAGGCTGAAGCGGATTATCGTCTTTGTGGGCAGGATGGGCTGCTTGATGTGGAGTCTGTGCTGGCATTGGGCGCGGATCGTGCCAGTCAATTATTGCGTTGGTGGATGAAATTTCGGGGCGCACAGCCCTGCTCGGAGCGTCAATTGCGCGAATGGTTGCGCCAGGGATCGGCTCAACCGGATCGGCATCCTGCGCTATGTTGGGGGTCGTGGACTTTGGTGCGCAATCAGGGGCGTTGGGATATCATTGCCCGCGCACTTAAGCCGTGGGAGCCATTCATTCTGGGGGCTTGGCCCCAGGGGCGAGACATTCTGTTGCCCCAGGGCGTGGGCCGACTGGTTCAAGTTGTGGGTCTCGGGCAAGGCATTCGCTGTAACGCATTGGTGGGCAGCGAAGTGATATTGCGCCCCCGGCAGGGGGGGGAAAGATTGCGGCTGCGCGCAGGAGGTCCCAGTAGGAGTTTGCGTAATTTATTTCAGGAATCTGCGTGGCCCTTATGGCAACGAGAAACCGTGCCGTTGATCTATATCGACGGAATTCTGGCGGCCGTGCCTGGGTTGGGCGTTGCCGAACATTTCACAGCAGAAAAAGATTCGCCAGGGATCCTGCTGGACTGGCAGATTCCCCTGGGTAAAAGTCAGCGTATCCATTAGGTCCATGATAGAATGGGGAAGTTTTCATGATACTTCCTACGGAGATTGCTATGGCCCTTGAAAGAACCCTTTCCATTCTGAAACCAGATGCTGTTGCCAAGAATGTGATCGGCGAAATTTACAGTCGTTTTGAAAAAGCAGGCCTTAAAATCGTTGCAGCCCGTATGGCTTGGTTGTCGCAAAATGAAGCAGAAGGGTTTTATGCCGTTCATCGTCACCGCCCATTTTTCAATGATCTGGTGAAATTTATGATTTCCGGTCCGGTAATGATTCAAGTGCTGGAAGGAGAGAATGCCATTTTGCGTCATCGCGACCTGATGGGGGCGACAGACCCGAAAAAGGCTGACGCTGGTACAATTCGTGCGGATTTTGCCGAAAGCATCGATGCAAACGCGGTACACGGTTCCGATGGGGTCGATACGGCGGCTGTGGAAATTGCATACTTTTTCCCAGCGTTGCAAGTTTATACCCGATAATTTTTTGCCGTCATGGCTCTCAATCTCCTCGGGCTGAATCGTCACGAACTCACGCGTTTCCTCGAGGGATTGGGTGAGAAGCCGTTTCGTGCCCGTCAGTTGATGCGTTGGATCCATCAGGAAGGAGTGGCCGATTTTTCCTTGATGAGCAATTTGTCCAAGCAAGCGCGGCAGACCCTGGCCAGTCATGCTGAAGTGTCGGTACCGGAGTTGGTGTCGGAACAGGTAGCCGAAGATGGTACGCGTAAGTGGTTACTTTCTTTGGGACAAGGCAATGCCATTGAAACCGTGTTTATTCCCGAAGCGACTCGCGGTACCTTGTGCATTTCATCTCAGGTGGGATGTGCTCTGGCGTGTTCTTTTTGTGCCACCGGACGACAAGGTTTCAATCGCAACTTGACCACAGCTGAAATCATCGGTCAGGTATGGTGGGCAAATCAGGCGTTGGGCGCTAATGGACAGAATGAACGCGTCATCAGCAATGTCGTACTGATGGGCATGGGGGAACCGTTGCTCAATTATGAGGCGGTGGTTGAAGCCATTGATATTTTGTTGGACGATCACGGCTATGGTCTTTCTCGTCGGCGCGTGACGCTGTCCACTTCTGGGGTGTTGCCGGCCCTTGAGCGTCTGCGTGACCGAGCGCCCGTTGCCTTAGCGGTGTCCTTGCATGCCCCAACCGATGAACTGCGGAATGAATTGGTTCCGCTCAATCAAAAATATCCGTTGCAGGAATTGATGGCTTCCTGTCGCCGCTATCTGGACAAAGCTCCCCGAGATTTTATTACGTTTGAATATGTTATGTTGGCCGGGGTGAACGACAGCGATCAACAGGCTCAACAGTTGCTACGTTGCGTTCAAGATGTGCCCTGTAAATTTAATCTGATCCCTTTTAACCCTTTCTCTCATTCGGGCTACCGTCGCTCATCCCCTGAACGGATACGTCGCTTTCGCGATATCCTCATGTCAGCGGGGTTGGTGGTGACGGTACGGCGGACTCGAGGAGATGACATCGATGCCGCCTGTGGTCAGTTGGCTGGCAAAGTGGTGGACAAAAGCCGACGCACCTTGGATCGGAGTGGGGAACGGTTATGACAGAAGAAGGTAGTCACGATTTGGGGGCTGGGCCACACTTGGGAGAGATACGTCAACGGCAAGGGATCACTCTGGAAGATATGGTGCAACGCTTGCGTTTTTCGCTACGGCAGTTGCGATTCTTTGAAAGCGGAGAGTATGACAAGCTGCCGGACATTAACTTTGTGCGTAATTTGGTGCGTACTTATGCACGCCATCTGAAGGTTGCTCCAGAAGAATTTTTAACTGCTTTGGAGCGGGAACGGCCGGATGCTCGTCCCACGCCTTTGGTGCTTCCATCCGCGATTGTAGCGCCATCCAAATCGCCGTTGCCAGGTGTCCGCGAGGGATGGCGGTGGATTCCTCGTCAATCGATGGGTAAGGTTTTGTGGTTGATTTTTGGGCTGGCGCTGGCCCTGGCAGTGGGTTGGCGTTCATTAACCTTGCCGGCACACCCACCTGCAGTGGCAACAGTCGTTACTGCTCCTACTCCTACGCCTGTTACCCCTTATTCTGGCGCCTTGCCGCCGTTGGCTCCGTCGTCGTTTGGTGCGGCGTCAGGCATAGATGGCAGCGTTCCGACCCAAGCCGCCAGCATTCCGGTGCCCGTACCCGTGATGAAAGTGAAGCGTGCCGTTAATCATGACCACCCGATAGGGAAGAGCCAGCCTGTTGAACCTGAAAAGCCCATGATCTTCAACCCCGTGGATGGGTCCGGCTCCGTGGCTGATCTGCATTCTTCGGGATCGGGATCCCCGGGTGACTCACCTCCGCCTGTTCCCCAGCAGCCATGATCGACGAAATAAGTGCTGTGGTGGGGGTACGTCGTCGCTGCCGTCAAGTTCGGGTGGGCGATGTCCTTTTGGGTGGAGGGGCGCCCATTGTCGTTCAGTCCATGACCAATACCGATACGGCAACCCTGGAACCCACTTTGATCCAAGTGTTGGATTTGGCGCGGGCGGGTTCGGAACTGGTACGAATTACCGTCAATGATGTTGAGGCGGCGCGCGTTGTGCCACAGTTGCGTGCCGAACTCGATCGGCAGGGTTGTTTTGTGCCACTGGTGGGTGACTTTCATTTCAACGGTCATAAGTTGTTGAGTGAGTTCCCTGAATGTGCCAAGGCGCTGTCAAAGTATCGGATCAATCCGGGAAATGTGGGGCAGGGTTCACGGCGCGATGAACAGTTTTCTCAGCTCATTGAGCTTGCCCGCCAATATGACAAGCCGATTCGTATTGGGGTCAATTGGGGGAGCCTGGATCCTCAGGTCATGGCTCGTTTTATGGATGATAACGCGCAACTCGAAGCGCCTTTACCCGTGACGCATGTGATGCGCCAGGCATTGGTGGCATCTGCTTTGGA
Organism: Ferrovum sp.; assembly: GCA_010435995.1. Taxonomy (GTDB): domain Bacteria; phylum Pseudomonadota; class Gammaproteobacteria; order Burkholderiales; family Ferrovaceae; genus Ferrovum. Next base: position 16,948 of record JAAGNR010000059.1, on the reverse strand, counting down.
AAGTGCTGAACAGGCTGTATCTCTGGGTTTGTCTCCTGATCGCATCATACTGTCTTGCAAAGTGAGCGGGGTTCAGGACTTGATTGCGGTATACCGTGATTTGGCGGGCCGATGTGACTATCCTTTGCATCTGGGATTGACGGAAGCCGGTTTGGGCAGCAAGGGGATTGTGGCGTCTACGGCAGCTTTGGCGGTGCTATTGCAGGAGGGAATCGGGGATACGATCAGAATTTCTCTGACTCCTGAACCCGGCGGAGATCGCTGCCGTGAAGTTCAAGTGGCACAGGAAATACTGCAAACCCAAGGATTGCGCGCATTTACTCCGCAAGTGACAGCTTGTCCGGGGTGCGGACGCACCACGAGTACATACTTTCAGATGTTGGCTCAGAGAATTCAGGATTACTTGCGTCACCAGATGCCGGTTTGGAAGGGACGTTATCCGGGAGTGGAGCGTTTGCACGTGGCGGTCATGGGATGCGTGGTGAATGGTCCGGGAGAAAGTAAATTGGCGGATATCGGGATCAGTTTGCCTGGTTCAGGAGAGCGACCGGTGGCACCGGTGTTTGTCGATGGGAAGAAAACAGTAACCCTGAAAGGCGAGCATATCGCTGAAGAATTTCAAGCGTTGGTGGAAAACTATGTTCAACAACGCTATGGTGTACGGGAGGTAAAGTGAAAGTCGAACAGTTTCAGGCCGTTCGCGGCATGAATGATGTCCTCCCCAGCGCTTCTCCTTACTGGGCGGCGCTGGAGGAAACGTTGCGGCAGTGGCTGGCGAGTTATGGTTACTGCGAGATTCGTTTTCCCATCGTTGAACCGACGGGTTTATTCGTCCGTTCCATCGGTTCCGTGACCGATATTGTGGAAAAGGAAATGTACAGTTTTGTAGATGGTCTCAATGGAGAAGCGTTGACGTTGAGGCCGGAAGGGACAGCATCCTGTGTGAGACTGGTGATTCAGAACCATTTGCTCCATGAAGGACCACAACGGCTATGGTACACCGGTCCCATGTTTCGTCATGAGCGGCCACAGAAAGGGCGTTATCGTCAGTTCCATCAATGTGGGGTGGAGGCTTTGGGTTATGCGGGGCCGGAGGTAGATGCGGAGTTGATTCTCATGACGGCCCGTTTGTGGAAACGTTTGGGTTTGACAGAAGTTTCTCTGCAGCTTAATACCATAGGGTCCAGCGAAACGCGTGCGCGTTACCGTACGCGTTTGCGGGACTACTTTCTCGGCCACACGGCAGTCCTTGATGAAGAATCGAGAAGACGTCTGGAGACCAACCCACTGCGTATTCTCGACAGTAAAAATCCGGCTATGGCGCAGATCATTCAAGGGGCTCCTTCTTTGATGGAGGATTTGGATGAATCGTCACAAATTCATTTCGACACTTTGCAGCAGTTGCTGCATGATGCGGGTCAGGCATTTGAACTCAATCCTCGGTTGGTACGGGGGTTGGACTACTACAATGCCACGGTGTTTGAATGGGTGACCCCTTTACTTGGGGCGCAAAGCACGATTTGTGGCGGAGGGCGTTATGATGGGCTGGTCGAACAATTAGGTGGGAAGCCAACACCTGCATGCGGTTTCGCCATGGGATTGGAACGACTGTTGGCATTGTTGGAAATGATTCCCGTTTGGGCCAGCAGGAATGGACCGACCCCCGAGGTATTTGTGGCTCATCATGGCGCGACTGGATGGGCTCTGCGCGTGGCCGAGGTCTTGCGCGAAGCTGGGGTACGAGTGCTGTTCCATGCTGGCGAGGGTGGGTTTAAAAGTCAGATGAAACGGGCGAATACCAGTGGGGCGGCTTTTGCTGTGATATTGGGGGACGAGGAGCAGGCACGGCACGAAGTTTCTCTGAAGCCTTTGCGTGGGCAAGGTGAGCAGCAGAGAATGACCGTCTCTGAAGCTCTGGCCATTATCAAGTCAAACACATAGGGTTAGGAATGTACGATCTCGAAGAACAGGAACAGATTGACGCTTTGAAGGCGTGGTGGCGTCAATATGGAAAATGGGTAATGACCGGATGCATGGTGGGTATTTTTGGGTTTGTCGGTATCAAGGGTTGGGATACTTATCAAAAACGCCAAGCAGAGGCGGCAGGAAAACTTTTGGAAGCAGTCAGAGTGGCTGCGCGTACGGGAGATGCCCCTAAAACTTTGGTGGCGGCGAGGGTTTTACAAAGCCAGTATGATACCAGTCCATTGGCAGCAAGAGGAGCGTTGATTGCCGCTGCGGTCTCTCATGTCCGTGGGGATGACAAGGATGCTGAAGGGGAGTTGCAGTGGGTCATTCTGCATTCCACAGAACCTCCCATGGGGAATTTGGCCCGATTGCGGTTAGCGGGATTATGGGCTGACCAAAAGAAGTATGATGCAGCGTTACATCTTTTGACCGACGAGAAAACCCCGGAATTTGCCGCGTTGACTCTAGATCTCAAGGGAGACATTCTGTTGGCAATGAATCGGTTGCCTGAAGCGCGGGTGGCTTACAAACAGGCGACGGAAAAATCTCAGCCCATGGATGCCTTGCATCAATTGGATCAGACGAAGTGGGAAGCACTGGGAGGTGAGCGATGAGGCAAGCAAAACGGACAGCGTGGTTCGCTGGGTTATGGGCCGGCGTGGTTCTGGTTGGAGTCAGCGGATGTGCCGACAAGTTGCCTCTGGCTCCCTTGCCCCCCCTGAAACCAACGGTGACCGCTGATGTGTCCTGGAAACTGTCGGTAGGCGAGACCCAGGAAGGAGTCTTGGTGCCTTTGTTACATGATCATGTTTTGTATGTGGCAGGGGAAACCGGCGAATTGGAGGCGGTAGATCCAGGCTCTGGCAAGTCTCTTTGGTCGTTGAAAACGGGAGAAGCTTTTTCTGCCGGGGTAGGCATAGGGGAACATGAAATCCTTCTGGGCAACAAGAAGGGCGAAGTGTTGGCATGGCTGACGACGGGGCAGTTTTTGTGGAGATCACCCATATCGAGCGAATTGTTGGCCGCTCCTCAAGGAGGCGATAGCATGGTGGTGGCGCGCACCGCAGACGGAAAAGTGGTGGGTTTGAATGAGGCGGATGGCAAACAGGTATGGGCTCAATCCAGACCCATGCCGCCGTTGGTTCTGCGTGGGGTTGGGGGGATGACTTTGGGTCAGGGCGCTGCTTTGGTCAGTTTGCCTGGAGGTAAATTGCTCTCCCTGAATTTGTCTGATGGAGCAGTGCAGTGGGAGTCTTTGGTTTCTCCTCCCCATGGGGCGACGGAACTGGAACGCATGAATGATGTTCTGGGAGACCCTTTGGTGGGCGATGGTCTGGTGTGTACCGCCAGTTATCAGGGGCGTGCAGCCTGCCTCGAAAGCGAGCATGGTCAGTTGGTATGGTCTCGTGATGTGGATGCTCAAGGTCCCTTGGTGGAAGGAGGGGATCATCTGGTGTTAACCACGGCAAAGTCGGACGTGATGGCATTGGATCGGCGTACGGGGAATGTGGTCTGGAAAATCCAGTCTCTTGAAGGGCGTTACCTTTCGCCACCTACCGTGACGGCATCTTACGTTGTGATTGGAGATGCCGAAGGTGTGGTACATTTTTTAATGAGAGAAGATGGGACGGAGGTCGGACGTATTACCACGGATAAATCCCCCATTGTTCAGGCTCCAGTATTTTTAGGGGATGATCGGGTGGTGGTGGTTAATCGGGAAGGCAAGATTTTTGCCTTGACAGCACATGCCATCCATTGAGCTACAACCACTCCCTACAGTGGTGATTGTGGGGCGCCCCAACGTTGGAAAATCCACGCTGTTCAATCGTTTGACCCGCACACGGGATGCGCTGGTTGCTGATCTTCCTGGCTTGACTAGGGATCGCCATTATGGGCGTGCAGTGTGGGAGGGAGTCATCTATCTGGTGATCGATACGGGAGGGTTCGAGCCCGTAGCGCGAGATGGAATACTCCTAGAGATGGCGCGTCAGACCGAGCAAGCTCTGGATGAAGCGGATCGGGTGATTTTTCTCACGGATGGACGGGCAGGATTGTCCCACGGGGATCGTACCATTGCGGAACGATTGCGCCAACGCGGGAAGCGGGTAACCTTGGCCGTCAATAAGGTCGAAGGGATGGCGTGTGATGTGGTCACTGCAGAATTCTTCGAGCTCGGACTGGGGGAGCCCTTTCCCATGTCTTCTGCCCATGGCGAAGGTATTGGCGACTTGATGGATGAGGTCCTGGCTGGTTATGTGCCAACCCCGCCCGCGCAAGAAGAGACTTCTGACCGACCACGTATTGCCATTGTAGGACGTCCCAATGTGGGAAAGTCCACCTTAGTCAATCGCTTGCTGGGAGAGGAGCGAGTGATTGCCTTCGATCAGCCTGGGACGACACGGGACAGTATTGCCATTGATTTCGAACGGGACGGGAAGAACTATACCCTGATCGATACCGCAGGGTTGAGGCGTCGTGGAAAGGTCTTTGAAGCAGTGGAAAAGTTTTCCGTATTCAAGACGATGCAGTCCATTGAAGATGCCAATGTGGTGATCCTGACCCTCGATGCGCGGCAGGATATTTCCGATCAGGATGCCCATATTGCGGGTCATGTGCTGAATACTGGGCGAGCTGTCGTGCTGGTGGTTAATAAATGGGATGGTTTGGAAGATCACCCACGAGAAGTGATTAAGCAAGAGGTGGCGCGAAAACTGGGTTTTCTGGACTTTGCCCATCATCTGTACATTTCAGCGCGCGATGGTTTGGGGATGAAACAGCTTTTGCCTGCCGTGGATGCGGCCTACGCCGCGGCCATGGCCAGATTGCCGACTCCGCGACTGACGCGGGTATTGCAGGCGGCTACCCAGCAGCATCAACCGGCTAAGGCGGGACCTTTCCGTCCCAAGTTGCGCTATGCCCATCAAGGTGGACATAACCCACCCATTGTCGTGATTCATGGTTCAGCGGTGGCCCACATTCAGGAAAATTATCGGCGATATTTGGAAAACACCTTTCGGGATGCCTTTGAGTTGCGTGGTACGCCCTTGCGGGTAGAGTTTCGTCAGGGCCACAACCCTTTTGCTGACCGCAAGCCCAAGCCATTGACCGAGTCGGAAGAAAAGAGTCTGCGTCGGCAACGCCGGCGAGGCCGTAAATTGTTTGGAAAACGCTAGCGAGACATGACAGTGATCAAGATAGAACTACCCGATGGCTCCATTCGCTCTTATCCCGCCCCGTTAACCGTGGCTGAAGTAGCGCAGAGCATTGGCCCTGGATTGGCCAAAGCGGCGTTGGCCGGTAAAATTGACGGGAATTTGGTGGATACTTCCACCCTGATTGAGAAAGATGTATCCCTGGCCCTAGTGACGTCTAAGGACCCAGAGGGGGTGGAGATCCTGCGTCATTCTACGGCGCACTTGTTGGCCCACGCGGTCAAAGAGCTCTATCCGGAGGCACAGGTCACCATTGGGCCGGTGATCGATAATGGATTCTATTATGACTTTTCCCATTCTCCCCCTTTTACCGAGGAAGATTTGGGGCGTATCGAAGCGCGTATGGAGGAGATCGTACGCCGCGATATACCCGTGCAGCGAGCACTGATGCCGCGGGATGAGGCCGTTGATTTCTTTCTGCAACAGGGGGAAAAGTACAAAGCAGAAATCATTTCCAGTATTCCAACGACAGAGGATATTTCCCTGTATCGTCAGGGTGATTTCATCGACCTTTGTCGTGGACCTCATGTCCCTTCCACGGGTAAGTTGCGCGTATTCAAGTTGACCCATGTGGCCGGAGCCTATTGGCGCGGAGACTCGCGCAATGAAATGCTGACGCGAGTGTACGGAACAGCTTGGGCGACCAAAGAAGAACTGGAAGCTCATTTGCATCGCATTGCTGAAGCTGAACGACGGGACCACCGGCGCTTAGGGCGGGAACTCGATTTATTTCATGTGCAGGAAGAAGCTCCCGGCATGGTATTTTGGCATCCCAAGGGATGGGCTCTGTGGCAAGAAATTGAGCAGTACATGCGTCGAGTCTATCGAGAGAACGGGTATCAGGAAGTGCGTTGTCCACAGATTCTGGAGCGCAGCTTATGGGAAAAATCAGGTCACTGGGGCCATTTCCATCAGAATATGTTTACGACCACTTCGGAAGAGCGGGAATTTGCCATCAAACCGATGAATTGCCCAGGTCATGTACAAATTTTCAATCAAGGCGTACGCAGTTACCGCGAATTGCCGATTCGTTACGGGGAGTTTGGTTCTTGCCACCGAAACGAGCCGTCAGGTGCCTTGCACGGCGTGATGCGGGTGCGTGGATTTACCCAAGATGATGGTCACATTTTTTGTACTGAAGATCAAATTCAGGGAGAGGTGTCGAACTTCATTCAATTGCTGCGGCGAGTTTATGCGGACTTTGGGTTCGATGAAATTCAGTATAAGCTGGCTACTCGTCCAGAATCGCGTGTGGGATCGGAAGAAATATGGAATAAGGCAGAGGCAGCCCTGCGTCAAGCTCTGGATCATAATGCGGTAAATTATGAGGAGTTGCCGGGAGAAGGGGCGTTTTACGGTCCTAAAATCGAATTTCATTTGCGCGACAGTTTGGGACGGACCTGGCAATGCGGAACCATTCAGGCTGATTTTTCCATGCCAGAGCGATTGGGGTCCAGTTTTGTGGCAGCAGATAATGCGCGACAAATTCCGGTCATGCTCCATCGCGCTATTTTGGGGTCGTTGGAACGATTTATCGGTATACTGATCGAGCATTACGCTGGAGCCTTGCCTTTGTGGCTTGCACCAGTGCAGGCAGTGGTGGCCAATATCAGTGAAAGTCAGCAAGATTATGTGGCTGGAGTGGTTCGGCGATTGCGTGCAGAGGGACTCCGGGTCGAAGCGGACTTGCGTAATGAGAAAATCAGTTATAAAATACGGTCCCACAGTTTACAGAAGATTCCGTATCAGCTTGTGGTGGGAGAACGGGAGTCTCAATCAGGTCAAGTAGCAGTGCGCGTGCGCGGAGGAAAAGACCTTGGCGCGATGTCTGTAGAGGTGCTGGTCGCCCGAATGAAAGCAGAAATTGGCGCGCATGCAGGTGAACCGCTAGCGTAAGGGATTGACCACATAGGGTGGTTGGTCGTGTTGTTTTTTTATTTTTTTGGGAGTGTCGACAATCGCTCAGGATAAAGAAGTCCGGATCAACGGTGAAATTGCCGTGGCCGAAGTGCGGGTGGTGGGGATAGACGGAGAACAACTTGGCGTCATGAGGTTGTTCGATGCTCTGAAGACAGCGGAAGAAGCGGAAGTGGATTTGGTGGAGATTGCACCGACAGCCAACCCGCCGGTATGCCGTTTGATGGATTACGGCAAATACAAGTATCGCGAAAGCAAGCGCCAACACGAAGCCAAGGTCAAGCAAAAACAGATTCAGGTTAAGGAAATTAAATTCCGTCCTGGTACCGATGATGGTGATTATGCCATCAAGGTGCGGAATCTTATCCGGTTCCTCAGCGAAGGCGATAAGACTAAGGTGACTCTGCGATTCCGTGGCCGAGAAATGACTCACCAAGAGCTGGGATATAACCTGCTCAAGCGTGTGGAATCAGACTTGCAGTCTTATGGGGTCGTGGAGCAGTTCCCTAAGATGGAAGGGCGTCAGATGGTTATGGTGCTCGCTCCACGCAAGAAAGTTGAGCCAACGGTTGCGGCCAAACCTGCAAAAGTTGAGAAAAATGTCGATGCTACGCCGACAGCTGGGTAAGTCGTAGCGTAAAGTAGTTCCCACAAGGCGTGGACGGGTTCGAAAGTATCAGGATAGCCCTGATCACCCGGCACGGTTTATAACAATTTGGAGCCTTTATGCCCAAGATGAAAACCAAAAGCGGAGCGGCCAAGCGTTTCCGCGTTCGTGGCAGTGGGAGTGTCAAACGCTCCCAAGCGTTCAAGCGCCACATTCTGACCAAGAAAACCACCAAGACCAAGCGTCAATTGCGTGGGACGGCCGAAATTCATTCCACCAACATGGGCTCCGTCAAGGCCATGTTGCCCTACGCTTAAGGAGAACGCAGCATGCCAAGAGTTAAACGCGGGGTAACGGCCCACGCCCGTCATAAAAAAATTCTAGACCAGGCCAAAGGGTATCGCGGTCGGCGCAAAAATGTTTATCGCATCGCTAAAGAAGCGGTGATGAAGGCAGGACAGTATGCCTACCGCGATCGTCGTCGGCGTAAACGTGATTTCCGCGTCCTGTGGATTGCTCGGATCAATGCGGCCGCACGGGAATGTGGCATGACCTACAGCGTCTTCATGAATGGCTTGAAGAAAGCGGAAATCATGGTAGATCGCAAGGTGCTTGCAGACATCGCGGTGTTTGATAAGCCAGCATTTCTGAATATGGTAGAAACTGCGCGCGCCGTTTTGTCAGCCTGATAGGTTCTTCGATTTCCCCCCGGCGATTTACGCCGGGGTATTCTTTTTTCTGGAAGCGTTCCATGCAAGATCTTCTGGCGTTGCAGGAAGAGGCTCTCATCCTCTTCGCACGGCTCGATACCCCCCATGCGCTGGAAGAAGCCAAAGCGCGTTATTTGGGCAAGTCGGGTGTTTTGACTGAAAAACTCAAAGCGTTGGGAAAGTTGCCTCCCGAAGCCAGAAAAACGGCGGGAGCTGCTATCAATCAGGTCAAGACTGCGCTTGAAAATGCGTTGCAAAATCGTCGTGAGGCTCTTGCCCAAGCACAATTGGAAGAAGAACTGCGTGCTACGGCTCTGGATGTGACATTGCCGGGGCGTACACCAGGGCGCGGAGCTGCACACCCCATAACGCGTACACTGGAGCGTGTTCAAACGTTATTTCGTAGCATGGGCTTTGAGGTTGCGGAAGGGCCGGAAATTGAAACCGATGCGAATAACTTTACGGCTCTCAATATTCCAGAAGACCATCCGGCACGTGCCATGCACGATACCTTCTATCTCGATCCGGGGCATGTTTTGCGTACCCATACATCCCCAGTGCAAATTCGTTATTTGCAAGCCCATCCATTGCCGGTGAAGATCATAGCTCCGGGGCGAGTGTTCCGCTGCGATTCAGATGTGACGCATACCCCCATGTTCCATCAAGTAGAAGGATTATGGGTGGCAGAGGAGGGAGTTTCATTTGCGGCATTGAAAGGGCTCTTGATCGAATTTATGCGCGCCTTTTTTGAAGTGAACGATTTGCAAGCGCGCTTTCGCCCATCATTTTTTCCTTTTACCGAGCCATCAGCAGAAATGGATATCGGTTGCGTGATTTGTGGGGGAGACGGCTGCCGCGTCTGCAGTCATACCGGTTGGCTGGAGGTTTTGGGTTGTGGTCTGGTTCATCCCAAGGTGCTGGAACCCCTTGGCATCGACAGTGAGCGTTACATTGGCATGGCTTTTGGTTTGGGTGTCGAGCGCTTGGCTATGATTCGCTATGGAGTAGATGATCTACGCACTTTCTATGAAAACGATTTACGTTTTCTTCGTCGTTTTCGGTAAGGGGGAAGACTGTGAAATTTTCCGAATCCTGGCTGCGTTCCTGGGTCAATCCCAAGGAACAGACGGCTGAATTGGCCAAGTTATTGACCATGAGCGGGTTAGAGGTGGAATCCCTTGTCCCTTGTGCATCTCCTTTTGAACGCGTTGTGGTAGGCGAAGTTTTATCCCTGGAAAAGCATCCTCAAGCGGATCGTCTCAATTGCTTGACCGTGGCAGTAGACGCAGGTCAGATTTTGCCCATCGTTTGTGGAGCTCCCAATGTGACCGTGGGAATGAAAGCTCCCTGTGCCTTGGTAGGAGCGGTTTTACCGGGGGGGATGGAAATCAAAGCGGCCAAAGTTCGGGGGATCGACTCTCAGGGCATGATGTGTTCTGCCCGAGAATTGGGTCTGGCGGAAGACAGTGCGGGGCTGCTGGAGTTGGATCCTGAAGCTCCGGTAGGGGTTTCTGTACGCGACTGGCTGGAGTTGGATGATCAGCAATTCACTTTAAAGTTGACGCCAAATCGTGCCGACTGCTTGAGTGTACGTGGCATAGCACGGGAAGTTGCCGCATTGACAGGATCGCCTCTGATGACTCCGGTGTTTGACTTAGCGAAAGTCGTCACTGGCATGTTCCAGCCAAAAATTCAACTCGACGCTGCGGCGGCTTGTCCGCGCTATTGCGGTCGCTCCTTGCGCTTGGATTCTCCCCTAAAAGCTACGCCGATGTGGATGGTGCGCCGCCTAGAGCGGGCGGGTTTGCGTGCCAAATCTTTGGTGGTAGATGTTACCAATTTTGTCATGCTCGAACTGGGACAGCCTCTTCACGCTTTTGATGCTACCTGTTTGACCGGTAACATAACGGTGCGCTGGGCAACAGACCATGAATCGTTGACAGTGTTATCCGGTCAGTCTGTAGAGCTGCGCACAGATATTTTAGTGATCGCCGATGATTCTGGTCCGCAAGCATTGGCAGGATTGATGGGGGGGATGCAGTCTGCGGTGACGGCAGAAAGTACGGAAATATTTCTCGAAGCGGCCTATTTTTCACCCCAGGCATTGGCAGGACGCGCGCGACGTCTTGGCCTGACTTCAGATGCGGCTTTTCGCTTTGAGCGCGGGGTAGATTTTGCTGCCACACGTGAAGCGTTGGAACGAGCGACCTCATTGCTGCTTGAATTGGCAGGGGGAGTGTCTGGTCCCGTGGAAGAAGTGGTCTTAGCCTCCATGCTACCTTCTCGGTCAGCGGTTGAGGTCCGGCCAGAACGGGTGCGTCGGTTGCTAGGGTTCGATCTGTCACCGCAGACGATCGAGGAAATTTTACGACGACTCGATTGCCAACCCCGTTGGCAAGGCCAGGTATGGAGCGTAACAGCGCCCAGCTACCGTATAGATCTGGAGCAGGAAGCCGATTACATCGAAGAAGTTGCGCGCTGTCACGGCTACGATCGAGTCCCCTCACTGCTGCCGGTTATGCCACTGGCCCCCTTGCCCACGGCGGAACGCGTGCGATCAAAGTCCTCCTTATTTCAGCAGTTACATGATTTGGGCTTTCAGGAAGTGGTCACTTATAGCTTTGTGAGTCAAGAGGCGGAGCAGAATTTGGCGCGCCAACCCTCCACTCTGCAGTTGCTCAATCCCTTGTCCAGTGCACTGAGTGTGATGCGCTCAACCCTAGCGGTGGGTTTGGTGGAAACCCTTGGTTTCAATCTCAAGCGCAAGCAGGAGCGTGTTCAGATTTTTGAGTGGGGTCGCTGTTTTCATTCCGGACATACAGCGGGCTTGCCCTACGAGCAGCCTTTATTGCTGGGCGGTTTGATCTACGGATCGCGTTATCCGGAACAATGGGGGCTGCCTACAGAACACGCAGATTTCTATGATCTCAAAGGAAAAGTAGAAACGCTTCTGCCAACCGCTGCGGAATTTTCTCCTTTTAACCATCCTGCGTTGCATCCTGGTCGTTCTGCAGAGGTCTTTCTGCAGGGGAAATCAGTGGGTTGGCTGGGTGAATTGCATCCCCGTATGGGGGCATTCTACGATCTACCCCGCATGCCCTTACTATTTGAGCTAGAATTAGAACCATTATTGGACATGCCTTGGCCAGAGTATCGTCCCACCCCACGCTTCCAACCGGTGCGACGGGATGTGGCTTTAGTCGTGGATGAGGCGCTTCATGCGAGCGAAGTTCTGCGTGTTTTGAGAGAAGCGGCAGGAAACTCCGTAACTGACATTTCTCTGTTTGATGTCTATCAAGGAGTGGGAATTCCTTCGGGGAAAAGAAGTTTGGCGTTTTGTGTGCAAGTTCAGGACACTGAAAAGCCCTCCACGGAGGCGGAGTTGGAAACGATATGCCGAGTTTTAGTGCAGGCGGCAGAAGCCCGTCTCGGGGCGGCTTTGAGATAAGGAGGATGGCATGACATTGACGAAAGCAGAGTTGGCTGAACAGTTATTCGAGCGCGTAGGCCTGAACAAGCGTGAGGCCAAAGCGTTTGTAGAATCTTTTTTTGAAGAGATTCGCCAAGCGTTGGAACGTGGAGACGAGGTAAAACTTTCTGGATTCGGTAATTTCCAGGTGCGCAGCAAACCACAAAGACCTGGGCGCAATCCGAAGACAGGAGAGGAAATCCCTATCTCGGCACGCCGTGTGGTGACTTTTCACGCGAGCCAGAAGTTGAAGTCCATGGTGGAGACGCGCCGTGGTCAGACCGCAACGCATTGATAGAGATTTGCCGCCCATCCCTTCCAAGCATTACTTTACGATTGGGGAAGTGAGCGAGCTGTGTGATATCAAACCCCATGTTCTGCGCTATTGGGAACAGGAGTTTGTGCAGTTGCGCCAGGTCAAACGGCGCGGTAATCGGCGCTACTACCAGCCTCGTGAAGTCGAGCTGATCCGTCATATCCGTTCTCTGCTCTACGAACGCGGCTTTACCATTACGGGGGCACGACATGAGTTGACCCATGGGGCTCCCGTGCGAAAAACGGAATCTTCCATCATGCCCGTGGATGCCACTGCCTCAGAGGCGGTCATTTCTGACGCAGTAGATCATAAAGGCTCCCCCGTTATGCCTCTCTTGGGGACCCAGGATGGTCCTCCGTTTCCCATAGGGAATAGCGCTTTCAGAGCCGAATTAAACGCGATACTCCTTCTCCTTTCCAGCTAACTATGCCATAATAACGGACTCGGGGCGTAGCGCAGCCTGGTAGCGTACCTGCATGGGGTGCAGGTGGTCGGAGGTTCGAATCCTCTCGCCCCGACCAAGATTAAAAACGGGTTAGGTGATATCACCTAACCCGTTTTCTATTTATTAGAGAGGACATTACCATTCCATTAATGGCAATCTGCCAAATTCATTATTTCCAAAAAGAATATTTTAATTGCTTTATATTCTTTTGCGTTATTATTCGGAAGGCGCATACTGAACCCACATCTCATCCATGGGGGAAGAAACTATGCGAGTACTCGGTGTACAACTTGCGATTTTATTGGGAACTTGGTGGGTTGTTTACGCCAATGGAAAAATCTAGGCAAAAGGACGTAAGTTTCCATACCTGCCGATGAATACATCATTTCTCTAAGCGGGTGGTTGGTAAATCGTTTGGGGTTTCACGGTGTACTTGTGTGTATTAGATTTCTGCGGCAAATTGCCGGCGGATTTTCCACATTGGATCACTCAACATGGATCGAATCAGGGCGGATTGAGTGTGATTGCCGGTTTTTTGCAGCAGGTGCTTCAGGTGGATGCGGGCAGTGCCATAGGTTATTCCCGCCGATTCTGCATATTCCTGTAATTTTTTTCCGTTAAGCAACGCGGTAAGCACGGCCAGTTCGGATCGAGTCAGTCCGAAGGACTCAGCCAGTTGTCCTTCGGGAAGGTAGATGCGTGCTTCCGGATCGGTAAAAACGACCACCGCAGCGGGTTCCATCAGGCCTGTGGTCAGAAAGGGGGCAATCAGAAGATTCAAACTAGGGCTACCCTGGTGTTCTTCGAGGAATATTACTCCGCCTGCTCCGCCAGAAAGTCCGGAGCTGGTTTTAATGGCACCGGCCACCAAGCGCTCAAATCGTGATACCTGAGGGGTATTTACGACACGAAGACAATTTTCGCGGCATTCAAAATACTGGCTATGCCGCATAGTTTTCTCTGCTACCGGACTGGCAAACAGGATTCTCGAATTTCTGGCCAGAATGAACAGCCCTATGGAAAGAGAGCTTAACAAATCGATTGCCATGGTATTTCGTGCATTGGCTAAGGCCAATCGCTCGTGAGTCTGAAAGGCTCGTTGCAGGTGGGGCAGGATTTTGCGCAACATCTGCCGGTCGGCTTCATCAAAAGAGGGGGCTGTCAATGGTCGGTGGATTCCTAGGGCTCCGACCAAGTCCTGGGTAATTATCCATTGGGCACCAATCATTTGGTATACGCCGCCGGCCAGTTTGCAGAAATCCGAGAATTCGGAACGCATCAACATGCGGGTTTCCAGCAATTCTTCACCCAACACAATAGCGGGGAATCCTTTTTTATATCCCCGCGCATACCATTCATTTCGAGTATGGTAATAATTGGCATAGGCTTCACAGACTTTTGGACCCAAATTGGCGGTTCCAATCGGGAGCCGTGCGTTGGGCGGCGGTTGATTATTTTTATCCTGAGCTGTGGGCGTATGGCTGAAGAAAAGGAGGCAGCTTTCGCTCTGGAAATGCTGCGCCAAAGACAGCGGCAATTGCTGCATGGCGCTGGGATCCGTGACGGATTCGTAGATCTTTCCTACGAGTTTGAGGAGCTTGTTTTCAGTCGAATCTTCTACTGCGACCATATCACCCCCAGATGATCGACTCGCATGACATTCATTACATAATTAACATATGTGTTTTCTGTCAGTGTAGCGGATCAGAAACAATTGCACAATAATATGGCTAAGTCGATGCTTTGACTCCTGTAATGACCTCACATCTGCTTTTGTGAAACCTCACCGATTACAGGAATTCCATGGAAAGAGAGAGCCTTGCTTCACGACGGGTTGCGTTGCCATGTAACCATTGGCCATAATTATCTGAGTGACTGGCCTTATGAAGCCGGTTTGTTTCTTACGGATCGAAGTAAAAGGATATATTTGCAGTGGAAAATTCATTTTGGTTGGAGCGCTGGGAGCGCAGCGAAATTGGTTTTCATCAACCGCTAGTCAATGTTTTTTTGCGCCGTTATTGGACTGCCATAGCATCCCCTCATGAGCGTGTATTCGTTCCCTTGTGCGGTAAGAGCCTGGATATGCTCTGGTTGCGTGATCAGGGTCATCCAGTTTTGGGTGTGGAATTGAGTGATATCGCAGCCATAGGGTTTTTCTTTGAGAATCATATGACCCCACTGGAGGTCAAGCTTCCCGGATTTGACTCACGCCGCGTCGAACAAATCGAGATTCTCTGCGGCGATTATTTTGACCTTGGAAAAACACACCTTGATGGTGTCGGCGTGGTTTATGACCGTGCGGCACTGGTCGCATTTCCACCTGAATTGCGCGAGTCTTATGTGGAGCACATGGCCCGTATTTTGCCTACTCAAGCCCGCATGTTGCTCATCACCTTTGACTATAATGCCCATGAAATGCAGGGCCCCCCTTTTGCCGTATCTCCTGATGAGGTGACCAGACTATTCAGCCCGCTGGGTACTGTACGCCATCTCGAAACCCACGATGCACTGGCAGACAATCCGCGTTTTCGCGAGCGAGGGGCAAGCAGAGTTGAAGAACATGTATTTCTGATCACCTTTGGAAAAACCTGATAGGTTTGGAAAAATCTGGTCGGGAGGTTCAGTATAAATGTCATTACTTTATTTTGGGGAAAGGGGGTAAGATCGGACAATCCTTATGATTGCCATCTACTTGTGGCGGGATCCCCTTGTACGATCCATCTGAAGCGGTGAGTTGTGTACTCTGGAGGGGTTTTATCTGGCAATGTTTTACTGCACTGGAAATCTATAATTTTGCTGGTTGAAGACTTCCAGACAGGCATCGACGGCCTCTGCATCTAAAGTAATGCCACGCTGAGCGACGATCTCACTCAATGCGGCTTCAATTCCTAGAGCAGGACGATAGGGGCGATAGGACGCCATGGCCTCCACTACATCGGCGACAGCAAGAATTTTGGATTCCTTCAATATTTCATCCCCCTTCAGCCCCATGGGGTAGCCAGATCCGTCAATACGCTCATGATGCTGGACAATGATTTTGGCAATGGGCCAAGGGAAACTCACATTTTTCAAGATATTGAACGCGATATTGGGGTGTTCTTTAATCATGCCAAATTCCAGGGTGGTCAGGCGTCGTGGCTTCGTCAGAATCTCCACTGGAATCCCTATTTTACCCAAATCATGGATTGAAGCTGCCAGATGGAGTCCGTGAATGAAATCTGCTGAGTATCCAAGTTCGTTGGCTATTTGGGTGCACAAGTGAGCCACACGTCGCTGGTGTCCTGCCGTATAGGCATCTCGCTCCTCGCCAGTGTCTGCAATGACTTGAATGGTTTGTTCCAGGCTTTCTCTCAGGCTGACTTGGTAGTGAATCTTGGCCACTGCCGTCTGCAGTGCCTCGATTCCAAAAGCCAGATCATCCCCAATTTCACGTAACAACTTAAGCTCGGTGGCTGACCAAATCCACGTCTTTGAATGATAGAGCGTGAGGCAAGCCATCTTGCCATCTTGAATCAGAAATGGGATGGCGATGGTTGACTGATAACCCCGGAGCAATGCTTCATGACGCCATGGTGCCATCCTTGGGTCTGTGGCAATTTCTCCAACATAGTGAACCTGCTTGGAACGTAGCGCATTCCCAGTAGGGTCGTTGCCACGATCACTTTCTGCCCTGGTGATCTCTGCCAACGCCAAATATCCGTCATCCCATCCATACTTGGCCAGTGATTTAACGCTCTTATCATCATCCTCTGCCACTCCAATCCATGCCATGAGGTAGCCGCCCGTCTCAACGGCGATGCGGCAATATTCCAACAGCAAGGTGATTTCCGTCTCTGATCGGAGTAATGCGGTAGTGCTTTCACTGAGCATTTTGAGTGCACGGGTGGCGGCTATTAAGGCAATTTCAGCGGTATGTCGAGAGGTGTTGTCACGAATATTGCATTGAATAACTTGAATACCTTCGCAGTCGTAAGCATTGCTCACAAACTCAACGAAAAAATATGTCCCATCTTTACTCACTAGAGGAAGATCGTCATAGCGGATGTAGTGCAGTTCCTGTAATTCCATGAATGTCTGTTGGCTCAACGCAGTATCTTTGAAAGCGCCAATTTCCCAAATTTTTTTCCCCATAAGCTCAGTATGGGAGTAGCCCAGCATTGTGATCAAAAACGGATTGGCATCCTCGATCTGTGCAGTCTCTGCGTTTAACAGCAATATTCCATCCTGAGCAGTTTCAAACAAACGGCGATAACGCGCTTCTGAAACTCTCATAGCCTTATCAACCGCAGTGAGCAACGCAGCAT
>JAAGNR010000058.1 GCA_010435995.1 Ferrovum sp. | reverse complement strand
GCGTAAATAGTCCGGTATAAGTGGCAGGATTGGAGCGAGGAGTGCGACCGATGGGGCTTTGATCTACGTTGATGACCTTGTCAAAAAAATCGAGTCCGATGATTTCATCATGGGGCGCCGGGTCCTGAGCGCTGCCATAGAAGTGACGGGCCGCTGCGGCCTGCAGGGTATCGTTGATGAGCGTGGATTTGCCCGACCCTGAGACCCCGGTAATGCAGATCAGCAGACCGATGGGCAGATGCACGGTCACCTCTTGCAGATTATTTCCCCGGGCGCCGCATAGGGTCAATTGACGCGCTGGGTCAGGGGTATGGCGCTGAGCCGGTATGGGGATGGTGCGTTGTCCAGAAAGATACTGACCCGTCAAGGAATCCGGATGCTTGAGGATATCCGCAGGAGGACCGGCAACAATAACGTATCCGCCATATTCCCCCGCTCCGGGTCCCATGTCCACTACAAAATCCGCACTACGGATGGCATCTTCGTCGTGCTCTACTACCAGAACAGAATTCCCGAGATCCCGCAGTCGCTGCAAGGTTTCCAGAAGGCGCTGGTTATCCCGTTGATGCAGTCCGATGGAGGGTTCATCCAGGACATACATGACGCCCGTCAGTCCGGATCCGATCTGGGAGGCCAGACGGATCCGCTGAGCCTCACCCCCGGACAGGGTGTCGGCAGATCGGTCGAGTTGCAGATACTCCAGGCCGACATTGTTGAGAAACTGGAGGCGTGCAATGATTTCCTTGAGAATTTTTTCAGCGATGGCCTGTTTTTGCCCAGTCAGTTGCATGTCTTGGAATACGGCTTCAGCCTGTTTGAGGGGCAGGGCACTGAGCGTTTGCAGAGTATGTCCGGCGACCCGTACAAAACGGGCTTCACGCCGTAGACGCGCTCCCTGGCACTGAGGACATGGTTTTTGAGCGCGCAGACGCGCCAGTTCTTCGCGTACCAAGGTGGAGTCGGTTTCCCGGTAGCGCCGTTCGAGACTGGGAATGATGCCTTCGAAGGGGGAGGCACGTTGGGTTTGAACACCGCGCACGCCCAAGGAATGGAAGGTGATTTTCTCTTTGCCTGAGCCATACAGGAGCATTTCCTGAAGGGTGGGACTCAGGGTTTCATAAGCCTGTTCGAGGTCGAAATCGTAGTGGGCAGCCAGATCGCAAAGCATCTGAAAGTAGAATTGATTGCGCCGGTCCCATCCCTTGATGGCTCCTGCGGCCAGGCTCAGGGCGGGAAAGGCGACGACCCGTTTGGGATCAAAAAAACTCACCGAACCCAATCCATCGCAATGGGGGCAAGCACCCATGGGATTGTTGAAGGAAAACAGTCGGGGTTCCAGTTCCGCCAGTCCGGCATTACAGACGGGACAGGCAAAACGAGAGGAAAAGGTGAGGGTGGCCGCACTGTCCATGTCCACCACCAGGGCCCGACCATCAGCATGACGCAGGGCTGTTTCAAAGGATTCGGCCAGGCGTTGACGTGCATCCGGGCGGACCTTGAGACGGTCTACGACAATGTCCAGACTGTGCTTGCGGTTTTTGTCGAGGGTAGGAAGCGCATCGATATCTAGAATTTCACCGTCCACACGCAGGCGTACAAATCCCTGAGCGCGCAGTTCATCGATGAGTTCTGTCTGCTGTCCCTTGCGTTCGGTCACCAGAGGCGCGAGGATCATGATTTTGGCGTCCAGGGGAAGCGCCAGTACGGCATCCACCATCTGGGATACGGTCTGGGCGGCCAGGGGTAAATCATGGTCGGGGCAATGAGGTTCGCCTACTCGAGCGAAGAGCAAACGTAAATAATCATGGATTTCGGTTACCGTTCCCACCGTGGAACGTGGGTTATGGCTGGTGGCCTTCTGTTCGATGGCAATGGCTGGTGAAAGCCCTTCGATCAGGTCCACATCGGGTTTTTCCATCATCTGCAGAAACTGGCGCGCATAGGCCGAGAGGGACTCGACATAGCGGCGCTGGCCTTCTGCATAGAGCGTGTCGAAAGCCAGCGACGATTTGCCGGAGCCCGAAAGACCCGTGATGACCACCAACTGATGCTTGGGCAGGTCGAGGTCGATGTTCTTGAGGTTGTGGGTGCGAGCACCCCGGATACGTAGCAGGTCTTGTGTCACAGTGGGCAGGTTCGATGATGAAAGGAAAGGAGGTGCACCCCTTGGGGGCACGGAGCAAGGAGAATCAGTGAGTCAGTACGCGAAATGCTAATATACGCGAAGTTTTCCTTTTTTTCAGATAACCTGCCATGAGAAAGAAATCTAGTATGACGCCTATGGAAAGGCGAGCCAGTCTGAGTTTGGCCAGTATTTACGGCCTTCGGATGTTGGGCATGTTCATTATTCTGCCGGTTTTTGCGCTGTATGCCGTTCAGTTACCGGGGGGGGCGAATAAAACCCTGGTGGGGTTGGCTCTGGGTATCTATGGATTGACGCAGGCTGTGCTTCAGATCCCGTTGGGCTGGTTATCTGACCGGATCGGACGTAAGCCGGTGATTATGGGAGGATTATTGGTGTTTGCGTTGGGTAGTTTCGTGGCGGCCAGTGCCCATACCCTAGAGGGCATCACCGTGGGACGGGCCATTCAGGGGGCGGGTGCCATTGCGGCAGCCTTGATCGCTTTGACGGCAGATTTGACGAGCCCGGAAAACCGTACGACGGCCATGGCCATGATCGGGGTGACCATCGGACTTGCCTTCACGGCCTCCATGGCGCTTTCGCCCATGCTCTATCCATTGATAGGAGTTCCGGGGTTGTTTGTTTTGACTGGGGTGCTGGCCCTTACAGCCATTGCGGTGACTCGATGGATCGTACCCAATCCGCCGAACCTGGTGGCGATGGATCGGGTCTCCTTTGGAGCCGTATTGTCGAATATGGAATTGTTGCGTTTGAATCTGGGTATTTTTGTCCTCCATGCTTCCCTGATGGCGACCTTTATAGTGGTGCCTGCGGCTTTGGTGAAGGGGGGGTTGGCTCAGGCGGATCATTGGAAATTCTACATGCCGGTCATGATTGCCTCCTTCATCCTGATGGTTCCCCCCGTGGCCTTTGCCCATGGTAAGTGGCGCAAGCAGGTGTTTCTGGGGGGGGTCGTGGTGGTTCTGCTGTCCCATTTTCTGATGCATTTTGCGCTGGGACAAGTGTGGGGTACGGCGATTGCTCTGACCGTCTTTTTTACCGGATTTAATGTGCTGGAGGCCAGTTTGCCCTCGCTGGTAACGCTGGTGGCTCCTCCCAATGCAAAGGGCACGGCCACTGGGGTCTACAGTACGATTCAGTTTCTTGGCACTTTTAGTGGTGCAACCTTGGCCGGTATGCTGACTCAGCATTTTGGCTCGGAAGTGGTTCCCTTCTTTACGGCAGGCCTCACCTTTCTCTGGCTGGTGGTGGCTTGGCCCATGAACGTTAACAAGCCAGTGGTACCCTGAACGGAGGAGTTTTTGATGGCAT
>JAAGNR010000057.1 GCA_010435995.1 Ferrovum sp. | reverse complement strand
CCCCTCTAGACGCTCAGGAATCCGCCACGCCCCAGCCCCCCCTTCTTTCGACCAGCGGCAGCCCCGCTCCTGCGACTCACCCCGCTGCCATGGAAACCACTGCGCCTGCGCCCAGTGTACTGAAACTGAAAACCTCCCCCATTCTCGAAGACAACGTCACCAATCCTGCCGTGACTTCTGAATCGCCTACGGCTTTCCTGCGCGCCGATCACCTGACCGGCCAAAAAGACCAGTTCATGGATGCCGAGGGTCATGCCGAGCTGCGCCGCCAGGGATTGATCCTGCAAGCCGATCACATTCACTACGATCAGGTCAATGATACTGCCGAAGCGACAGGCTCGGTTCATTTGCTACGCAACGATAGTCTGTCGGTGGATGCTCCCCACGGATTCTATATTCTCAACAGTTCGTTGGGGATGATGGACGCACCTCACTTTGTATATCGCGACGAGTCCACGCTGCTCTGGACCCCTCCACCAGCGACTTACGTGGTTCCCCTTCCCGGTACCGCCATCACCCGCGCTCCCCTCTGGTATGCCAGCGGTGATGCAAAAGAGATGGATTTTACCGCCGCCGATCAGGAAACCCTCCTCGATACCGACTTTAGTACTTGCCAGGCCAATCGGGACTGGTTTATTCACACCCCCAACCTGGGGCTCAACCACACCCTGCAAGAGGGAGATGCCAAGGATGCCACTCTGAATTTCAAAGGGTATCCCATTTTATACTCCCCCGACCTGACTTTCCCTTTGGACAACCAGCGGCGCTCCGGGTTTCTGTCTCCTATCATTGGTTCAGCAAGTACCACGGGGCAGGATGTGGCGGTACCATACTATATCAATCTCGCGCCCAACATCGACGATACGGTGACGCCCCGTTACATGAGTTTACGTGGGTTGCAACTGGGGAATGAGTTGCGTTATCTGGAACCGGGGATGGTGGGCAATCTGAGTGGCGAATATCTCCCCCACGATGCCCAACTCGGCACCAATCGCTGGTTTGAAAGCTGGACCCATCAGCAAACGCTGGCCCCAGGCTTGTCCTTCAGCGCCAATATGCAGAGCGTATCAGATCCAAATTACATGAACGATCTGAATACGCTGCTTGGTCCTCAGGGGCTAATCTACCTTCCGCGCAGTCTGAATTTGTCCTACAGCGGCATCCAGAACTGGCAGTTCGGCGTCAATAGTCTCAACTATCAACCCCTGTACGGCGCCCCTCCCACCTACCGCATCGACCCCCAGTTGACCGTTCACGGTGCCGCCATGGATTGGCATGGACTCAACCTCGACCTAGGATCCCAATACACCAACTTCATCAGCCCCGGCCCCAACACCCTAGCGGGAACCGTGGTCTCCAACGGCATCACGTACAATGGCAATTACCAGTCCATCGTCAGTGGCACACGGCTCCATGCCTACCCCACGGTAAGTCTGCCGTTGCGCAACAATTACGGCTTTGTTACGCTCAAAACCGGCCTGGACCTGACCCAGTATAACTTGGGGCAATTTAATACCGCGCCCCAAAACGTCTATAATCGATCCCTTCCCATCACCAGCCTTGATTCCGGATTATACTTTGACCGCAATTTCAGTTTCTGTGGCAGGGACTACCAACAAACCCTGGAGCCACGGCTCTACTATGTGTATATTCCTTACCGCAACCAGAACCAGTTGCCCGTGTTTGACACCGGACTGGCCGACTTCAATGCCTCAACGATTTTCACGGAAAACCAGTTTGATGGCATCGACCGCATTAATAATTCCAATCAACTCACCGCCGCCGTCAGCAGTCGCCTGATCAATCCCGCCACGGGGGGGGAAATGGTCCGCACCCTGCTGGGAGAACGAATTTACTTTACACCCAATCAGGTCTTGCTCCCTGGACAAACCCCACCGATCTCCAGCACCTCCGATATTCTGGCGGCGCTCACCGCCGCCATCACCGAACGCTGGAATTTTGACAGCTACTTCAACTTTGGGGCCCAAAGTCACCGCACGCAACAGATGGCCACCACACTGACATACACTCCCGCAGCAGGAAAAGTGTTTAACTTGGGCTATCGTATCGATACGCCCCTACAGGGAATGCCCACCACCGTCATCAACGCCTTTGGTCAAGCCACCACCTATATCCCCGGAGTCACTGGCCCCATTCCCATCAACGACCTGACTTCAGTCAAGCAATGGGATGTCTCGAGCCAATGGCCCATTAACAGCCGCTTGTCCTTCTTGGGACGCCTCGCCTATTCCACTCTCGACAATCAGGTATTGGAAGCCTTGACTGGGGTCGAGTATAATGCGGGTTGCTGGACCATGCGGATCATTTCTTCACGGTACCCTGTATCACCCATTCAGACCACCACAGCGTTTTATGTCCAGTTGGAACTGGGGCCGCTGGGTCTGGGGCCCAACCCACTGGACACACTCCGGTATAACATTCCCGGATATACCAAAACCAACGAGATTTCTCCTCCATGATGCGCTGTTTACGCCCCCTGTTGCTGCTGATGATCTTATGTACGGATTTGGTGTGGGCAGTCCCCGCCGCCGACCCATCTCTTCCAGCCTCCACCTCTCCCGTGACTGCGGCCCCGGACGAAACCCCGCCACCACTCGTGGATGAGGAATCCAACCACCCCGTGGTGGATCGCATCGTGGCCATTGTCAATACCCATATCATCACTCAATCCGAACTCGATGATCGCACGGCCATGATCACCTCCCAGTTGCGCCGTCAGGGAGTTCAACTCCCCCCACAAGACGTTTTGAAGCGGCAGATTCTCGATAAAATGATCATGGATGAAGTCCAGTTGCAGTACGCTCAGGACTCCGGCATCAAGGTGGATGACACCCAACTGGATCAAGCCATGGCACGGTTGGCAGAACAAAACAAACTCCCCCTGAGCACCTTCCGCGCGGAAGTGGAAAAGGAGGGACTGACCTGGCCCAAATTTCGCGAAGAAATCCGGAATGAAATCATTCTGTCCCAGATACGGGAACGAGAGGTGGAAAATCGTGTTTTTGTCTCGGATAATGAAGTCAATGCCGAACTCTCTAAGGAATCCTCTCAGGGAAGCGCCTCTCCTGAAGAATACGACATTGCCCATATTCTGGTGACCGTCCCAGAAAATGCTTCACAAGCCATCATTCAGCAGCGTCAGGCAAAAATTCAGGAGGCATTGACCCAACTGGATAATGGCATGCCCTTTGCACAAGTGGCGGCAGCTTACTCCGAGGCACAAGATGCCCTCTCCGGCGGCGATCTTGGCTGGCGTCCAAGAAGTCGCCTGCCCTCACTGTTTGTCGATGCCGTAGCTTCCCTACAACCCGGTCAGCACAGTGCCATTTTGCGTAGCCCTAATGGTTTTCACATCCTGCAATTACTCAACCGTCGAACACCCAACGCCATTGCCAATATCAAGCAGTACCATGTACGCCAGATTTTGGTCAAGCTGGGCCCGGATACCAACCCCAAGGATGCGGAAGCAAAGATCAATGCCTTATACGGCCGGGTTCAGAGTGGCGAAGATTTTGCCAAATTGGCCACCCTGAATTCAGAAGATGAAAGCCGCAACCGAGGAGGAGATCTGGGCTGGATCTCCGAAGGATCCACTTTCCCTCAATTCGAAAAAGTTATCAAAGGCATAAAACCTGGAGAAACCAGCGCTCCCTTTCAAACCCCCATGGGATGGCACCTGGTTCAGGTACTGGAAGTGCGCCAAGCCAATGACAATGAAGACGCCAAGAGGATGGCTGCACGCCAGGGGTTGCGCGCACGCAAAGCAGACGAAGCCTACGATGAATGGTTGCGGCAACTGCGCGATCAGGCGTTTGTCGATATCCGCATTGATGACCACTAAACTGCGCCTGGGTATTTCGGCGGGGGAACCGGCGGGAATCGGTCCCGACCTCTGCCTGTGGTTGGCTCAGCCTGGCCGGGTTGCAGGAATCGACTTGGTGGTCGCTGCGGATGCTGAGATGATGCGGGATCGCGCTCGACTTTTGGGGCTACCCTACCCCTTTTTTGACATTTCTACGGCAAACGATCTGCCTCTCCAAGAGCATAGGCCTCTCCTGTGGCATCACCCTCTGGTTCACCCTGCCCAGGCCGGAATCCTCGAACCACGGAACAGTCAGGCTGTCCTAAACGCCTTGGACAGCCTGACTGACGCCTGCCAGCAAGGTCGGCTCCAAGCGTTGGTCACCGCCCCCCTGCAAAAGAGCGTCATCGTCGACGGCGGCATTCCCTTTACCGGACATACGGAATATCTGGCACAACGACTGGGAGTCTCCCAAGTGGTCATGATGCTGGTGGGAGGGGGATTACGGGTTGCCTTGGCCACTACCCACCTGCCCTTGAGTGAAGTCTCCCGCGCCATCACCCGCAAGAATCTGCTGACCACCCTGAAAATTCTGCACCACGATCTGACCACGCGCTTCGGTTGTAAACACCCCCGTATCCTGGTGGCAGGTCTCAACCCCCACGCTGGGGAAAATGGTCATCTCGGTACAGAAGAGTTGACCACCCTCATTCCGGCGCTGGAAGATGCCCGCGCCCTCGGTATCGATGCACTGGGCCCACTGCCTGCTGACACCCTGTTTTTGCCACAACGCCTAGAAGGTTGTGATGCCGTTCTCGCCATGTACCATGATCAAGGGCTTCCCGTCCTTAAAATGAAAAGCTTTGGCAGCGGGGTCAATGTCACCTTGGGTCTACCCATTATTCGCACCTCTGTTGACCATGGAACTGCGCTGGATCGGGCGGGTAGCGGTCACATGGAAACGGGAAGCATGGTTGCCGCAGTGGAACTGGCGGCGCAACTGGCACGTTCCTCTCTGGCCGCTTCATGAGTACCAGCACACATCAGCCCCGAAAACGCTTTGGGCAACATTTTCTGAACGATCACGGCATCATCCAGAGTATCCTGAGCGCCTGTCATCCCTTAAAGCACCAGACCCTGATTGAAATTGGCCCTGGGTTGGGGGCACTCACCCAACCTTTACTGGATCGTGGCTTATCCCTGACCCTGATCGAGTTGGACCGAGATTTGGTGGCCCATTGGCAACGCCACCCAGCGGCAGACCGATTGACTCTGATCGCCGCCGATGTCCTGACGGTAGATTTTTCTCAATTCGGCAATTCCTGGCGTTTGCTGGGAAATCTCCCATACAACATTTCCACGCCGTTGCTGTTTCATTTGGCCACCACAGCAACCCACATGACAGACGCCCATTTCATGCTCCAGAAAGAAGTGGTGGATCGTCTGGTAGCTGCGCCGGGAACCAAGGATTATGGCCGTTTGAGCGTGATGTTACAGTACCACTTTCACCTTGAGGCACTGTTCGACGTGCCGCCCGAGGCTTTTTCCCCCCCACCCAAAGTAAATTCCGCCGTCATCCGATTGATCCCGAAAACCCCAGGGGAGCAACCATCATGCGACCCACAACGACTGTCTCAGGTCGTGGCCCAGGCATTTTCCCAACGGCGCAAAATGCTGCGTAGTACCCTCAAAGGTTGGCTTACGGATAAAGATTGGGAGAGTCTGGGCATCGACCCCCAACGACGCGCCGAAACCCTCAGTCTCGCCGAGTTTGCCCGCTTGTCCGCACGGATCACCGCCCCGCAGGTCGTTCCAGAAAATTCCTGAGCATATCGTGACCATGCTCGGTCAAGATGGATTCGGGGTGGTATTGAACCCCTTCCATGGCATACTCGCGGTGGCGCATTCCCATGATCTCGCCATCTTCCGTCCATGCCGTAACCTCGAAACAGTCGGGAAGGGTCTCCCGCCGCACGGCAAGGGAGTGATAACGAGTCGCCTGAAAAGGATTGGGCAACGAGCGGAAAAGTCCTTGCCCACCATGATAGACCGGAGAAACCTTGCCGTGCATGAGGGTTTTGGCCCGCACCACTTCTCCGCCAAAGGCAAATCCCATGGCTTGATGTCCCAGACAAACTCCGAGCAAGGGTATTTTCCCGGCAAAATGGCGAATGACTGCAACCGATATTCCGGCTTCCCGCGGGCTGCATGGGCCCGGTGAAACCACGATATAGGCAGGATTCAATGCCTCAATATCTGCCACCGAGATTTGATCGTTGCGCACCACCTCCACCACCTGCCCCAAAGATCCGAAATACTGCACCAGGTTATAGGTGAAAGAATCGTAATTATCGATCATCAGGAGCATAACGCTTGTATCCTTTATTCTTGAACAATGTAATACATCACCGAAAAATGAATTCGGTAACAGTTCCCTTCTAAGCCCCTGGATGGCGATATTACCAGCAGTTTGACTGAGAGGAGAGGCTTTTCAGTGTAACGCAGTCTGATTGACTTCTTTGCGATAAAACGAATGTACAACGTCACCCATTCAAGGCATCGCTGAAGCGCGCTCTTTTACTATCCTGGATAGCGTTTTCCACAATGGTTTAGGCTCAGTGAGTTTGTTCAAGAGGAACGAGCATTTGATCAATCAAGGTCTGCCCCACTGCGCCAACACTGGACCGACTCCAGCCACTGCGGCTACCGGTGGCACTCCACACCGTCGCACCCGTGGTCATATCCACCAGATTGAAAGTAACGCTGACGGCGGGTTCACCATCTACGCCGGTTTTGTAACGCCATTCCTGAACAGATCCTGTCAGCGCGTACTGAATTTTATTCTGGCTGGCCCAATCCATGGCAGCCTGCTGTTGTTTCGCGTTATTGCCCATGATGAAGTTTTCTTTTTCATCCTTGAAGGGGTAACGTTTCAGGTCCATTTTTCCCTGTTGTTGCAGAATACTGGCGGCAATGCTGGCCACACGATCTCCTGCATCTGGGGTTTCCGTATAGTTGGCCAGAGGCAACAGGGCCCATGAACCATCCTTGGACAAGGCTGGGGGTTGCCCCACATCCAATGTTGAACAGGCGGCCAATCCCATGGTCGCGGCAGAGACCGCCCAAGCAAATTTTTTCTTTAATTTCATGTCCCGACTCCTAACTTGTCCCATTGGTTAAAAAATCTCACTTCGCTACAGCCCGTATACGATTGAACTCAGTAAAAATAACGGTAACTGACCCCTGTCTGGGTCATGGAAACGGCACTACCCGGTGCGGTTTCGTGGAAATAATAAATGCGCGCATAGTCGCGTCCCAAAATCGGTCCCGCCAGACCGGTACTGATCTGTGGCAATATTCCCAGCGCAGTATCGCGCATGATCCCGGTATCTACATAAGGCTGCCAGCCTGAGCGCGCATAGTTATTTTCATAATCGGTTCCATAGCCGGTCATGACGCCGTACTGTGAAATATTACCGGGCATGAAAAAGGCCGAATTCGAGTTGAATCCGCGCGGCACAATCGCCGCCAAACTCGGCATGTTCATCCCCGAAGGATTAAAGCGACCCTGATAGGTCACGAGTCGCACATTCCAATTGGGCAGATTCACCATCAACTGGTAACCGAGTTCCGCCGAGTACAGCATGCCGTTCCCCAGATAATCCCCCTCTTGAGAATTGAATCGGTCGGCCTCAAGTGAATTCTGAAAATACCAGCGGGGGGCAAACTGCCAGTTCAATGAGCCCTCCACCATATTCTTCACCCCCACCAACTGCATCGCGGGAGACAGATCGCTGAATTGATTCCACCCCATCATGATTCGTCCCACCAAGACCGGTGACCAGTTGAATTGGGCACTCCCGCTGTACGTATTGAAGGTAGTCAATTCGGACCGCTGCCCCACAGTAATGGCGTAATCCCGAATATTCGTGTGATCCTGCAGTGTCACGGCCACGGTCCGATCCTGCGCAGGCACAAAAGCCAACTGGCTGACATTGGTGTTTTCCTGATTGCGTACGATAGACTCCAGATCGAGGCTGTATTCATCGCTCAGACGAAGGCCCACTCCCGCAGATTTCTCTAAGTAGGATAAGGAACTCCAACTGGTTTGATTCATGCTCACAACCAGAGAGGGGGTAAAATATCCCTGAGGACTCCAATAGGGTCCTGGTGACGGGTCCAAACTCTGGCCAATGGCGTTGATTGGCGTTAATAAAGAACTGCGCTCGATCTCATGACGGGTGGTGTTGTCTCGTGCATTTTCACCGGCCTCAAATGCGACCGTCTGGGCTTCTGCCGTTCGTCCCAGTTGACTCAACCCTGCGACACGCTGATCCACCTGTACATGGCTTTCCTTGTCCTGAAGAAGGCGGTCCAGGGTATCGCGATCATTTTCGGCCAAAGCCAAAGTCATCCGCGCATCCGTGGAATGCATCAAACGATTGCCATATTCCCGTGCGAGCCAGGCCCGCGCCAGATCATTGTGCTCTCCTCCCAACGCCCAGGACACTGCGACATCTTTAGCAATATTGGAAATGCGGCAACGCTCGCTGAGAACAATGGTTGATTTGGTCTTCTGCGGAATATCCTCGCGATTCAGATCCTCCTGACAATCATCCCCTGACGACAGGGGGAAATCCTTGAATACAGAGAGGTTCCCCAATAAGGATTCAGTGTCTGCCGACGACCCTTGAGACGGATGACGAAGACGCCGTTGCTGCAGCATTTGTTCCAGATAGGCAAAGGAAACATCCCCATTGAGAAACATTTCCCCTAAAGAAGCACGGCTCACCATGGGCGATTCTACGCCGTCCGCGTCCAGCACAGGAGATGCGGGTTGCATACCATTGCTGCGAGATACCATGCTCCGTAAGGAAACTCTCGGCTGTACCGGCGCCAACATCAATGCCTGAATACGATTCCAGGCTTGTCTCCGCAAGCGCCAAGCCGTGGCTTCATCTCCGGCGTCCTCCTCGGCATAGGATAGGATCAAGAGCCATTGAGGATCATCCTTCATCTCATTGACCTGACGATCGAGATACTTCACCGCATTTTGCGGATCATTCAAGCGCACATACGCGGCACCCGCTACCCCCCAATAAGAGGAATCGGTTTCAATCCTGTCATTCCAACGACGCAAGACTGTAAGAATTTCATCATCCCGACCAAAATCCACCAGAGCCCACAAATAGTCGACTCGCTGGCTGTCTCCCGCTCCCGGCAACTCCATAGCGTGGCGCATATCATCGATCGCCGCCGCCCACTGACCGCTTCTCTCGTAATAGTCCGCCCGGGCCATTAAAAACGGGACGGTTTTTTCAAAATCGGCGGTCTGCTCTGGGGTCAAACTTCTTAACAACCCATGGATACGCCCCCAAGCCTTGACCGTGGTATAGCTATTGAGGGCCGCCAACAAAGGGCGTAAAGTGCCTGTTTTATGGAAATCCAGCTCGTATAAACGTGCCGCATCATAGGGATAGCCGTAGTAAAACGATTCCAGATCCGTCAGTTCATAGCCCCCCGTTTGAAGAAGCTTCCTGTTGCCATAGTTTGCCGCCTTATCATGATGGGTCATGTGCGCCAATTCGGCGTAAGCCCGCCAATACCCTGCATCTTTTTTGCTGGTTCCGACGTTTTCCCGGATCTTTGCCAATTCATCAAAAGCAGACTCGGCACGTTTATGCCGCAATTCCAGATTGGCGATTTCAATGGCGTAATTCTGCGATGGGCCATACTCCCGCTGAAGGAGTTGATAGGTAGCCAAAGCGCGGTCATCTTCACCAATATCCTCAGCCACTTGGGCATAGCGTTCCAAAAGGGGAACACGCCGGGTTCCCGTCGCGTGATTCTGCAAATATTGCAAACTATTCTCAGGTTCGGCCAAGCGTTCATAAGTCGCTACAATTTTGCCCGTCAGTTCCATGTCTGCCTGAGATCTTTCCGCCTCATGCAGCAAGGCCGCCAAATAAGCACGATCATCATTCACCTGACGCGAAATCCGCATGACATTCTGCCAGGCTGCTTTGTCATGGTTCATGCGGGCGTAAGCCAACCAGCTTTTCAGGGCTTCCTTCCCTTGACCGTTCCACTGCGATACCTGCGCCAACCGCTTAGTCCAGACAGCCGTATCAAGATGGTTCTTCAAAGCTTTTTCACATAAAGCGCGGGCTTTCGGAAGCTTCTGATTGCCCACAAACGACTGGTACATCAGCTCATAGTTTTCATTAGGGGACGCTGACGAATGGCCTTCCAGGGAAGAAGACTCCCCTGAATTTTGAGAACCCGCCGCCAAAGGTTGTTCAATTTCCGGAGCCACATCCTGCACAAAGGTGGAATCCGTACTGTCCACAGCCGCCGCAGCGTTAGGATCTGCGATCAAAGGATGGGGAGTCCCCCCCTCATCCGCCACTCGTTTCAGCCCTGGTCCCTGAACTCTACCCTGGGTGACGGCATGCCAGCCATCCTGAAATGTCGCCACCAGGGGGGTGGGGCTATCGGAATAGAATTTTCCTGCCACCCTCCCCCAAGTGACCCAATGTGCCTGTTCGCAGGCTTGCTGTCCCTGATTCCCAGCCTCCAGGGCAGCCACTGCCGCCATGAATGCGCGCCGTTTGTCTTCCACCATCTTGAGAAAATCAGCATTGCCTTGGTATGCCACCGCCATGGACAATAAAATTCCAACGCCCGAAACCAGAATCAACCAAGGACTAATGATTTCTTCACGTTCCCTACTCACATTTAACCTCGATGTCATGACGCTCAAAATCACTGACAAATGCCGGTGCTGCCGCCAAATAGGGCAATATAAGAGCCCAGAAGCGCGCCATACCGGCACCCATCGCAACTTCTCTAAGGATATTT
The DNA here is from genome assembly GCA_010435995.1 of Ferrovum sp. Classification (GTDB taxonomy): domain Bacteria; phylum Pseudomonadota; class Gammaproteobacteria; order Burkholderiales; family Ferrovaceae; genus Ferrovum. The sequence goes on along the minus strand of JAAGNR010000057.1, from coordinate 1,308 downwards.
TGAGGGTGGATGCCGAGCCAACTCATTAGGGACCTCAACGATTTTTTTGCCACGCCAAAGTACTGGAACACATGTCATCCACCCCCCGGGTCGCTTGCCACCCGAGAAGTTGTCGCGCCAAGGTGGGATCGGCATAGCAACTGGCAATATCTCCCGGACGCCGGTCAACGACTTCGTGGGGAATCGGTCTGCCGCTGGCCCGCTCAAAGGCGGATACCATTTCCAGTACACTGGTTCCACGCCCCGTGCCCAGATTTATGGCATTCCACCCCGGATGATCGGCTACAAAACGCAATGCGGCACTGTGACCCTCGGCCAAATCCATGACATGGATATAGTCCCGAACCCCCGTTCCATCGGACGTCGGATAGTCTTGGCCAAACACCCGCAAAAAAGAGCGTTGGCCAGTAGCCACCTGCGCCACGAAAGGCATCAGATTATTGGGAATCCCTGCCGGATCTTCGCCGATCAATCCCGAAGCATGGGCGCCTACGGGGTTGAAATAGCGCAGACATACGATTTTCCATGAAGGTGAAGCCAAAGCCACATCCTTGAGCATTTCTTCGATATGCAACTTGCTGCGCCCATAAGGATTGGTGGCACTGGTGGGATGGGACTCATCGATGGGAAGGTAACCGGGGTCGCCATAGACAGTGGCACTGGAACTGAACACCAACTGTCCCACCTTTTCCGACTGCATGGCTTCCAGCAGACTGATGGTCCCCTGAATATTGGCACCATAATACTCGATGGGTTTGCTGACGGATTCCCCCACCGCCTTGAGACCGGCAAAATGGATCACGGAATCTACGCCGAATCGCCGCAGTGTATCGGCTACTCGCTCTCGATCACGCACATCGCTGTGCACCAAGGGAACAGGACAACCGGTGATGCGCTCCAATCGTTCCACCACAGAAGGATCGCTGTTGCAGAAATTATCCAGAACCACCACTTTCCGTCCCGCAGCCAGCAGAACGGTCACCACGTGGCTACCAATATAACCTGCTCCCCCCGTCACCAGAATGGTCACAGGGCCGCCCGCACAAACACGGTGTCTGCAGTAACGCGTAACAGGTTGCGCAGCGCACAACAGCAATTACGGACAATATCTACACTGGCCGGATTTTTCAGAACATTCCCCCTAAACTCAATTATTTAAATATCGCTCTATGCTCAGAGTCGTTTTTTTGATCGCTGATTCCACGCGCCATTCTACCAGAACGCGCCGCAGTGCTCCGCCTGTAACCGCGCAGCGGTTCAGGGGGTGGTGAAGCGGCGCTATCGCCCACAGGGCGATCATTCCGGCCT
>JAAGNR010000056.1 GCA_010435995.1 Ferrovum sp. | reverse complement strand
TGCTGATCCGCGATGACCAGATGGCGCAAAAAGACAGAGTAACAATACTGGGCCGAGGTGGTACCTCCCGTACCGGCAGGCGGTGTCATGAATACCGACTTGATGCCACGCAAAATGAGACGCCAGATGGGAGTTGTCATGTTGATTTCTCGGCGTTCACACCAACGGCGGGGTAGCAGGTGGCGACAGGGGTACTTCGGCGGGGTCAATCCACATCCGGAACCACAGTTCGAGCATGAGCAACGCCCACAAGCGGGTGTGATGCAGACAGATGCCGCCGCAATGCTCGTCCAGCATGGTCTGGACATAGGCTGGTGTAATCAACCCTCTTTGGCGAGCCTGGGTGCTGAGCAGTGTATCGTGGGCGAACTCCTTGAGTTCGCCTTTGAGCCATTCATCAATCGGTACCCCAAAGCCCATTTTTGGGCGATAGAGTATTTCGTTGGGTAAAAAAGGCTCCAGTGCCGACTTCAGAATGGCCTTGGTGACCCCCCGCTCCATTTTTTGTGATGATGGAATACGCGCTGCCCACTCCATGAGTTCATGGTCCAGAAAGGGTGACCTGGCCTCCAAACCATGCGCCATGCTGGCGACATCGACCTTTACGAGGAGGTCGTCCGGCAGGTAGGTATGGATGTCGGCCCAGGCTGCACCGCCAACATAAGACCTGGATTGTTGGAAGTAAGGTTCGAGAAGATCGAGCGACGAATGACCCAGAAATGGTCGCAACTGACGATCATAGCCGGCAAACTTGTCATGCTCGTAAAAGTACGCTATGGACGGAGCATAACGACGGGAATCTTTTTCGCTCAGGTAGGATAGCCAGCGCCGAGTGACACGCAGGGCCCGGTAACGGTTTACATCGGGAGGGATGAACCGGACCATGCGGGAGGCAAGTTGCCGCAACGGCCGCGGCAGGCCACTGATCCACTCCGTTCGCAAGCATTGTGTGTAGCGACCATAACCCAGGAAACTTTCGTCACCCCCGTCACCGTTAAGGACAACGGTGACGTGTTGCCGCGCAATCTGAGCGACATAATACGTGGGGATTGCCGAGGGATCGGCAAACGGTTCATTGTAGTGCCAGGTAAGCAACGGCAGAACAGCAGCAGCATCGGGGCGAACCACCATCTCGTGATGATCCGTGTCGTAGCGTTCGGCGACCACACGTGCATAGGCGCGTTCGTCATAGTCAGCCTCGTCAAAACCGATACAGAAGGTTTTGACACGGCCACTGGAATGGCGCGCCATCATGGCGACAATGGCGGATGAATCGACCCCACCCGAAAGAAATGCACCCAACGGCACATCGGCAACCATGCGCAAACGCACGGTTTCATCAAGCAGAGTGACAAGTTCTTCCTTCAACTCCATCGGCGGCCTGTGGTGTGCTTGTGACGGTTCGGGCAATGTCCAGTACTTTTGCATGTCCGTCTGCCCATTACGGGCAACAACCATGTAAGAGGCTTGGGGGAGTTTTTTTACTCCTTTGAACGCTGACCATGGTGCAGGAATATATTGCAACGTCAGGTAGTGGTGGATGGCTTCGTAATCAGGCTCGCGCTTGAAGCCGGGCCACGCGAGAATGGCCTTGATTTCCGAACCGAACAGAAACACTTCGCCATGCCAGGCGTAGAACAAGGGTTTCTTGCCGATACGGTCCCGGGCGAGGACAAGTTTCCCGGTGCGTTGATCCCACAGGGCAATGGCAAACATACCTCGCAGACGTCGGAACACCTGCTCTCCCCAGCAGTGATAGCCGTTGAGGATGACTTCGGTATCGGTGTGGCTTTTAAAGTGGTAACCGAGCTCATGGAGTTCCGCACGTAACTCCATGAAATTATAAATTTCACCGTTGAAGACTATCTGGAGGTTGCCATCCTCACTGGACATGGGCTGGTGTCCGGCAGCAGACAAGTCAATGATTGACAGTCGCGCGTGGCCCAGCGCCATGCCCTGGCCAACCCAGGTCCCCCGATCATCCGGTCCTCGATGCCCAATGGTTTTGATCATCCGGTCGATCATGACGGAGACATCTGCGGGCGCGGATGCTTTGGTGGCAAATATGCCGGCTATTCCACACATTTCATCGATCCGACAATAGAAACCTTCATAAAAATATCAAATCTTTTTTAAAATGGCCGCAGCAACGAGACCTAAATTACCAAGAAAAGTTTGACGGTAGATACCCGATTTTTTCAGGCCAATAAGTCGCGGCAGAAAACTTCTGTTCCTGGATATCGCGAATTCATCCAGTATCAATCTATTTTCCGGGGTCAGTTCAGTACGCAGTCGGTTCAGCGCCTCGAGATTGGTATCATTCCAGCGACGGAATCGACCTTGCCAAAGCATCCAGATACGTACGAAACGCGCTGACCAGGTCGCATCCATGCCCACCAGATTACCGTTATGCTGGCGATAACGCAGAGATGGATAACTGTCGTAAAACACCTGCCCGCCGCAACCGCTGACGACAATGTACGCCCACCAATCGTGTGTCACCACGGGTACATCTTCTCCTGCTCTGATGAGCAGCATGCGTGCTGCATTATTGAATACCATGCTGTTGCCACCGCCAACGTTCTGTATCAGCGCATTCGCAAAACTCGGGGGCTTGGTAAAAAGAGGGGAAAAGCCGATGTCATTATTGTGGGCATCAATCAAGCGGGTCCGGGAACAGTAAAGTGCCGGGACATGTTCGGGGACGGTTTGCAACCATTTGACCGCACGCTCGAGTTTATCCGCCTCCCAGATATCATCCTGATCGGAATAGGCATAGTAATCTGCCTCGATACCTGCCTTGCAAGTCAGGGACAGGAAATTAACTGCAAAACCTTCGGCCGGGCCGTCATGGATCGACACGCGCCCTTCACACCTATTCTTGTAGGACAGCAGGATGGCTTGTGTATCGTCCTGGGAGCCGTCATCCGACACCCAGACTTCCCAGTTGGGATGGGTTTGCGCAATAAATGACTCGAGTTGGTCGGCCAGGAAGTGCTGGCCGTGGTAGGTACAAAGAAGGATCGCAACCTTGGGCATGGCTTGGGGTTGCGGTGAATACGCTACGGCACTCTGAGTATTCATTACCGAGTCAGGGAATAAAGCCATAAATCTGATGGATGACCAGTCGGTAGCATGCATGCGTCATGCAGCGAACTTCTGCTGGACTGGCAGATTGTCCGACACCAGTTTGCCGTCCCTGAAGAACTCATTTTGACCTCCGCGAACACTCGAGTGTCCATTTATACCGAACCAGGCCGGTTTGCGCCCGCCCATTGTCACGAACTTTCCTTGTCGAATGCTTAAGATGCTGCAAGAGACAGCCCCCCCCTCATTGAAGGGGGGTGGGACATATTACAAGATATTTTGTTTCACGAGGATTAAACCCAAACTCTCCATTAGGGATCTTGAGGGATTTCTGGCAGAGGGCCCAGGTCATTGACCGTGGCGGTCATGGGGAGTGGATAACACCAGGACCGAAGCCAATCGAGTGTCGAGGTCGTCCCAGCCACTGAACTTGCAAATTGTTTTGCAACCTTCTGAAAAAATCATGAAGGGTTACGCCCCTCTGGGTTTCAGGGAAATGGCCAGCACCCCTGCCATGATCAGCATCGAGCCCAGGATTTGCTGCAGGGCAAAGGATTCTCCCAGGAACACATGGGCCAGGTACAGGGTGGTCACCGGGCCCAGGGAGCCGATCAGCGC
>JAAGNR010000055.1 GCA_010435995.1 Ferrovum sp. | reverse complement strand
CAGGGTATATCGTATCGGCATTGCAGGGTCATCCAGCGGGCCGATGGGTATGGTTATTCGCAAGCAGCCAAAATGGAGAGTGAACGGGTAAGCTGCAAAATGATGAAAAGAGCGTTCAAATGGCCCGAAAACAATACCGCCTAGGGAGCATTTTAGGCATCCCCGTAGATCTGGATTCCTCTTGGTTTATCGTGTTTGGCCTGCTCACATGGATGTTGGCGGCCAACTACTATCCCGCCGAATTCATCGATTGGCCACCCACTCTTTACTGGATCATGGGCGCAATAACCGCCCTATCCTATTTCGGTTGCATCCTGCTGCACGAGATGGGACATTCAGTCGTGGCACTTTGGTATCGTATTCGAGTAAATAGCATTACGCTTTTCATGTTTGGCGGAGTGGCGCAAATTGAGGGAGAAGCGCCGGGGGCATTAGCAGAATTTTTGATCGCCATCGCTGGCCCTCTGGTAAATTTTATTCTGGCTTTTCTGTGTTATTCATGGCTTCGCATACTTTCAGACAACCCCCCTTTGCTGGCCTTGTTGAAGTATTTGGCCTATATCAATATGGCGCTGGGGTTGTTCAACCTGGTTCCCGGCTATCCTCTGGATGGAGGACGTGTATTTCGTGCCCTAGTCTGGGCCATCACCGGAAATTTGCGTCGAGCCACCTTCATGGCTGCAAGAGTCGGCCAGGGATTTGGTTATATCTTTATGCTGTTCGGAATCTGGAAAATATTTTCGGGAGACCTCGGCGGGGGATTGTGGATGATATTCTTGGGATGGTTTCTCAAAAATACGGCAACCACTCAATTGCGACTGAATCATGAATGAGATCTCCCTTCCGATCAAAGGAGAGAGATCACAGCAAGCATTTTTTGTCGCACTTTGACGGAAGGATCGAAAAATTTTGGTATCGTCGGCAACCCAAGAAAAGGGTGTAGCACAATACCTATCAATACCTATGGCGCTCCGTTCGTTTTTATGGGAGGATGACCGATGAGCATCGAGTTAAAGTTCTCCGTCATCTAGAATCTGGATCCCAACGGGGAAGCGGGTTTTTGCCAGAGGTCGCATATGTTTGAACTGCGTATTCATGGTCGAGGAGGTCAAGGGGTCGTTACGGCGGCGGAGATGGTTTCGATGGCGGCTTTTTCCGAAGGGCAACATGCCCAGGCTTTTCCCAGTTTTGGTTCAGAACGAATGGGGGCCCCTGTAGTGTCCTTCTGCCGTCTTTCTGACAGAGAAATTCGGTTGCGCGAACCCATCATGGAACCGGATGCGCTCATCGTTCAGGATGTCACACTACTGCATCAGGTCGAGGTGTTTGATGGGCTGAAGCCGGATGGGTATATCCTGCTCAATACCCCTCATGATTTCGCGGCACTGGGTTTGCATGATTTGGCGACAAATCGCCCTGCCGAACGGTTAGCCACTCTGGCGGCGACGGAGATTGCGCTCCGCCATATTCACCGACCGATTCCCAATGTGCCTTTAATTGCCGGTTTTTCCGCCCTCTCCGGCCGGATCCGCCTAGACTCGGTGATCGCAGCCATCGCGAAAAAGTTTTCCGGAAAAATCGCCGAAGGCAACATCGCCGCAGCGAACGAAGCTTATCAACAGGTCAAAACCCAAATTATGGAGAGATCTGCACATGCTTGAACAAATCGAAGGTTCCCGTGCCGTCGCCGAGGTCATTGCCCTGTGTCGCCCCGAAGTGGTTTGCGCCTACCCCATTACGCCTCAAACACACATCGTTGAAGCCATTGGGGAAATGGTTAAAAGCGGAAAGTTGATGAACTGCGAGTTTATCAATGTAGAAAGCGAATTTGCCGCCATGTCGGTTTCGATCGGGGCCTCTGCCACCGGAGCTCGATCCTACACGGCTACTGCCAGCCAGGGTTTGCTGTTTATGTCTGAGGCGGTATATAACGCCGCCGGATTGGGACTGCCCATTGTGATGACGGTGGCAAACCGCTCCATTGGAGCACCGATCAATATCTGGAATGATCATTCCGATGCCATGTCACAGCGCGATTCTGGATGGATACAGCTTTTTGCCGAATCTAACCAAAATGCTGCGGATCTGCATATTCTGGCTTTCAGACTGGCGGAGGAATTGTCCTTACCGGCAATGGTCTGTATGGATGGGTTCATCTTGACCCATGCCTATGAACAGGTAGACCTGCCAACGCAATCTCAAATCGATTCCTATTTGCCACCCTATGCACCTCGGCAAGTTCTGGACCCACAAGACCCTGTATCCATCGGAGCGATGGTTGGCCCAGAGGCTTTCATGGAGGTTCGATACTTGGCCCATGCCCGGCAACTGCGCGTACTGGAACTCATTCCTCAGTTGGTCGACGATTTCAAACAGGTATTTGGTCGCGACCCCGGCGGATTGCTGCATACCTATCGCGCAGAGGATGCAGAAACCATCATCGTAGCCATGGGGTCGGCACTCGGAACCATCAAAGATACTGTGGACGAGATGCGCCATGAAGGCCACAAAATCGGCGTACTGGGCATCACCAGTTTTCGTCCCTTCCCCTTGAATCTGGTACGCGACGCATTACACCAAACACGACGTGTCGTGGTTGTAGAAAAAAGTTTTGCCTTGGGCATTGGCGGCATTCTTTCCACCGATGTACAAATGTCACTGGCGGGGCTCAACTTGCCGGTATACACCGTGGTGGCAGGACTGGGAGGTCGAGCCATCCTACGCAAATCATTGCATCAATGGTTTCGTAAAGCGGAGCAGGACGAGTTGGAACCGTTAACGTTCCTGGATCTGAACTGGGCAGTGGTCAACCAACAGTTGATGCGTGAGGAGAAAGTGCGGCGTTCGGGTCCGGCCGCAGAAAATGTACTCCGTCATATCGGCTCAGTGGCCTCAAAAATCGCATGAGGAGATGATATGCCCTTTCAGCCCATCAAGTTTTATCAAACCGGCACATTTACTGTGGGGAATCGGTTACTCAACCCCGAAGATCGCAGTGTCCAGTCCCATGGGAATCGCAGCAATTCCATCACCTCCGGACACCGTGCCTGTCAGGGATGTGGTGAAGCGTTGGGGGCCCGGTATGCATTGGATGCCGCCATGGAAGCCACCGGCTCGCAACTGATTGCAGCAAATGCCACCGGCTGTCTGGAGGTGTTTACCACGCCCTATCCCGAGACCTCGTGGCAACTGCCGTGGATGCATTCTCTTTTCGGCAATGTTGCGGCAGTCGCCACCGGTATGGCTGCCGCGCTAAAGGCCAAGGGACGCTCTGAGGTGCGGGTGGTGGCACAAGGTGGGGATGGCGGAACCACTGATATCGGATTCGGCTGCCTGTCTGGCATGTTCGAGCGCAATGACGATGTGCTGTATATCTGCTACGACAATGAGGCCTACATGAATACGGGGGTACAGCGTTCATCAGCCACGCCTCCCGGAGCACGTACGGCAACCACTTTGCCCGTAGGCCCCCATCCGGGCAATGTTTTTGGCCAAGGAAAATTCGTTCCCGCCATCGCCATGGCCCATGAGATTCCCTATGTGGCAACGGCTACCGTGGCTGATTTGCACGATCTCGAAGCCAAGGTAAAACGAGCCATGGAATTTCGTGGGGCACGCTACATCCACATCCTCGTTCCCTGCCCCCTAGGATGGGGAACCGCTTCCCAAGACACCATACGCATCGCGCGACTGGCTCATGAAACCGGTTTATTCCCGGTATTTGAAGCCGAACATGGAATACAAGTCAGCGCATTACCGATTCGCAAACAACTCCCTGTGGAGAAGTATCTGAAACCACAAAAACGCTTTGCCCATTTGTTTGGTGCCCAACCCAACCAAGACATCATTGCACAGATTCAAGCGCTGGCAGAGCGCAATATTCATCGGTATGGACAAATCTCACCGGAGAAATCCTGATGGAAAAGCCTTTTGCCATCACCCTTGATCCTCGCTCGTCTCTGGCCAATCACACGGGGTCGTGGCGTACCCTAAGGCCGGTTTATCTGGACCGCTTACCTCCATGCAATGCTTCCTGTCCGGCAGGAGAGAACATTCAGGGATGGTTGTTTCATGCCGAATCGGGCCACTACGAAGCAGCTTGGCGTGAACTCGTCCAAAACAATCCATTCCCAGCGATTATGGGCCGGGTTTGCTACCATCCCTGTGAGAACGCTTGCAACCGAGGCCAATTGGACGAATCTGTGGGCATCAACGCGGTGGAGCGGTTTCTCGGGGATGAGGCCATCAAACATGGCTGGAAATTCCCCCCCCCCGGCAGCAAACTCTGGCAAAAAAGTTTTAGTGGTGGGAGCTGGGCCTTCCGGCCTTGCGGCAGCCTATCATTTGGCACGGTTGGGTCACCAGGTGGAAATCCAGGAGGCTGGCCCTGCCACCGGCGGAATGATGCGCTTCGGCATCCCCAAATATCGCCTTCCACGCGCAGTACTGGATGCTGAAGTGGCGCGCATACTTGATCTGGGTATCACCCTAAAACTCCATACCCCAGTCACAAACCTCGAGAAAACCATGAGGACAGGGACTTTTGACGCAGTTTTTCTTGCAGTCGGGGCCCATATTGGCAAACGAGCCGTCATTCCCGCCGGCGATGCTGCCCACATTGTCGATGCGATTTCAGTTTTACGCGGAATGGAAGGGGAAAGCCCCCCGTTGCTGGGGCGTCATGTAGTGGTTTACGGAGGAGGCGATACCGCAGTCGATGTGGCGCGTACGGCTCGGAGATTGGGAGCTACGGAAGCCGTCATCGTCTATCGCCGCACTCGTGAAAAGATGCCCGCGCACGATTCCGAAATCGAAGAAGCATTGCAAGAAGGAATATTGGTCAAATGGTTATCTACCATCAAACATGTAGATGCCCATGAACTTACCATTGAGAAAATGGTGCTGGACGAGCATGGTTACCCACAACCCACGGGGGAATTGGAAAAAATGGCGGCAGATTCCTTGGTCCTGGCATTGGGACAGGAAGTGGATCTCTCGCTGCTGGACACCCTCTCCGGTATCGCGATCAAAGATGGCGTGGTTCAGGTCTCAAGTCACCTGATGACGGGTCATCCAGGGGTATTTGCTGGAGGAGACATGGTCCCCTCGGAACGCACCGTGACGACGGCTGTAGGTCACGGCAAAAAAGCGGCGTATCACATTGACCAGTGGTTGCGTGGCTTGAACCCAGATCCTGTTGCCAAACATGACGCAGTGAGTTTTGACATGCTCAACCCGTGGTACTATTCAGACGCCCCAAAAACCCTGCGACCCATACTGGATAGCATTCGACGTCAATCTACATTTGATGAAGTCCAGGGAGGCTTGGACGAAAATAATGCCTTGTTTGAGGCGCGCCGTTGCCTGTCTTGTGGCAATTGCTTCGAGTGTGACAACTGCTATGGAGTCTGCCCGGATAACGCAGTAATCAAACTGGGGCCGGGAAAACGCTTCCAGTTCAACTACGATTACTGCAAAGGCTGTGGAATCTGTGTCACCGAATGCCCCTGTGGAGCCATCACCATGGTGGCAGAAGAAGTAAGTGCCTAGGGTGAAACAATTCGACCGTCCAACTTTACCGAGGTAAGTGTCATGAGTGAATCCATTTCAGCCTCCCGTTTTGCCACAATTTTCGAGTTGGCGCGGCAGTACCCTCCCCTGCCCGTGGCAGTGGTAGATGCCCATGAATTACAGGTGATGACCGGAGCGATGGAAGCCAGCGATGCCGGTTTGATCGAACCGATTTTGCTGGGCCCCCGTGCCCAGGTGGAAGCCGTTTGCCAGCAGTTGGATTGCCCCCTCGACCGATTTCCTATTATTCCAGTGGCTTCGGCAGCAGAAGCAGCTGAAATGGGGGTGCAACTGGCCAAGGAAGGAAAAGTGGAGGCCTTGATCAAGGGCTGGATTCATACTGATGAATTAATGCGCCCCGTGTTACGCCAGTTGCGTACGGCCCGTCGTGTCAGTCATGTGTTCATCGCCGATATGCCCGCTTATCACAAATTGCTGTTCATCACGGATGCTGCCATCAACATTACTCCCGACCTGGCCATCAAAACCGAGATCCTCCAGAACGCCATTGATTTGGCTAGAATTCTTGGAGTTGACCGCCCAAAAGTAGCGGTATTATCAGCGATCGAACTGGTAAAACCCAGCATTCCCTCTACTCTGGATGCGGCCTGCCTCAGCAAGATGGCTCAACGGGGGCAAATTATGAACGCCGAAGTGGATGGTCCATTGGCTTTTGACAATGCCATCTCTCGTGATGCCGTCAAGGTGAAACAAATCGACAGTACGGTAGCAGGAGATGCGGATATCTTGCTGGTACCCGATCTCGATGCGGGCAACATCTTGGCCAAGGATTTGGAGTATCTGGCTGGAGCAACGTTGGCAGGCATTGTCATCGGTGCCATGGTGCCCCTGATACTGACCTCGCGCTCCTCTCCTGCCAATGCACGCTTGATCTCTGCAGCCATTGCCGTGTTGTTACACCAGCATTGGGGGCGCGACGGCGTCTAGTGCCCTCTGCAGGATTAGTGGCGAGATATACCACCCATTCATCACCCCTAGACTTCCGTTTCCAAAAATTACTCACTCATGCTTCACCTTTACCTGAAGTCAATATAACATTTTGAATAACAAAGTTTATCTTCCGTGGGTAGTGGCGTCAGCATTGTTCATGGAACAACTGGATTCCACCATCATCAATACCGGCGTGCCCGCCATGGCGGCAAGCCTCCATGTTGCACCATTAAGCCTAAGAGCCGTTGTCGCCAGTTACATCCTGAGTTTGGCCGTATGTATCCCCATCAGCGGTTGGTTGGCCGACCGTTTTGGAACGCGCCTTGTGTTTGGCAGCGCGGTAGCGATATTCACCTTTTCATCTTTGTTATGCGGCCTGTCTCTCAACGTACCGATGCTGGTTGCTGCCCGTATCTTGCAAGGTGTTGGCGCAGCGATGATGACCCCCGTTGGACGACTCACCATCATCCGCACTTTTGCCAAAGCTGAACTGATGACTGCCATGAACTTTGTTGTCATTCCCGCCTTGATTGGACCCTTGCTGGGGCCCACCATCGGCGGGCTGATCGTACATTGGCTATCTTGGAGGATGATTTTTTTTGTCAATCTTCCCGTCGGGGTGATCGCGATGGTTCTAAGTCACAAATACATGCCAGATTATCGCGAGCCTCAACGCCGGCCACTGGATATAATTGGCCTGATATTGTTCGGCTCCGGTACGGCTTTACTCTCTTGGTTGCTGGAAATCTTCGGGGAACACCCTATCAACCTACTTCCGGCCATCAGCCTGTTTTCGCTCTCGCTGGGTTTACTGCTTGCGTACGGATGGCACTCCAAGAAAACATCTCATCCTTTGTTGCAACTTACCCTATTTCGCATCCGTACTTTCCGTGTTTCAGTGGCGGGAGGATTTATCACTCGGTTGAGTATGGGTGCTCTGCCATTTCTCCTACCCTTGTTGTATCAACTCGGTCTGGGTTTTCCAGCATGGGAATCTGGTCTTCTCATGATGCCAGCAGCATTTGCCGCCATGGGCATGAAACTGATTTCCGTTCGGGTTTTACGCCAATTCGGCTTTCGCACGGTCCTGATCGCCAATACCTTGATGGCTGGGGTAACCATCAGTCTGTTTGCCATTATCGATAGCGGAACACCGATCATTCTGATGGTTACTCTGGGTCTAGCGCAGGGTTTTTTCAATTCGCTCCAGTTTACCAGCATGAATGCCATGGCTTACGCCGATGTTGCTGAGAACCAATCCAGCATGGCTAGCACATTAGCCAGCTCTTTTCAGCAACTGTCCATGAGTTTCGGTCTGGCTTGCGGATCGCTGGTGGCAGGCTGGTATTTGGGGGGGTTGCCCCAATCCGATCATCTTGCTGTGACCCATGCGTTGCACGAGGCTTTCCTGACCCTCGGCATCACAACCGGACTATCATCCCTGACATTCTGGACATTGCGTGCATCAGATGGAGAGAGTATGAGTAAAGGGAAACCCCTGATGGGATAAAAGCGTACTTTCTCGCCATACAAATTGGCTTGGTACCTTAACCTTTTTTCTCAATGAGTTCAATTTTGTACCCATCTGGATCGGTCAAAAATGCGATGACCGTGGCGCCATGCTTCATGGGGCCAGCTTCTCGGCTCACGATTCCCCCGCTTTTCCTAGCTGCATCGCACGCCGCATAGGCATCATCGACCTCTATCGCAATATGGCCATAACCCTCTCCAAGGGAGTAACTTTCCACACCCCAGTTGTAAGTCAGTTCGATAACCGCATGTGATGCTTCATCACCATATCCAACAAACGCCAATGTAAACTTTCCATCGGGATAATCGTTGCGCCGCAATAGTTTCATCCCTAGGACGTGGGTATAAAAATCGATGGAGCGATCAAGATTTCCGGTACGAATCATGGTGTGCAGGATTTTCATGGTTATTTCTCACAGAAACCGGAAATGATCATTATACTGATGGCTATGACGAAGAGACGCACATTCGCGAAAGGTGGCGCAATAGGAGAGAAATACTACGCCCACAAAACCCCTACCCAAACCATCAGCGCCAAAACCAAACTGAGCAACACCGCCGCGCTGCCCATGTCCTTGGCGCATTTCGCCATGGGGTGAAATTCAAGAGAAGTATGATCCACCGAAGCTTCTATGGCAGAGTTTAAAAGTTCGACCAACAATACAAAAATCAGAGAACCCACCAGTGCCAAGTGTTGGCTCAAGGATATTTGCAGGAACCATGAAATCACACCAAGGATCAGAGAAACCCACACTTCTTCACGAAAGGCTGCCTCACCCGTATAAGCCGAACGAAATCCGGCAGCGGAATAGAAGAACGCCTTTACAATGCGTGGCGCAGCTGGTTTTTTGGGACCCGGTTCGGGATCAGCATTAGCCTGAGACAAAACCTTACCCTCCATAACGATGATAGTGGAAACAAGTATAATTATAGATTATATTAGCGGGGCGGCTGCAGGAAAAAGCCAGCGAGTGGAATTACTGTAAGGGAGACAATAACACCATGACTGATGCGTTTAACTTATCCATTCAAAACATGGCCGCTTCGGTCACCCATCTCTGCTCAGGGGGGGTATATCTCATTTACCACGAGTCAACCGTTCCTCTTCGTGATTTTGCGGCCACAACGCTGGCAAGCTCGGCAGCCCTTAGCAGACAATCCAAACAATCCAAACATTACTGGATCGCAGATCATCAGGATGATGCGCTCTGGACCTCGCAATCCTCCAACCTGCCTTTATTATCTGCCGTACAGCAAAATAAAATAAAAATCTTTAAACAAACCCTTAAAAACACGGAATTTTCCGCAAAGCGTCTGATACGAGATTTTAAACATTTTGGAATTTCGAGAGATAGTTTTATCCTTCTTGAGGGGGCAGAAGGCCTTTTCCCCAACAATCAGGAAACTCAGCTCATTGCAGCAGAAGTATTGTGTGAATGGGCCTTAGAAAAAAATTGCACCTTGATTCTCTTTGCCCAGAAACCCTTCCCCAGCGGGGAAACCTCCGGCCTCGATCCCTCGGTCACACATCTCTTTAGTGGAGTTGCCTACTGGCGTGCTCAAGCCGGCGTATATGAATTCGAAGTTCCCCATTGGTTTGGACGCGAAGCCTCAACTTTCGGTCAGAAATTCCCCATGAACCATAATATGGTTCATGGGTTACCCGTATTTAGCGTGGAAAATTTGCGCGACCAACCCAGTTTGGCCCCAAGAGAGGGGGATGAATCTTTGGTACTGATCACCAGAACCGCATTGATGGGACACGCCCTACCTTCTGGTTGGAGACTGGTAGAGGATAACGACGCCTTTCTTGAAACAGCAACAGGTTTGGTGGCGGCCACTCTCGTATTACACTTTGACCGCAATACGGACCGGAGCCACATCACAGAAATCGTCTATCAATTGCGTCGACTCTGCGGATTAAAAATTCGCATTGCCGTAAGAGAAATCAATACTCATTTGCGATATACCCATGAACATATACTGCTGCTGGCGGGAGCCAATATGGTCATTCCAGCCACTCTGGCTTTTTCGCAATTGAGAAACCTATTGAACTGTCTGTATGGTCAAACATTTAATCGAGAAGTGAATATTTCGTTGACGGACCTACTGGTATTGACTGAACCAGAACTTGAATCTCCCTTGCTAACACCTGAAGTATTCGCCGAATCTGTCCGAAAAAATCTCAAGCAAACCCGCGATTTGTCCCTAGGGAACTCCCTCATTTACCTAACGGCTCCAACGGGGGACAACATCACTCAGCTCATGAATGAATTGTCTTTCACTCGTCAAGGGGATATCTTCACCAGCACCCTGGGTACCAGTCTGTTTATTTATCTTCCGGGATGCAGCGAATCTGACATCGATTATGCCCTTGATCGCGCATTTCGCTACCGCTGGACGGATTTGATCATTTCAGAATCGCGCTACACTGCGCCGGAAACCATAGAGCAAGCGTTGCGTGTTCTGTTATCCCCCGAGAAATTCGCATCTGGCTCGATTACTCCTAGCTCACATTCCGGCTTGATATCTAATCACGAGAATACCAAGCATAGTGCGGACGTCACCATTCTAGCCCATCACCGACAGGGGTCCAAGGTTCAACATCGCCCTCTGTCTCGCCTCAATAAATCATCTATTTCAGGATAGTCCATCATGGGAGATTACTTGCTTGTCCTTTTAGTTGGCTTGCTCTTCGGGTTCTGGCTCGGAAAACGTTGGGCTTCCTACGCCGAGTGGTGGAGTGGTTTTCGCTACCAAACACGCCTGATTGAAGAATGCACCCTTCCCGAGCACCTCAAACCGTCCCGAAAAGCACATTGAATGAACGATACAGCCGATTCCGCGATTCTGAAATCCACCCCTAATCCATTTGACAGTCGTTATCGCCTATCTTTGGGATGGTGGAATTTTTATTTTCTGATCAAACTGTTACTTGCATGGCGTGGGGTAATTGGATTGCACCCATGGACTAACCTTGCATTTATTCTGCTACTGGCCGCACCCATCCCTTCACGAACCGCACGAATTTTAAGATCAGTGGTCTCCATCCCTCTGGGAGTTATCCTTTTATACTACGACTCTTGGCTCCCCCCTGTGAAGCGTGTCATCGCGCAGGCTTCTTCCCTTTCTCAATTCAGGTTTGCTTACCTACTGGAATTGGTAGAACGCTTCGTTCATGTCGAAATGATCGCCATGCTGGTAGTGATCTGGATCCTGTACGCCTTGATTTCACGCTATCTCAAACTCGGCGTGATTCTCACTGCAGCTCTATTTTCCCTGGCTGTCCTACATAAATTTGACCGAGGAGAAAGCCCTGCCACCCCTGAGAACATGGCGCAGCAATCCGATGGACAAGGAGGGGCCCATTCGGGGGTGTCCGATCTTAATTATCAAGTCAACAGTTTCTTTTCCAATGAATCCACACGACAAGTGAGTTTTGATCCCGTCGCAACAGGTTCCCAGCCTTTCGACATCGTATTCATTCATATTTGCTCCTTATCTTGGAGCGACCTCAAGGCCATGGGCTTGGACACCCACCCCCTATGGCAAACACTGGATGTGCTATATACCCGCTTCAATACAGCATCAACCTATAGTGGTCCGGCCGCCATAAGACTACTGCGCGCGCCCTGCGGTCAACTTCCCCATACCGGCTTATACAGCGCCACCACCGATCAATGTTACCTGATGGGAAGCCTCCAGCAAGCCGGCTTCAGCCCCAATCTGTTACTCAATCACGACGGCCATTTTGAAAACTTTCTAAAGACCATTGAAACGCAAAAACTGGGCATCACACCGATGAAACTGGAAGGGCTTCGCCCGTATGAAACAGCGTTCGATGATTCCTTCGTTTATGATGATAAAGATGCCTTGACCCAATGGATTCAGAAACGATCCAATGACCCTGCAAAGCATGTCGCACTGTATTACAACACCATCAGTTTGCATGATGGAAATCATCTGGTTAACGATAATACGCGCGCCAGCATGAAATCCTACGGAACGCGCCTACATCAACTGCTCGATGACATCAGTCAATTTATGGTGGCGGTGAAAAACAGTGGAAGAAATACTGTAGTAGTTGTTATTCCAGAACATGGTGCTGCCATTCAGGGAGACAAGTATCAGGTTGCAGGTTTACGCGAAATTCCTACCCCGTCGATCACATTGGTCCCTGTAGGAATTAAAATTATCGGCCCTAAAATCAATAGAGCAGATAATCAGCGCATCGTGTCAACGCCCTCCAGTTACTTGGCCCTTTCTCAACTTGTTGCCAACCTCATTAAATCCTCGCCTTTTGACAATTCCAGCTACCGTGCCGATGATTTGGTGAGAGATTTGCCCGTCACAAAATATGTAGCTCAAAACGCCGATGTCACCATGGTTCGCGATAATGGTCAGTATTACTTACGCCAGGATCCAGAATCTGGTTGGGTTCCCTATGACGCGGAAAACAACTGATCATCCAACGTACTGGGCTCTGCAAGACCTATGAACTGGGAGAGCAGCGATATGCTTTTTTGGTCGAATACGCATATTCTGGCTCACCTAGAGAAGAGGACGGTAGCAGAAGAACGCACCTCAAACAGCACCAAAAGTTGGCGCATGCGTTGCAGATGAGGAGATTGTAGAGAAAAAGCCTAAAGCGCCCTTACTTCTTCGCGGGAACTGGCCAGAGATCAGGCAGAGGTGCCGTATCCACTCCCTGCCCCCCTTGTAAAGGGTGTTCTGCTTCCACGGTTTTATTCTTCGCATCAAGGTTGGTATAGCTAAAAGCATAGGGGCCTGGTGCCACAAATTTCACGCCCTTCGCCACATCATTCTGCAATCGATCGACTTGTTCCAGATTCTCACGGATCCTTTGGTTGGTAGGATCTAATCTAATCGCTCGCGCCAGTAATATGTGAGCGGTTTCCAGATCTCCTTTTGGCACCCAATAGCGCACGGCGTATTCGTTGAGAATGGCCGGATTGTCGTGGTTATACGGCGGCAAGCTGGAGTTGCGCGAATTTCTCTGGGTAGATGAATGAGCGGTCGGAGCATCTGGTTTGACTCGCCCACAATCCCCTGGACTCACTGCAGCTTCAGGCGTATCTGCCCCTCCACTCACTGCTGTAGTCACTGGGCAATCCGTCGCCCATGATGAGGTGCCGGAAATTAAACAGAGAATAAGTAATCCAAGGCGTTGTCTTCGCATGACAGATTCCCCGCGTAACTAGAATTGAGAAGTGGGAATGACGGGTACGGGTTGTAAGCCCACAGGAAGTGCCGGGGTCTTGTCAATGGCATACCGGAAGTAAAGGATGGCATAGTTGGGCGCATAGTAAGGAGACCGGACTACAGACAGACTATCGCCAATGAACAAATTGGTTGTCAGTTGATATTCCATATTGGCCATGGCAGAGTAACCGAAGCTGGTCCCTGAACTGGTGTTATAGCTGGGATTTCCAGCAGCAAGTTCATACGCAGGATTCAGCGGATAATAGGGCGATGAATTGGTTCGCGCCCAGGCGGTAAATACTGAACCGCGCATCATATAGGAAAAGCGGGTGTATCGTTGGGCATAGGTCAGAGGGACTGCCAGAGACGTATAGAATTGCGGGCTATAATACCCCCCCTGGCCATAAGTAAACTCTCCCGAATCCTGGGAATAGTGCCACATCGTCCCAGTCAGTCCGGTAGAGAGCATACGATCATCTTCATTGATCAATCTGCGTGTCACTCCAGCCATCAACAACGCTTCTGTATTAGACTGGACATTCGTCCCGGTCAGTTGATGAATGCCGATATTGCTCCAATATCCCCACGTGCCTCCATGGTCCAAACTCAGTCCCAGCTTGGCTCCAGTAGAAAGCACGCCTCCCCATAATTGTCCGGTCCGAGGATCAATGGTTCCCGCATAGGATAGGAGTGTTTGAGTAACTGCGCGTCGCGCTACTTCTGCAGACCAGGAATAAGGACCCCAATCCCCCACGCGACGATATCCCCCTACCCAATTCACGATGGGGAAACCAATGGGTGTCGTCCCCATATCCAGTCTATTCTGCTCATCCATATACCCGACCGTATAGGACCGTCCAAAAGCATATTGAGACGCAGGATTAGGACAGTTATTATGTTGCTGACAAATCAGCATGGAACCAAACGTCGCTGTTGCATAGGTATCCGCCAGATTCAGCGTACCTGCGCCGACATCCACCTGATCGGTACGAGCGAACCATTCCCCTCCCACTCCCACAGGTCCTTTTAACTCTATGGGAATTTGATGGGAAACAAACTGTGATTGTCCCGCAGTTCCAGAACGAGATTCCACATCGTACCCGCCAGACAACCAAGTATCTCGCTCATCCTGCATTTCCGCCTGATTCTTGTACTGCCAGGAATCTCCACTGGTAGGCGGCGTAGCACTGTCGGCTTCATGGGCGGTGATATCGATTTCCGCCAAAGTCACAGGGGTCTGATCACTATTCGTCAGATGAGAACTGGCAACACGCTCAGGATAAATTTTTGCTTGCGCTAACGACTCATACGCTGCTGGAGCCGCCGAATCCACCGCCAGCTCTTTTTCAATTCCCTGTATCGCCTTGTCGAGATTTCCTGTTCTCCGAGCCAGGCGATTTTCTACCGTTTGCGCCTCTTGATTGTCTGGATTTGTTTCTAATACCGGACCCAGTGTGGACTCCGCTTCAGCGTAATGTTGTTCCCCTTCCAGTTGTTCTGCATGAGCCACCACTCGCGAGTTTTCCAATCCTGAGTAAGCCAGTTTCTGCTTATCATCAAACTCAGCGCGATGGGCGCCCAAGTAATCAATTTCCTGCTGGGCAGGGTCTGTCTGCCGAGTTCTCAGTAAATAGGAGGCATAGCGCAAATGCCAGTCCAGAGATAATGCCTCGGGGCTATCGTGCTTCACACGAAGGAGCAGTGCGTCGGCTTGCGCTTGATTGCCCAAATCATTCCATGCATATGCCACAGTGGTGAGCAATACAGGATCACTATCAACCTGTAGCTGAACTTTTCTAAGTTCTTCCGTGGCATCGTTGATCTTTCCGGATTTTTGTAAGGCTTTAATCTGTGCAATCTTCTGATCTATCCAGATCTGACGCTGAAACGCTGTAATTTTTTCAGAATGTTGAGATGCCGGCAGTTTGTCCAAAATGGCCAGAGCCACATCGTCACGACCAATACCTGACTGGTATAACGCAGCAGCGTAATACGCTTCAGAATCTCTCAATGTGGAGTACAGCCACGGATCAAACAGTGCCGTTCCCTTATCAGCAGTTCCATTCGCCGCATACAGTCGTGCCAGTCGATAGCGCAACCAGGGATCGTCTGGAGCAAATTGCAGCGCCTGGAGCAAAGCAGTACGCGCCCCAGAGTAATCGCTCTTGGTCACCAGATCATCCGCCTGCTTTTCCAGTTCAGCCGCTCTTTTGCGTCCAATTTCCTGTTCTAGGGTGGCCTGACGATCTGCCGGCAAGCGCCTTAACAACCCCTGCGCTTCCCCGTAATTCCCTTGATCAATAGCGATACTTGCCAATAGGGCATAGCCTTCTGGTTCTCCTGGATTCAGTCGAATGGCTTCCTGCACCGTTCCTCGTGCATCATCCGGATGACCGGCAATATTTTGTTGGCGTGCTTGCTGAATCTTCCCCCAATACTGGCAGGTAAGAATCAGAGAATCCCATTTCTTGCGGCTTCCCGGGTCCAACCGCAAAGCCTTACGAAACCAGGGCAACGCTTCATTGAATTTACTCTGACGCATCAAGGCATAGCCCGTTCCAGATACGGCATCCAAATCGTTGGAGTGAATGGCAAGAACCTCCGAATAATGCTGTAGGGCCTCATCGTATTGTTGCTTCTGAAAAGCTGTACTGGCTTCCTGATCCCGCACGTAGGCAGGACTGGAAACAAGCGCCTGATGGCGATTTTGAGCCTCTTCTACCGCCTTCAATCGGGCTTGAACGGCCGAATCCTCAGGATCCATCTTGAGAAAGTTTTGCAGACGCGCTCGAGTATCGGGTCCCAAGTCTGGCAAATCCAGCATAGCACCGCGCAATATTTTGCGTGCATCATCACCTAAAGGGGGGGCCATGGCCGCCATGCTCTGTAACTGCTCAAGATTAGCTGAATCGTCAGGATTTCGACTGGCAATCAATTTGGCGTTAGCCAGTTGGTAAGAATAGTCATCAGGATATTTGTGCATCAAATTTCGGATGGCAGTCACCGCCTGATTCCACCCTCCTGGTAATTTTGCTTTTATTTCCCAATACTGAATGGCTTCGGGACCATCAGGAGGTCCATGAGGAAATAACTGATTAAAACTATCTAGTGCCTGTTGTGGGTGGCCGTTATACGACAATTGTACGGACTGACGCAGTCGCATCCTATCAGTAGAATTTAATGAAGCCAAATCCTTCAGCGCAGGCAATCCTGGGTAATGGGGACTGACTTTTGCCAAATGATCATAGGCGGCTTGTGCGGCATCCTTGTGCCCTGCCTGAGCTTCCATTTCGATCTGTATCGCCAGACCTCTTGGCTCATCAGGATAAGAAGAAAGCAAACGGTCCAATGATTTGCGAACCATATCCGGGCGATTTTTACCCTGCCAGAAAATGACCTGTTCGTACAATCTGTCTGCTGGCGACTGTTGCATCGACTCCTGCCCCGCAGACGAAGTAGCCAAAGATACGGCCGGCACGGTTGCCAGCAACGAGATACATATGAGTGAGCTTAATGGGAGACGCATGACCAATCCGGTATCAGTGAGCCAGTTTTGGAAAAAGAAAAAATACCGTTGTTGAAACCTTCGGCGAACAAGGTTAGGACCCAGTTGTAATAGGAATTCGATACGGAGGGAGTCACTAAATTCTGGAATTTCAATATTTCGAGGGTTGCCTCTTTTCCCTCCGCCTGAAGAAGAGGGACAACCGCAGAAGAGAAACCCACAGGGCCATTACCCGTCACGGTTCCTTTTAAGGGATAGGTCACTTCAGGAACGTTTCCATCAGGCGAAATAAACCGAGCAATGGCAGAAAAATGGTCTTGCAAACTGGCCCATTGAGGATCATTTCTCGGCAACATTCCAACCCAAAGATATACTCTAATGGCATTGTAACTACCTTGGTCCCCTGTCGTAGTATCTGCTGTGAAAGCCTGTTTTTTGGTATCAAATTCAACCCAATCTGGGGCCAGCCCAAACGGGGATACTGTTTCCAGCAGTTGTAAACTGTTTTTTTCCAGGTTTACCCAAGCGCTTCCTGGATAATTGGAAGAGAAATACCGTAATACTTGTGGTGGCAAGTAGCTGGGATTGAACCGCCAGACATGATCGGAAGAATGAAAACCAACCGCACCGGGTATCAACTCGTTACCCAACCCTTCTACCCCAACAGATTCCTTGCTCAAGATCTGATGCTGTAATTCTTCAGATTTCACCAAATATTCGGGGACATTCCATAGTCTGGCCGCCTCTGCCAGACTGTAAGCAATCCACAAATCAGCGTCAGTTGCTGAATTATCATCCATCAAACCCCAACTGCCATCCGCCATATGCCCCCATAGCCATCCTGGCAAATGTTGCTCAAAATGACCTGCTGATAGGTTGTTTTCTGTCCATGTCGCCATTTTGGCAAAAGTCTCCTGATCATTCGCTGCCAATGAAAAGAACAGGGCGTAGGACTGACCCTCGGACGTGGTAATCATCTTTGCCGGATCAATGGGATCAATGACACGGCCATCCTGAGTGACAAAATGATCGCGAAATGTCTGCCAGTATTCCCACGATGGAGACCCACAAGCCCAAGTCTCCGCCATGAGCATGCTGTTCAAGAGCAAAGCTCCCATGATTATTCTCAGCATTCCTTTATGCTTACGCGAACAGGACAGAGTAATGGGGCATTATTCATCCACCCGCTTGGCCGCAAGACTCCGCAGTACTTTCCAGATCAAGGCAGCGACAATTATCGTTGCAATAATTCCCAGAAGCATCAGCAGAATGGGATGCATGGACAAGGGAAACCAGATGGCCGTCCAAAAAGGCAAATGCCCGACTTTATATGTATCTCCAACCAATAGGCTATCTACACGATGAGGATGAATGAAGGCTACACTGCCGCGAATATCGCCGACCAAGGACGGATCGTCGATGGCGTCCATAGCAATGATCAGTGAAGGACCATCTACTGCCGACAGAGATATGATTGACCTAGAGCTGGTCGCAGGTGATTCGAAACCTGTCAGCACTGCCAACTGACCTCCAGCAACGTACTTCTGCAAACTGGCAATATCAGGCACCGGTTTGGTATCAAAACCCAACCAATCATAGAATAAATTCACCGAGCGCTTGGGCTGGGTAATCAATCGCCCATCATTTCCGACCACTGCCGGCATGTGGTCCTTCCAGGATTGCAATTCTCCTTCCTGAATAGCTTTACCGATGATCAGAACATCACGATCCTTGAGTGCAGCTGTATCACTGGGGAGCGCCAATTGGTAGCGTGTGGCCGGATACCCAGTATCTGCTCCCATGTGACCCAATACCGTCAACATGGACTCAATATCTTCTGCGGATGGCTGAGTAGGCAGTACCACCGTGGTTTCCTGCAGGTCAGCGAATTTCGTAAAGGGAAACCCGAGCATAGCAAATGAACTCAGGTTGGGCATCTCTGCGTAATGGGGATAACCCGACAAGTCAATCGTTGAATCCGGATCGATCATGGCGCGAATATCACCGACCTGGGTATCACGGCAGAGACCGACCTTATGATGAGCGAAGCCAAATCTGAAACTCAGAGTATCCCTTGACCACATTTTATAGGGAGGAATCAAGACCTGATCCTTGGCAGACAAGAGTGCATTGTCCATCAGGGGCAAGCGAATTTTTTGATCTTCCGCCTCATTGGAGGATTTAAGATTGAAGGCCTGAACCAGTTGATGGTTGATGCTCATCACCAAACGGGATTCTCCAACAGCGTAGGGAGGGGTATAGCGATATTTCAACTCTACCGGCACACCCACACTGCGCCACGCAAATACATCTGGAGCAACACGCATATGTACGCGGATAGGCAAAGGTGCATGACCAAAAACCTGAAGTTTATCCGGCGAATCCATCAATTCTCCCAACTTCACTGGTCGATCAAGGCGCAACCAGCGCGGAGCATCGTATGCTTTTCTTGGATCCTCTTCCTTGAGTTCAGACACTGTGGCAATGGGTCCGGATAAAGCACTATGCCCTAATGCCAAAGACAACGCAGCCACCCGCAGATCCTTCTCGTCGCGGCCTAAAACCAGCAGAAGGCGCGAGATTCCATCCGTGGGGTTAGTCATCATCTCTAGTGTTGGCCCGTTAACATTGGGATGATCGTGAAGAAATCCCGGACGAACGGTATTTGTTGCAAACACGATGGCATTGCCTGAGGGAACTTGATCCAGCATGGCAGGGAACACCGAACCCCGCCAATCTGCGAGTTTACCCAACCAGGACGAAACAATTCCCGCCGCCTGCAGCATCGGCAAACTGGGTCCATTGGGGAGCACAAACGGTACTTTGAGGCGCGATATATCGTGAAGATCGAAGAAGGGAGCCGGCAACGTACCCAAGTCATTCTTCATAGGCACTTGGGCAACTTTCAGCTCCAGATCACTAGAACTGTCGACATCCGCCCAGAGTGTCGTATTAAGAGGATCCTCACACTGATCGTTGGTATAGTGGCCGATAAACACTAGGGAAAGCCGGTTGTAATCGGTAATGAGCCTGGTATCTATGGGAACATCCACACTCAAAGGCGTAGATGAATACTCCTTGGGAATGGAGATCACCTTGACAACTTCATTATTCAACACCACCTTGATATGCGACTCCGTCGGTATCAGGGCCGGAGAATAATTGAACCTGAGGTGGAAAACCGCATTTTCCACCACTTGATCCATGCGCGCTCCAAAAGCAAAGTTCAGTGTGCCCTCTGTCGAACGCAACTTGAATACCCCGCCGGTTTGATCTTCATCCTCACTCAGCTTATACAACGGATAGTGAATCACGCTTTCTCGAATCGAGGTCGATTCTGCCTGGGTTGATGATGCTGACCGCGATACCGTTGCCGCATGGGTCACTGAACTCAGAAACACAAACAGCAAGGCTGTTAAAGATTTTTTCACTTCCATATGTACTCCATTGTTTTTGGTGTTTTTGGAAGCATCCATACCAACGTTGCTCCCATTCGCGTAACCATTGCCTGAATCAAATCTATTCCCGGGATTTTTATAAACATGCGCCAATAGCCCACAGCGCCTACTTTAAATACCTGCGCCATGCCTATCAGCGGTTTATCGGTCAGAATATGGTCTGACCAGTGAATCCAGGCATCTGCTCTGCCAAAGGTACACTGTATATATGCCCGCTGATCATGGATGCTGTCAAAGATCCATTGCAAACGTAATGCTCCCCCGACCTGTGACACAACCTGAGCTACGAAGGTATGTTCCTCATCCCCGCGCCATAGGGATACGTGTACCTTGTCACCTATGGTCACGGCAACGTCATCGCTCACCGCAAGGGATATCCCCCCCTGAGAATAATCTTCTGTATGGGTTTGAAGACAAAACCCATTAGCGGTTTTGAGCATAGCCGGAAGATTGATCTGAACCCGATGGGAGACGCGAACCTGACGCACTTCGGATGCCACAAACAGGGTACATCCAAGCATCAGACAATTATAGAAAGTCCAGATCAGGTTAAACACCACCGACAGTACTTCATTTTCAGGCCCGTACATCATTCTGTATATGCCTGCAGCAAAGCCGGCAATATTCAAAACAATCAGGGCAATGAACGGCATGGCAATATTGAAATCAAAGTAATCATCCAATATCAGACCGCCTTTGGCCGTGACGTTAAATTTCCCCTTTTTGGGGTTAAACATGGCAACCGTTGTGGGCCAAGCAATATACCAAGACAGTACGGTTTCGTAGACTTCGGAGAAAAATGTGGAACGGTATTTCCCTTGTAAACGCGACTTAGCCAATATTGCATGAAAAATATGGGGGAGGACGTAGATCAATACGGTCAACGCTGGAGCCCAAATGACATAGGCATGAAATAGAAGGAATGCCAGGGGTGCGGTCAAAAAGAGAATTCGTGGAATTCCGCTGAAGAAGTTCAGCATGGCCGTGCCGTAACTGATCCGTTGCATCAGTGATAGACCCCGGCCCAAAAACGGATTATCCATTCTGAATATTTGCGCCATCCCGCGCGCCCAGCGAATTCTCTGCCCAATATAAGAAGACAGGCTTTCCGTCGATAGCCCCGCAGCTTGCGGGATCTTGAGATAGGCAGAACGATAGCCCAAGCGATGCAATTTAAGGGAAGTATGGGCATCTTCCGTTACGGTTTCCACGGCAACGCCGCCAATCTCATCAAGGGCACTGCGTCGCAAAACGGCGCAACTTCCACAGAAAAAGGTACTATCCCAAAAGTCGTTACCATCCTGTACCAATCCGTAAAACAACTCGCTTTCGTTCGGAGCTGCGCGAAAAGTAAAGAGATTTTTTTCGTAAGGATCCGCCGAATAAAACTGATGAGGAGTTTGGACCAGAAACAGCTTGGGATCTTTGAGAAAGCCTCCCATGGTCGTTTGGAGAAAGGAACGAGTGGGGATGTGATCGCAATCAAAAACCGCGATGAATTCACCCTGAGTTTTGGTCATGGCATGATTCAGATTTCCCGCCTTTGCATGCCGATTATCCGGTCGGGTAATATAGTGAATGTTGACAACTGCCGAAAATTCTTCGAATTCCGGTCGTCTGCCATCATCCAGCAAGTAGATATTAATCTTGTCTGCAGGCCAATCGATACCTTGGGCGGCATATATAGTCGAGCGCACCACTTCCAGAGGTTCGTTATAGGTTGGAATATAAACATCCACTGCCGGCCAGAGTTGTTCATCCTCTGGCAATGGCACCATTTTTCGGTGTAGCGGCCAAGCCGTCTGAAAATATCCCAATACAAGAAAAACATAGGCGTAGACTTCGGCAATCAGTAGCAGAACCCCCCAGATCAAATCCAGAGGGTGGTCCCAATTGAGGGTTGAACTGAGACGCCACCAAATGTATCTCGTAGAAATCGCCAAGGACATCACGATCATGGCCAATGACACCAGATGCCCTGGCACATTTCTAAAAAGAATGGTCAAGG
This sequence comes from Ferrovum sp., assembly GCA_010435995.1. Lineage (GTDB taxonomy): Bacteria > Pseudomonadota > Gammaproteobacteria > Burkholderiales > Ferrovaceae > Ferrovum. The sequence continues at coordinate 4,371 of JAAGNR010000055.1, read as the reverse complement.
ATAGGATAACAATGGAAAAAACCACTTGTCCAAAAGTACTGAAGGGAGTCAGTATAAAAGACATCAGGACAAGCACTAGAAATGCATAGATAAGAAATTGGGTGGGGCGATGTTCCATGAGCCCCATGAATTTTTCTTGCCTTACCACCGTAAGGGAAACTCTCTTCACTATAAAGTCGGTAGATTTTGACAAAATCCCGCGCAGATCCAACCCCTGTTGAAGAACAGCACTCCACCCCCTGCGCAGGAAGCCCAGCAAGGTATCCGAACCAGGGACTGTCATTTTTGGTGCTGAAGACCGCCATGATCTTTTTTTCAATGTGGAAATGACTGCCAGCAATAGCAACCACAACAACTGCAGCGGTAGCCTGACAATATCAGCAACGTGAAACGACTCGAAATTGATATGAGGAAAATAGCCAGCAAACCCCGCCTGATCCACCACTCCAGGGGCCCCACCTATCGCCACGGATGTTCCGGTCGTGTTGTTAAATATCAATGACTTGATAAATTTTAACCCATTGGATGGATTAATTCCATTCGCCCGAAAAAATCCTTCCCATGAGAAAGAGGAGCGATGTTGTGACTCTTTCATGCGGAAACCCGTTCAGGCTCAGGATCCGTCAACCAGATTGCCAGTGACAGGAAGTCTCGGGCAGCTTGTGACGAAGGTGCTTTGGAAAAGATATCTCCCCGCTGGGCATAGGCTTCTCGCAAGCCCTCGTCGCGGTGGAGTACCACACGAATCGCCAAATCAGCACATTCCGCACGAATAACGGCGAGAACATCTCGGTCCAACCGCAGAGCGGAATCAAAACTATTGAGTAACGCATGAATTTTTGGCCGCGGGGAGAGCCTGCGTATATTTTCCTCAACTTGCCGCAAACGCGTCAACGCCGCCAATCCCGTATCAACAACCATAATGACCTGATCAGAAATACAGACCGCTTGAGCTTGTAATGACGTGCTCATACGCGCACAGTCAAAAACCACGGTAGTACTGGGTAAAATCTCCAGCGATCCCAACTCTGTCTGCAGCCAGTCCGGACGCGCTTCTATCCAACGGTTGAAATCCTGATCCTGCTGAGGTGTCAATCGCCCAAACGGTACAAAATCGATCAATTGAGGATTGCGATAGTTGGCATCTTTCCAATCCTCATTCTGCAGAATTCGACGAGCAAATCCATCATTTTCGCTTAAGCCCAAACCCAGATGACTCGCGAGACTGTTGTCAGGAGACAAATCCATTGCCAGCACAGCTTGGCGCTGCGTCGCCATAGCGTAAGCCAGCTGGGCTGCAACCGTAGTAACGCCCACACCACCTGCCAAACCTATCACGGATATTTTTTTCACCTGACAACCCCGTCTTTCAAGACGACTGCTGCCAAGAACTGGAAATCTCTTCCAGCATGGGCCACGTGCGACACGCCAACTGCGCCTGTGCTTTGACCCCTGTCTCATGGTAGCGCCAAGGCGCATTACAGAATTTTTTCAGCTCGTCGGTATCAACACGAGCCAACTCTATTTCATGTAGAGTCATGGTTGTTTCCCCCTTATGTCAGAGAGCAAATAGCTATCCCGCTCTCTGTGCTGTAAAAAAACAAATTATAGCCGATTCTTAGTAGCAACGTACATCACCTGATCCGGTGATTTTTAACGCCACCAAAGCTAATAAATCATTACAATCTCAACGGTTCTCTGCCGTCATTCTGTAGCAGAATCGTAGCATAATTATTACGTTTCCTTGTGAAATTTTTTGCAGGCCCTTGGAACAACCCTGTTATCTGAGACAATTTGACACTTTCGGGGGAATGGCGGGATTTCCCAGATTCGCACCACACCCTAATCCCAAAAATAAATTCAATCAACCTTTTACTCCGTCAAAAAAAGCTATAATTGTATGTTAGCCCTTACTTAATTCCCGATCTCAGCTTGGAGCATCCATGAAATTTCGTTTCCCCGTGGTCATCATCGATGAGGATTTTCGCTCGGAAAACACCAGCGGATTGGGAGTTCGCGCATTGGCTGATGCCATTGTCAAAGAAGGCTTTGAAGTGCTGGGCGTTACCAGTTTTGGCGACATGGCCTCCTTTGCCCAACAGCAAAGTCGGGCTTCCACTTTTATTTTATCTATTGATGATGAGGAATTCGGAGGCGGTTCACCCAGCGAAATGGAAGCGGCACTACGACATCTGCGTGCCTTTGTGCAAGAAATTCGCTGGCGCAATGCTCATATCCCCATTTTTCTCTATGGTGAAACCCGCACTTCGCGTCATATTCCCAACGATGTTCTTAAGGAACTCCATGGCTTTATTCACCTTTTCGAGGATACTCCTGAGTTCGTAGCGCGACATATCGCTCGGGAAGCGCGCGTCTACCTTGACTCGCTGGCCCCCCCCTTCTTTCGCGCACTGACTCACTACGCTTCCGATGGTTCATATTCATGGCATTGTCCAGGACACTCAGGGGGCGTGGCCTTCCTTAAAAGTCCGGTAGGACAGATGTTTCACCAGTTTTTTGGGGAAAACATGCTGCGTGCTGACGTGTGTAATGCCGTGGATGAACTGGGGCAGTTGTTGGACCATACCGGACCGGTAGCCGCCTCGGAACGGAATGCTGCGCGCATTTTCAATGCCGATCACTTGTTCTTTGTCACCAATGGAACCTCCACTTCCAACAAAATCGTGTGGCATTCTACGGTGGCATCGGGCGATATCGTGGTCGTGGATCGCAACTGCCACAAATCTATTCTCCATGCCATTATGATGACTGGGGCAATTCCCGTGTTTCTTATGCCTACCCGCAATCACTACGGCATCATCGGGCCCATTCCTCTGGACGAATTCAAACCCGAAAACATCCGCCGCAAAATTGCGGCCAATCCATTCGCTGGGGACAGCACAGTCCAACCCCGTGTCCTGACTCTGACCCAAAGTACCTACGATGGCATCCTTTATAATGTTGAAACCATTAAAAACCTGCTGGATGGCGTCATCGATACGTTACACTTCGATGAAGCTTGGTTGCCTCACGCCTCCTTCAGCGACTTTTATAAGGATATGCATGCCATAGGTCGTGACCGCCCCATCTGTCACGAATCCATGGTCATGTCCACCCAATCTACCCACAAACTCCTAGCAGGACTGAGCCAAGCTTCGCAAATTCTAGTACAGGATAGTAAAATCCGGAAACTGGACCGCGATTGTTTCAATGAAGCCTATCTCATGCATACTTCCACGAGTCCACAGTACGCCATCATTGCCTCCTGTGATGTGGCTGCAGCCATGATGGAGGCCCCAGGGGGTACCGCACTGCTGGAAGAATCCATCAGCGAAGCTTTGGATTTTCGTCGTGCCATGCGTAAGGTGGATGAAGAATGGGGGGCAGACTGGTGGTTCAAAGTATGGGGCCCGGAATATCTGGCGGAAGAAGGGGTGGGCGACCGCAGTGACTGGATGCTTAAACCTGGGGAGCGCTGGCATGGTTTTGGCAATCTTGCTCCCGGCTTCAATATGCTGGACCCCATCAAGGCTACGGTTATCACCCCTGGACTGGATGTGGATGGGGATTTCCACGACATTGGCATCCCGGCTGGCGTGGTCACCAAATACTTGGCTGAACATGGCGTAGTCGTAGAAAAAACTGGCCTCTACTCTTTCTTCATCATGTTCACCATCGGGATCACCAAGGGTCGATGGAATACCCTGGTGACAGAGCTTCAGCAATTCAAGGACGACTATGACAAGAACCAACCCTTGTGGCGTATCTTACCTGAGTTTGTGGCCAAATATCCCCGATACGAAAACTGGGGGCTACGCCAGTTGTCAGACCAAATTCACGAAGTCTACCGGGCCAATGATGTCGCTCGACTAACCACGGAGATGTATCTCTCCGATATGGTGCCCGCCATGAAACCTGCTGACGCTTTTGCGCGCATGGCTCATCGCGAAACCGAGCGGGTAGAAATTGATAAACTCGAAGGGCGTATCACTTCCGTGTTGCTGACTCCTTACCCACCGGGCATTCCGCTACTCATCCCCGGCGAACGCTTCAATGCCACCATCGTGCGCTACCTCCAGTTTGCACGCTCGTTCAACCAGCGCTTTCCCGGCTTCGAAACCGATATCCACGGACTGTCGAAAACCGGCAGCAACGGCGAATCACGCTTTTATGTAGATTGCGTAAAATCCTGAAAAACGTGTAGAATGGCCGTCCTTTCTCGCAACACGGGGAGAACGGCTCATAGAGTAGGGAAACTCCCTCGGCATCGAGCATCCCGTATTCCGGCAAGGGCGGTTAGCTCAGGGGTAGAGCACTGCCTTCACACGGCAGGGGCCACTGGTTCGATCCCAGTACCGCCCACCATAAAAT
>JAAGNR010000054.1 GCA_010435995.1 Ferrovum sp. | reverse complement strand
TGGTGCCGGCAGAAGGAATCGAACCCTCGACCTTCTGATTACAAATCAGCTGCTCTACCGTCTGAGCTATGCCGGCATAGTCAATCTGGGGGAAGGGATTATCTCATTTTATAACAGTTAATGTGGGCTTTTTTGTGGCAGATTTGGCGTCCGGAACGGCTTCTGACGTCGTTTTTTTGACGGATACCAGTACGGGTGCTTCCGCCATCTCGGCGGTATCCTGCATGCGATCCAGCGCCGTAGGGGAAGACCCGCGGCTCAAAGCAGGAGCATTCGTTCCCGACTTCCCGCCGTCCTCTGCCCACTCTTGCTCATCGGAGGGGAAAGCCATACCCTCTCCCGTTTCGCGAGCAAATAAACCCAACACGGCTTTCCATGGAACCTGAACTTGCTCTGCCACTCCATTGAAACGTGCACTGAATTCGATTCCGCCATTGTCCATGGAAAGATGCCGCGTGGCTGTCGCACTGACATTCAAAATGATTTGACCTTCCTTGACAAAAGCCTGAGGAACCCGCGCCTCGGTACCCTCCACCAAGACATGCAACAATGGCGTCAGTGAGTTGTCTTCACACCATTCCCACAGTGCACGCGCCAAATAAGGTTTGGTCGAACGGGTCACGAGCTTATTTACGCATGGCTTTTTCGGCTGGCGTCATCGAATCAATGAAAGCCGGTCGCGAAAACAAACGTTCTGCATACTTGAGCAAGGGTGCCGCCTGCTTGGGCAGGGCAATCTGGTAATGCTCGAGACGCCACAGTAACGGTGCGATGGAAACATCCAGCATGGTGAAATCTTCCCCCAGCATAAACTTTTGTTTGGTAAATACCGGAACGATCTGCACCAAGCTGTCACGGATAGCTAGGCGCGCTTTATCAGCCGCCCCTTTGGCATTCGTCCCTGTTTCCAGCACGCTAACATGATTAAACAATTCAGTTTCAAAACGGAATAGGAACAAACGGGCACGGGAACGCATCACCGGATCGGGGGGCATGAGTTGTGGATGAGGGAAACGCTCATCAATGTACTCATTGATGATGTTTGATTCATGCAGAATCAGATCTCGTTCCACCAATACCGGCAAACGATTGTATGGATTCATCACGGCAATATCGTCGGGCAGACTGTATGTGTCCACATCAATGATTTGGAAATCCATGCCTTTCTCATACAACACGATACGACTGCGTTGGCTGAAGGGACAGGTGGTCCCTGAATAGAGGGTCATCATGCTTGGGGATCTCGTCCTGTAATTATCCTACTATTCTAATGGATATCTTTCCAAAATTCATGTTTTAGCGCGCGCGCCGCAAAAAATAACAGCACCAGGAAGCCTAATACCCAAATTCCAAGGTGCAATCGCTCACCTCGTGTGGGTTCAGACATGAAAACCAGAAAATTCACGAGGTCCCCCACATACTGATCATATTCTTGAGCAGACATCTGTCCTTTTTGCATCAGCACCAAGGATTCCGCCTCTCCAGGATGTTGGAGAACCTGTTGCCCCTGTAATTGCCACAACACATGGGGCATAGCCACATTGGGAAAAACCCGGTTGTTCCATCCATTAGGGCGCTGATCATCACGATAAAAGGAACGCAGATAGGTATATATCCAATCAGCTCCTCTAACCCGTGCTTCTACCGTCAGGTCGGGAGGCGGGACACCGAACCAACTTTTGGCATCCTTTGGCGTCAACACCACGGTCATGTAGTCGGCAATTTTGGCATTGGTCAAAATCAAATTGCCTTCCACCTGCTTCTTACTCAGCCCGATTTGTTCCAGCAAGTCGAAACGCGCCAAATGAGCACTGTGACAAGTCATGCAATAATTCATGAAGTGTTGTGCACCCCTTTGCAACGAAGGAAGGTTAGAGGTATCCACCGGAGCATGGTCCAGTTTGACTCCCTCCTCTGCCAATGAATACAACGGCGACACCAGACTGCCTACCATCAGCAGAGAGCAAATCCAGCGCCTAACGAGAATACGCTTCATGATGTCACCCGATCAGGAACAGGTTTGGTCTTATCCAGTTTGGTATAAACCGGCATGAGCAGAAAGAAACCAAAGTAGACCAGCGCGCAGATTCGAGACACTGGGTTCACATACCACAACGTGGGTTCCAGGGTTCCCATGTAACCCAATATCAGAAAAGATACGACGAAAGCGCCCAAAGCCACCTTGTACAGGGTGCCTCGATAGCGTATGGACTTGACCAACCCCTTATCGAGCCAAGGAAGCAGGAAAAATATCACTACCGCCAAACCCATAGCGGCAATCCCCAGCTGTTTCTGGGGAATGGCGCGAAGAATCGCATAGAAGGGAGTGAAATACCATACTGGGGCAATATGCGGTGGAGTTTGCATGGGATCGGCCGGAATAAAATTGTTTTCTTCGAGAAAATACCCCCCCATTTCCGGTGCGAAAAATATGATTCCAAAATAGATCATCAAAAACACTACCACACCCACGATATCTTTTACGGTGTAGTACGGGTGAAAGGGAATACCATCCAGAGGAATATGAGTCTCTGGGTCTTTTTTGGCCTTGATTTCAATCCCATCTGGATTATTGGAACCCACCTGATGCAACGCCACAATGTGCAGGAAGACCAAAATCACGAGTACCAATGGCAGAGCAATGACATGAAAGGCAAAGAATCGATTGAGCGTGGCATCGGCAATGACATAGTCTCCGCGCACCCACAACGCCACGGTAGGACTGATGGCGTCCACCAGAGAAACGATCACTTGTGCGCCCCAATAGGACATCTGTCCCCATGGTAATAGGTAGCCAAAGAACGCCTCAGCCATCAGACACAAGTAAATGGCCATGCCAATGATCCATACCAATTCTCGTGGTTGACGGTAAGAGCCATAGAGCAACCCCCGCATCATATGCAGGTAAACCACCACAAAAAACATTGAGGCGCCAGTGGAATGCATATAGCGAATCAACCACCCATAGTCGACATCGCGCATGATGTATTCCACCGACGCAAAAGCAAAGCGGGCGTCTGGCTTATAATTCATGGTGAGAAAAATACCGGTGACGATCTGCATCACAAGCACCAAAAGGGCCAGTGATCCAAAGTAGTACCAGAAATTAAAGTTCTTGGGCGCGTAGTACTCCGCCAAATGTTCCTTCCAGACTTTTGTCAAAGGGAAGCGCGCATCAATCCAGCCCATCATTTGGCTCATCATGGTCAGGTTCCCTTTTTATCAGTACCCACCATCAGGCGAGTATCTGTGAGATAGACGTACGGTGGAACTTTCAAATTGAGGGGTGCGGGCATACTTTTGAACACTCGCCCCGACATATCGTACTTGGAACCATGACACGGACAGAGAAACCCGCCTGGCCAGTCCGCTCCCATACCCCCTTCATTGCCGGCTTTCAGTTTTTCCGTAGGAGAACAACCCAAATGGGTGCAAATCCCCACCACCACAAGAACATTTTCATGAGATTTCATGGCGCGCGGCACATTTTTACAGGCCTCAGGTTGCTCGGACTTGTCCGAACCAGGGTCACTTAAAAAATGGGCATTCTTGGCCAATTGAGCCATCATAGCGGGCGTCCGATTGACAATCCACACCGGTTGGCCACGCCATTCCTGAGTAATCATCATCCCCGGCTCCACTTTCGAAATGTCTACCTCCACCGGCGCACCTGCCGCTTTCGCTCGGGCACTGGGAAACATGCTCAGCACGAAAGGAGTGGCCAAAGCAGCCACTCCCACGCCACCAATGACGGAAGTGGTTCCAATCAAAAAACGCCGACGACCGTGATCCGTCTGCAACTTGTCCATGATATCTGTCCTATTTTCAGCTATAGTTTGAAACGAATTACTTTCATCTGTCATTCTAACAAATCAAGGCACTTTAGCTGTGACCAAAAAGAGCTATAAACATTCCCACAAAGACTCTCTAGTAAGCTATTTTTAAAAGAAATTAGTATACTTGTTGCGGCGCAACGGATAATTTAACCCATCGCTATCAAGGTAATTTTGATCTAATGCAAAAACTCTGGCTAATTTTCGCTCAAACGGTGACCCTGTGTTTGGGTATTCTTTTTACAATTTCAGTCTTCCGTCATGACCACTTGGGTCAACTCTCCTCAAACCAACCCGCTCCGCCCCCCCAAACCGCTCAGATGCCCCCCCCCGAAGGACGAGAACCCATCGGCTCCTATCGAGATGCCGCCCATCGTGCCATGCCCACAGTGGTCAATATCTTTACCCGCAAAGCATCGCATCGTGCCACAGGAATGCCCGAAGACCCCGCATTGCGCCAATTTTTTGGGGATAACAGCAGCGGCGACAACACCCCACAGCAACTCAGTTTGGGCTCTGGCGTCATCGTACGACCCGATGGTTACATTCTGACGAATGATCATGTGGTGGATGGCGCTCAGGAAATTCAGGTGGCATTGTCCGATGGACGTAGTGTTAAAGCCACCGTCAGTGGCACCGACCCCGAAACCGATCTGGCCGTTCTCAAAGTAGATTTAGATCATCTGCCGGCCATCACCTTTGGTGCCTCCGATCAGGTACAGGTGGGCGATGTGGTCTTGGCCATTGGCAACCCCTTTGGCGTTGGAGAAACCGTGACATCAGGCATTGTCAGCGCCTTGGGACGAAGCCGCCTCGGTATCAACACCTTTGAAAACTTTATCCAGACTGACGCGGCCATCAATCCCGGAAATTCCGGAGGGGCCTTGGTCAATAGTTCCGGAGAACTGGTGGGGATCAACAGCGCTATTTATTCCAAATCAGGCGGATCCCAAGGCATTGGCTTCAGCATTCCTGTCAGTCTGGCCCATGAAGTCATGGATGATATCATCCGGAATGGGGGGGTGATACGCGGTTGGATCGGCGTCGAGGTACAAGATATCACCCCCGAATTGGCATCGTCTTTTCAACTCGACAAGGCCGCTGGCGCACTCATTTCTGCCGTTCTGCGCGGTGGCCCTGCCGAACAAGCGGGCGTTCATCCTGGGGATATTTTAGTGGCGGTGAACGATATGCCCATCGGGGACTCTCGCGATATGCTCAATCAAGTGGCTGCTCTCAAACCCGGACAAAATGGAAAACTTAAAGTCATGCGCCACCAGCAAACACTGGTATTAAGCGTGATCGTAGGTCGAAGACCCAAAGGAACCATTCGCAACCTCGACGATTCTGGACAGTAAGTCAGGATCCTTCCGAAACTGTGGGTAAAGTTTCCCGCGGTTTCGGGGTCACTCGGCTCGCCACCAAGATTCCAACTTCGTAGAGCAACCAGAGAGGCACTGCCAGCATGGTCTGGGATACGGCATCGGGTGGTGTAAATACCGCGCCCAATACAAATGCCGCAACCACGACATAACGTCGGGCACTACGCAACTGGACCACGGACAATACTCCCAATTTGACCAGCAAAACCACCGCCACGGGGGTTTCAAATGCCAGACCGAAAGCCAGAAACATACTGATGACAAAACTCAGATATTTATCGATATCGGTCATCATTTCCACCCCCTGGGGAGCAGTATTGGCAAAAAAACCGAAAGCAAAGGGAAATACTGCGAAGTAGGCAAAAGCCATACCGATATAGAAGAGTGCCGTGCTGGAAACAATCAGCGGAAAAGCCAGGCGCTTTTCATGATCATACAATCCGGGGGCGACAAACCCCCATATTTGAGACAGCACATAGGGCAATGCCAGCAAAAAAGCCACCAGTCCTGCCACCTTCATGGGGACAAAGAAAGGCGTGGTCACTTCCGTAGCGATCATATGCCCCCCCGCCGGCATCTTGCTCAATAATGGCAATGCCAACCAGGTATAGAGCCGATTGGCAAAGGGCAGTAGCACGACAAACACCCCAAAGACCACCACTACCGCACGAATCAAACGGGTCCGCAACTCCACCAGATGACTGACGAATTCCTGAATACCGCTGGCTTCTTCCGTCACACACCTTCTCCCTGAACCGATTGACTGCCTGCCTCTTGGGGAACCCGCGGAAGACTCCGAGGAGGTGCCGAACGACGCACAGAAAACGGATCTCCTCCGAAAAACGTAAAGCCGACCTTGGGTAGGGTCTCCTGCAGGCCAGCGGATTCCACGGTATCCTTATCCACCAAAAAAGCATCCACTGTCGCCACGGCACTGACGGGCAACTCCTGCCCCTCTGCTTTGTCGGTAATAGTCTGTGCTGCCGCAACTCCGCCTGTTTCGGCGGATGCCGGAGATAACAGCGGTTGGGACAGTACCTCGTTTACAGCCCCCGAAGACGCGGCTACTTGCCGTGCAACTTCAGCATGCGCCTCAGCAATCTTCTTTTCCACCTCGCGCATTTCTGCCAAATGCAGCTCTTTGTCGAGTTCTGCCTTGACCGACTGGGTATATCGACGAAAACGCCCGAACAGTATCCCTGCGCTCCGTGCCACCTTGGGCATGCGCTCCGGCCCAATGGCGATCAACGCCACCAGACCCACCAATCCCACCTCTGAAAAACTGAAATCAAGCATCTAGTGGAGCTCGGCCTCAGGCTTGACTCTTTTCATGGGCTGTAGCCTCGGCTGCCGGTGCCGGCTGGGCATTTTCTTCCAGAGATTTCTTTTCTGCCGTATCGCTGGCCGCTCCCGCCATTCCTTCCTTGAAGCCCTTAACTGCCCCTCCCAAATCGCTGCCAATATTGCGCAACTTCTTGGTTCCAAATACCAATACCACAATCAATAGCAACAGCAACAAATGCTGAATACTGAATAAATCACCCATGACGTTTTCTCCTGTTGCGCTGAGCGCCCTCGTTATTTATCGCCGCTGCGTGGCAGCGGCGAATTTTTTCGTCCACCCATGACATGGATATGCAGGTGATAAATTTCCTGCCCCCCTCCAACGCCGGTGTTAATTACCGTCCGAAATCCATCCTCCAAACCTTGCTCTTGGGCCAGTCGCGGCGCAAGCAACAACAGTTTTCCCAGCAGCAGCTGATCATCCGCCTGACAATGTGCCAGAGAGTCACGGTGTAACTTGGGAATCAACATGAAATGCACAGGGGCCGCCGGATGAATGTCATGAAATACCAGAATTTCTTCATCTTCATAAATCTTACGGCTGGGCAACTCACCCTGCACGATACGACAAAACAGACAGCCCGCCATGTCTCCTCCCGTTTATTCTGCGCCAGCACCCACCCCAATTCGCGCCGCCTTTTCCACGTGGCCCGAAATGCCTTCCCGTCGCGCCAGCTCGGTGAGAATATCTTGGACCCCTCCTCCCTGACTCGCCAAGAGTACCAGAGAGTGGAACCATAAGTCAGCGATTTCTCGAATCAAACCCGCCCGGTCACCATCTTTTGCCGCCAAAATAGTTTCCACCGCTTCTTCTCCCACTTTACGCGCCATGACATCTACTCCCCTGGAATACAAGCCAGCTACGTAGGAAGAATCGGCGGAAGCCCCTTTACGGGATTCCAGGGTGGCGCCAAGACGCGTCAGAATATCATCATTCATGGACTTTTCTCGATGAATAAATTTGGCCCGGATCTTTCAACACAGGCACATTTTCCTGCCACACTCCCTTTTCCAGGCGACGAAAAAAACAGTGCGCACGCCCCGTATGGCAAGCAATGCCGCCCACCTGCTCCACTGACAGGAGAAGTACATCACCATCACAGTCCAACCGTATCGATTGAACCCTTTGAACATGACCGGACTCTTCCCCCTTATGCCAGAGCCGACCGCGCGAACGCGACCAATACACCGCCTCACCCTGTGCAAGGGTAAGACGGAGAGATTCCCGATTCATCCAAGCCATCATCAATACAGACCCCGTCGTGGCATCCTGAGCAATGGCAGGAACCAATCCCTGATCGTCCCAAGCCACTTCATCAAGCCAGGAATCTGTCGGCACAGCGGCAATTGCATCGTTCATAGTCGCACCTCGATCCCTTGACTGGCCATGGCTTCCTTGGCCTGACGGATGGTGAATTCGCCATAATGAAAAATGCTGGCGGCCAACACCGCGTCCGCCTGACCCTCCAACACCCCATCACACAAATGTTGCAAATTCCCCACGCCGCCGCTGGCAATGATGGGCACGCCCACGGCCTGAGCGACCGTACGGGTCAATGCCAGATCAAAACCGCTGCGCGTGCCATCACGATCCATACTGGTCAACAAAATTTCGCCGGCCCCGCGTCGTACGGCTTCTTCGGCCCAAGCCACCGCATCCCATGCTGTGGCGCGGCGGCCTCCGTGGGTAAACACTCCCCAACCGGAAGCCGTATCGGCGCGCTTCGCATCAATGGCCACGACAATACACTGCGAACCAAAGAAATCCGCTGCTTCAGAAATCAGATCCGGACGAGCCAGAGCCGCCGAATTCACGCTCACCTTATCCGCCCCCACATTGAGCAAGCGCCGTACATCCTGAACTTCACGCACTCCCCCTCCCACCGTCAGGGGAATGAAGACCTGTGCCGAGACCTCTTCTATAATTGGCAGAATCAAATCTCGTTCTTCCGCCGTCGCCGCAATGTCGAGAAAGGTCACCTCATCCGCACCCTGCTCATCATAGCGCCGAGCAATCTCCACGGGGTCACCCGCGTCGCGCAATCCGATGAAATTGACGCCCTTGACCACCCGTCCTCCTTTAACATCGAGACAGGGGATAATGCGTCGTGCCAAGCCCATGATTATTGGCCTTCGGGCCAAGAACGAGCCAGTACATTGGCTTTGGCAAAATCCAGGGTACCTTCGTAAATGGCCCGCCCCGTGATCACTCCCGTAATCCCCTCATCCTGTACCTGACAAAGGGCACGCACATCGTCCAATCCCTGCAATCCACCGCTGGCAATCACCGGAATGGTCAAGGCTCGAGCCAAAGCTACGGTGGCCTCCACATTCACCCCCATCAGCATGCCATCGCGACCAATGTCGGTATAGATCACCGCTTCCACACCATAATCCTGAAAACGCCGCGCCAAATCCACCACCTCATGGCCGGTCAGCTTGGACCAACCTTCCACAGCCACTTTGCCGTCCTTGGCGTCGAGACCCACCATGATATGTCCGGGAAAAGCGTCGCACGCCTCATGTAAAAACCCCGGGTTCTTCACCGCAGCAGTACCGATGATCACCTCGGAGACACCATCATCCAGATAGCGTTCGATGACCTCAAGAGTACGAATACCCCCCCCCAACTGGATCGGAATTGCGCCATCGATTTCTTGCACGATTTCACGCAAAGCCATCTCATTCACAGGCTTACCCGCAAACGCCCCATTCAGATCCACCAGGTGGATACGCTCGGCGCCCAAATCAAGCCAATGGCGCGCCATTTGTGCCGGTTCTTCAGAAAACACCGTCGCCTGATCCATGAGCCCCTGGCGCAAACGCACGCAGCGGCCATCCTTGAGATCAATGGCAGGAATCAAAATCATGGTCGTACCTTTATCATGAAGTTAAGGGTTCCAGTGAACAAAGTTAGAGAGCAGGGTCAACCCTGCAACCGCGCTCTTTTCCGGATGAAATTGAACCGCGAACAGATTATCCTGCGCCACAGCGCTGGTGAAGGACTGGCCGTAAGTCGTAGAGGCTGCTCGTTGAATACTCAGAGATTCCTGCACAAAATAACTGTGGACAAAATAGAAGCGACTGTCCGGAGCCAAGCCGCGCCACAGGGGATGATCCCTTTCTGCATGGACCTCATTCCACCCCATGTGGGGCACTTTGAGACGTTCACCATGGGGGCCGAAGCGATCCTGGGGGAAACGCTTCACCAGACCCGGAAGCACACCCAACCCCACGGCATTCCCTTCCTCAGAATGTTCGAAAAGCACCTGCAATCCGAGACAAATCCCCAAGAATGGACGAGATTTTGTCAGCTCTACTACCACTTCGAGCAGTCCCCTTTGACGCAGACGAATCATGCAATCAGGTAAGGCACCCTGACCCGGAAAAACAATACGCCCAGCACCGCGCAAGCGCTCGGCTCGATCCGTAATTTCCACTTCCGCATGGGGAGCCGCCTGAGCCAGAGCTCGGGCAACGGACCGTAAATTCCCCATGCCATAATCCACCACCGCAATACGCGTCACAATACTTTTCCGATTCTAAAGAGTGCCTTTGGTGGAGGGCATTTGTTCGGCACTCCGCAGGTCGATTTCCACTGCTTCACGCAAGGCCCGTCCCCATGCCTTGAAAACGGTTTCCGCCTGATGGTGTGCATTACGCCCCTTCAGATTATCGATATGCAGTGTCAATCGGGCATGATTCACAAACCCCTGAAAAAATTCCTGCAACAGGTCCACATCAAAATCACCGATCCGTGCACGAGCATAGGGAACCTCATAATACAGCCCGGGTCGACCTGAAAGATCTACCACCACGCGCGTCAAGGATTCATCCAAAGGAATCAGGGCATGGCCATAACGCCGCAGTCCCTTTTTATCACCCACCGCCTCGGCCAGTGCTTGTCCTAAAGTAATACCCACATCCTCCACCGTGTGGTGAGCATCAATGTGTAAATCTCCAGCACATTGAATATCCAGATCTATCAATCCATGGCGCGCCACCTGATCAAGCATATGGTCAAAAAACGGTACGCCCGTATCCAATTTTGACAAGCCCGAGCCATCCAGGTTCAGTGAGACCGTCACCTGGGTTTCTAATGTATTTCGAATAATACGAGCACTACGCATGAGATCAAATTGGCATCAAGAAAGAAATTATGGGGCAGCCCATCCTCGCGCTCCCCCGAGCATTGAGCAATTTCACCGCCCAACAAGAAGTTTTATGGCAGACAGAAACGCCTGATTCTCTTCCGACGCTCCCACCGTGACCCGCAAACAGTCATGCAACAAGGAATGAGCCTGCGTCAGGTTCTTGATCAATATACCATGTTGCCGCAACCCGTCAAATATCCTTGCCGCCTCGGGAACCCGAAATAACAAAAAATTCGCTTCGCTGGGGAATACTTCCACCCCTGAAAGGGCTGCCAGTTGCAGGCGCACATATTCCCGCTGATGCACGATTTCCTGCACCTGCTCTTGGAGCACGGCACGCTGCTCCAGTACCACAACAGCGGCTGCCTGATCCAGCACTGAAATATTATAGGGAAGCCGCACTTTCTCAATCTCATTTACTACCGCCTCAGGACCACAGAGCCATCCCAGACGTACTCCTGCCAACCCCAGTTTGGATAAGGTTCGCATCAACAACAAATTCGGATATTGCCCCAGATGCCGCTTAAAGCTGCGCGGGGTAAAGGGGTAGTAGGCCTCGTCTACCACCACCAACCCGGTACTCGCTTTCAGTACCGCTTCCATGATGGATTCGTCAAAACAATTCCCTGTGGGGTTGTTAGGATAGGCCAGGAAAATCAAAGCGGGACGATGCTCGGCAATGGCTCCAAGCAAAGCCGCTCCATCCAAGGAGAAATCGCTCTTTAAGGGCACGCCCACAAACCGTACCCGTGCCAAACGTGCAATCATGTGAAACATGACAAAGGAAGGCTCGACGCCCATGATCACGGCATCAGGAGTTGCTACGGCCAAGGCCAGCATCTGAATCAACTCATCCGATCCATTCCCCAGAATCATGGCAGCGGAAGAGGGCAACTCCATCATTTCCCTCAAGCATCGTTTCAGTGCCGGAGCCGACGGTGCCGGATAACGATTCAGCGCCAGATTTTCCACAGTCCGCCCCAGTGCCTCCCGGATGCCCGGTGGCAAAGGAAAGGGATTTTCCATGGCATCGAGTTTTACCATGCCGTCAGCAGAAGGCACATCATAAGCCGCCAACGCCCGAATATCGGCCCGGATGACGTTCCCAGTATTCATTTCTTTAGCCTTCTGTGCGAAATCGATAGGCTGCAGAACGCGCATGGGCCGTCAACCCCTCCTGCAACGCCAACGTTTCTGCAATTTCCCCCAAACTGCGCGCGCCGGCCTCAGACACGCGCAATAAACTGGACCGTTTCTGAAAATCATAGACCCCAAGAGGCGATGCAAAGCGCGCGGTCCGCCCCGTAGGTAATACATGATTGGGTCCCGCGCAATAATCACCCAGAGCCTCGGAACTATAATGCCCCACAAAAATGGCACCGGCATGGCGTATCCTGGGTAACCAAGGATCGGGGTCCGCTATCGACAATTCCAGATGTTCCGGAGCGATGCGATTGGCCAGAGCACAGGCCTCCTCCATATCTCGCACCTTAATCAGGGCCCCTCGATGCGTCAGGGACTGGCGAATCACTTCATGTCGTGGCAGGGTGGGCAATAGCCGTTCAATAGAACGCTCTACAGCATCAAGATAGCTTCCATCCGGACAAAGCAAGAGGGATTGCGCCAGCTCATCATGTTCTGCCTGGGAGAACATATCCATTGCTACCCAGTCCGGCGGTGTCGTCCCATCCGCCAGTACCAGAATTTCGGAAGGCCCGGCCACCATGTCGATCCCCACCACGCCAAAGACTTGTCTTTTGGCAGCCGCCACATAGGCATTGCCTGGCCCAACGATTTTATCCACCGCCGGCACCGTCGCTGTACCATAGGCCAACGCTGCGATCGCCTGAGCACCCCCCAAGGTAAATACCCGTTTTACCCCAGCCAAAGCCGCCGCAGCCAATACCAACTCATTGCGTACCCCCTCGGGAGTGGGAACCACCATGATAATTTCTTGTACGCCCGCCACAGAAGCTGGAATGGCGTTCATCAACACCGAGGAAGGATATACCGCTTTTCCACCGGGCACATATAACCCGACTCGATCTAGGGGAGTCACCACTTGCCCCAACTGAGTGCCATCTGGCTCCGTCAGAGTCCAAGACTCTAGGCGCTGACGCTCGTGAAAGTGACGGATGCGCTCTGCCGCTTTCTCCAGAGCCAATCGTTGTTTCTGGGGCAAACCATTGAGCGCAGAGTGCAAATCTGCGGTAGACATTTCCAAGTCTGCCGCATGCGGCACCGTCAAACGATCATAACGCTGGGTATAGTCCAGCAATGCCTGGTCACCGCGCGCTTTGACCTCTCGCAGAATTCCTCGCACCACCTGTTCGATGCTTTCATCGAGAGCGCTGTCAAAAGCCGTCAGCCGAGCCAGTTCGTCATCAAATCCTGCCTCTATCGAATCGAGACGCCGCATCTTCATGGTTGCTCTCCTTCACGATCATTCGCCGCCACTCCCGCAGCAATGGCACGCACCACTGGTTCCAATAAATCGCGGCGCAACTTCCAGGCAGCCGTATTGACCACCAACCTCGAACTGATTTCGGCAATATTTTCAACGGCTTCCAGCGCATTGGCGCGGAGCGTATTGCCACTGCTGACCAGATCCACAATGGCATCGGCCAACCCAGTCAATGGTGCCAACTCCATGGAACCATAGAGTTTGATCAGGTCCACATGAACCCCTTTTTCGGCAAAGTGCTGACGTGCCAGCGCAGCATATTTGGTGGCTACGCGCAAACGCGCGCCGCGACGAATCGCCCCTTCATAATCAAACCCCTGGGGCACGGCCACCATCAAACGACAGCGCGCGATGCGCAAATCTACCGGCTGAGACAATCCTTCCCCCCCATGTTCCAGCAAAACATCGCGCCCGGCCACACCCAGATCAGCAGCTCCGCGTTGAACGTAAGTGGGAACATCGGAGGCCCGGACAATCACCAATCGCACATCCTCACGACTGGTAGGTAAAATCAGTTGCCGCGAGGTTTCCGGGTCCAGTAACGGAACAATCCCTGCCCGAGCCAATAAGGGCAAAGTTTCTCCAAAAATTCTCCCCTTCGACAGGGCCAGTGTCATCCCGCGAAAGTCTTGTGCCATGGCGTTCATTATCCCTTTCTCATCATTCTATGGTTCCCGTGCGCTCACGCCGCACCTCCGCGCCCAGTTGTTCCAGCTTCTGTTCCAACACTTCATAGCCCCGATCCAGATGATAGATGCGGTCTACCACTGTTTCACCCTGCGCAATCAACCCAGCAATCACCAAGCTAGCAGAAGCACGCAAATCCGTCGCCATCACTGTAGCGCCTTCCAACTCTCGAACTCCACGAATAATAGCGGCATTACCTTCCACTTCGATATTGGCTCCCAACCGCCTGAGTTCCTGCACATGCATGAATCGGTTTTCGAAAATGGTTTCGGTGATCACCGTCGTCCCCTGAGCCACCGCATTCATGGCCATGAACTGCGCCTGCATATCTGTGGGAAAGGCTGGATAAGGAGCTGTACGCAGACTGACCCCATGATTGGGGCCCGCCATGGTCAGATGAATCTCGTCGGCACAGCATTGAATCCGGGCATTTGCTTCACGCAATTTGTCCAGTACCGCATCCAGAGTATGAGGGCGGACCCCGCGCACACGGATGTCGCCCCCAGTCGCCGCCGCCGCCACCAAAAAAGTTCCCGTCTCAATGCGATCCGGCATGACGCGATGCATGGCGCCGTGTAATTGATCCACCCCTTCAATGGTAATCACATCGGTTCCGTGACCAGAAATTTTAGCTCCCATGGCCAGCAGACAATGGGCCAAATCTACCACTTCGGGCTCCCGTGCCGCGTTCTCCAGCACCGTGGTTCCTGCAGCTAGGGTGGCCGCCATCATCAGGTTTTCTGTTCCGGTCACGGTCACCGTATCCATGAAAATGTGCGCGCCCTGTAGTCGCGAAGCCGCACCGACAATGTAGCCATGCTCCACGTTGATTTGGGCGCCCATGGCCTGCAACCCCTTGATGTGCAAATCCACCGGACGCTCGCCAATGGCACAACCGCCGGGAAGAGAAACGCGCGCATGACCAAAACGTGCCAGCAATGGACCCAATACCAGAATGGATGCACGCATGGTACGCACCAGATCATAAGAAGCCAAAGGCTCAACCGTATTTGGCGCAGACAACAACCAGTCTGTCCCATCGCGATCACAATGCACACCCATGCCGCTCAACAGGCGCAGCAACGTACTCACATCACGTAAGCCCGGCACCTGTTGCAGTCGTAGAGGCTCAGCTGTCAACAAGGCAGCGCACAGTATTGGCAATGCCGCGTTTTTGGCTCCAGAGACTTCTATGTCGCCACGCAGGGGACGTCCCCCAGAAATGACCAGTCTATCCACTCAAATCAATCCTGAGAGGCGGAGACTTCTGCCCATTGAGCCGGTGTCAAGGTACGCATGGACAGCGCATGAATTTCTTCTCTCATGCGCTCACCCAAAGCCCTGTAAACCAGTTGATGCTGGGCCACACGGGACTTCCCTGCAAACAGAGCACTGACGATGGTCGCCTCAAAATGATGGCCATCACCACTGACCTCGACCCACTGACATGCCAACCCACTTTCAATGTATTGCTTGATATCCTGAGGAAGTACCATAATTTTCTCGATTCATTTATGCCCGTCGACCAGCATCAAGGACGCAACCGCCACCCGCTGCGCAACAATGCCAAAGTGGTCCATGATAAAGCCAAACAGGTACTTCCCACAATCACCAGAGAACTCCATGGGGAGACATCGCTGGCACCGATAAAACCATAGCGGAATCCATCGATCGCGTAAAAGAAGGGATTAAAACGGGAAATAAGATGCCATAACGGCGGCAAAGAATGCAGTGAGTAAAACGCTCCGGAAAGGAAGGTCAACGGGAGAATCAGAAAGTTTTGCCATGCCGCCATCTGGTCAAACTTCTCTGCCCAAACACCCGCTAACACGCCCAATGCCCCTGCCATGAAAGTAGAGAGCAGGCAAAAGACCAGTATCCATACCCCTGAAAACACGCTCAAAGAAAAGAATAGCCAAGCCGCGATCAGCACCACCGATCCCACCATGATGCCACGCACCATGGCGGCCAAAACATAAGCGCCAAAGAATTCCCCTTCCGACAAAGGCGTCAATAATACAAATACCAGGTTACCGGTGACTTTGGATTGAACCAGACTGGACGAACTATTGGCAAATGCATTTTGCAACATGGCCATCATAACCAAACCGGGCACCAGAAATGCGGCATAGCTGATACCCGGATAAATACTGTCACGCTGACCCAGCACCTGAGCGAACACGACCAGATACAACAGCGTGGAGACGAGAGGAGCAAGCAAGGTTTGGAACGATACTTTCCAGAAACGCAAAACTTCTTTTTCCAGCAGAGTGGCAAAACCAACACCCATGATTTTTCTCATACCTCTCGTAACAGGGCAACAAAAGCTTCTTCCAGCGTACTGGCCTGGCGCGCTTGCAACAGTCCAGCCATGGTGTCACAAGCAACCACTTGTCCCTGACGCAACACCGCCACACGACGACAGAGAGCCTCTGCTTCTTCGAGATAATGGGTGGTCAACAAAATGGTATGCCCTTCCCCATTCAAACGCCGCACAAACTTCCAGAGCGTCTGACGCAATTCCACATCCACACCCGCAGTGGGTTCATCCAGCACAACCACAGGAGGACGGTGCACGAGGGCCTGAGCAATGAGGACTCGTCGTTTCATGCCGCCGGATAACGCCCGCATATTGGTGTCTGCTTTATCCGTCAACTGAAGATTCGACAGAATTTCATCTATCCAATCATCATTATGACGCAAGCCAAAATAACCCGACTGAAGACGCAAGGCTTCTCGCACCGTAAAAAAAGGGTCGAACACCAACTCTTGGGGGACCACACCCAAAGCCCGACGCGCCTGGCGATAGTCGCGATCCACTGCATGCCCCATCACTTCGAGGACACCTCGATCCGCACGAGTCAAGCCCGCAAGCATACTGATCAGCGTGGTTTTTCCAGCTCCATTGGGGCCCAACAGGGCAAAGAATTCCCCTTGCTCCACAGTAATATCTACACCGCGCAGCGCATGCAATGCACCAAAGTATTTCTCGGCCCCACGAATTTTAATGGCCGGCAGAGAGGTTGCAGAATCCCCCATATTCACACGTTTAGGTCGGGTGACGGATTCAAAAAAACAGATAATCCATACAAAGAAATCAGCACATTAAGATTAGCTGGGACGCCGGTAAAGCGCAGTTTCTGGTGAGTTTGCAACGACTCTCGTTGCCACTGCAACATTAAAGCCAAAGCTGCAGAGTCCAGATCTGTGGCAGCGGAAAAGTCCACCTCCACCTCGGGTCCCAAACGCGCCAAAGCCACCTGATTCAGCAAGGTCGGAACCGTATCCATCACTATCGGTCCATCGAGAAGAATTCGGTTGCCTTCCTGGCGCATCATTTTTTCTCAGCCTGTTTGCTCTTGTCTTCCATCGCCTGAATTAAACCTGCGATACCACCTGAACGCACCTGATCAGCAAATTCGTTGCGATAGTTGGTCACCAAGCTGACCCCATCCACTTGAATATCGAAGACTTTCCAATCATCTCCCATTTTCTCCATACGATAATCTATGGGAATAGAAGGTCCTCCTGAGGGAATGATAATGGAATGAACTGTCGCTTCCGTCCCATCACTGTCCATGTCGGTGCCCTTGACCTTCAATACCTGATCCTTGTATTGCGACAATGAACTGGCATAGGTACGGACCAGCAAATCACGGAAGTCATCGGCCAATTGTTGCTGTTGAGCGGGAGTAGCTTGACGCCAATTCTTACCCACAGCAAGACGCGTCATGCGCACAAAATCAAAGTGGGGGAGTACTTTTTCCTGAATCAGAGCATAGGCCTTGGCCCGATCTCCATTTCTGATATCTTTATCCTTCTTGAGCGAAGCCACCACTTCATCTGCCGTAGTGGCGATGACCGCCTCCGGAGGGATCATCCCCGCGATCACTACCCAACTCAGCCCCAATAGCGTCATGAAAAACGCTATGCGTCGTGTCATATTCCGTTTCATTGTACCCCCTTGGCTGTCTTGTCTGAACCACCATCCTGTGCCTTGTTGAACAGAAACTGACCAATCAGCCGCTCCAATACCATGGCACCCTGGGCCAGCTTGATTTCATCGCCATTCTTCAACATTTTGTCATCTCCGCCTGCATCCAGCCCCACATATTGTTCCCCCAAAATCCCCGAGGTCAAGACTGAAGCCGAACTATCCACTGGAAAATGATACTGGGCATCGATGGCCATGCGCACTTCTGCATTATAGTGCTTGGTATCAAAACTCACCGACTGTACTCGCCCCACCAGCACACCGGCACTGCGCACGGGAGCCCTTTCCTTGAGTTGCCCAATATTATCGAAGTGTGCCACCACATCATAGGTGCTCCCGGCACCGCCAAAGCTGAGATTTCCCACTTTGAATGCCAGCATCAAAAACGCTGCGAAACCCAGCAGCACAAAAATCCCTACCCAGAGATTCAAGGTTGTTCGGTTCATCAGTTCCACCCCTTCATCATGAATGCAGTCAATAACAGGTCCAGGGCCAGAATGGCCAAAGAAGAACTCACCACAGTACGAGTGGTGGCTCCAGAAACGCCCTCTGCGGTGGGTGGCGCTTCATACCCTTCAAAGGTGGCTATGGCAGACACGGCGATCCCGAATACCAGACTTTTGATCATGCCATTGACGATATCGTGATGAAAATCCACCGCCGCCTGCATTTGTGACCAGAACGCCCCGCTGTCTACACCCAACATCACCACCGTCACCAGAAATCCACCTATGATCCCCATGGCCCCGAAAAGCGCCGCCAGCAAGGGCATGGAAATCACTCCCCCCCAGAAACGGGGAGCGACTACACGCGCCATGGGATTCACCGCCATCATCTCCATGGCCGAAAGTTGTTCCGTCGCTTTCATCAATCCAATTTCCGCCGTGATGGCTGATCCCGCTCGACTGGCAAAGAGCAGCGCTGACACTACCGGACCCAGTTCACGCATCAACGACAAGGCCACCAGCACCCCCACGCTTTCAGACGAACCATAGCTTTGCAGGGTTTCAAATCCCTGCAAACCCAAAACCATCCCGACAAACAGACCAGAGACCAAAATGATAATAAGTGACTGGACACCGGCAAAATACATTTCCCGAATGACCAACCCAAAGCGTTGAAAACTGGGTCCGGAATATCGCAAAATCTTTCCCAGAAACAAAACAATGGCGCCGATCCGCTCAACGATCCGTAAAGTGGTGTCGCCCACCGTACGAAGTCCGTGCAAAATGGTTTCCATTACCGAACTTCTCCTGCCAATCCGAAATCTGCACCCATTGTCTGCGAGGGATAGTGAAAGGGCATGGGGCCATCGGCTTCGCCCCAGACAAATTGATGCACAAAAGGTAGGGTGGATGCGCGAATTTCGGCGGGAGAGCCTTGCGCCACAATCACCCCGTCGGCCACAAAATAAATGTAGTCAACAATTTTCATGGATTCCTGCACATCATGGGTGACCAATACGGAAGTGATCCCCAAAGCATCATTGAACTGCCGCACCAGACGGCCGATTGCTCCGAGGGAGATGGGGTCTAGCCCAGTAAATGGTTCGTCATACAACATCAACTGAGGATCCAATGCGGTGGCTCGTGCCAACGCGACCCGACGAGCCATGCCCCCCGACAATTCGGAAGGCATTAGAGATTGAACACCGCGTAAACCCACGGCATTTAATTTCATCAGGGTCAAATCACGAATCATACTTTCCGGCAAATCGGTATGCTCGCGCATCTGGAACGCCACATTGTCAAATACCGTCAAATCGGTAAACAACGCGCCAAACTGGAACAACATGCCAATTCGCCGACGCATGGCATAGAGCTGCCGTTCATCCATATGGTTCAGTTCCTGTCCTGCCACACGCACGGACCCCTGTTGCGCCTGCAACTGTCCTCCCATGAGACGCAGCAGTGTGGTCTTACCGCAACCACTCAGACCCATAATCGCGACGAGACTGCCACGAGGCACCGTAAGGTTAATGCCCTTCAAAACCAAACTTTCCCCGTAACCAAAATTCAGGTCACTGATTTCCACCAGATTCGTCATGAATTATTCACAAAAGTCTCGACCACAAGGGAACACGCAATTGTACTCTGGAATGGTAACCCAGAAATTCAATAGACCACAAATCAATCCTGATTTCCGCTTATTTACCGCCAGATATCCTGCGTTCAAACCACAAATCCCACACTCCGTGACCCAAGCGCATTCCCCTGGCTTCAAAACGAGTCAGGGGGCGCGTCTCAGGGCGCTCTACAAAATTCTCGGGGGCACGGTTGCATAGCAAAGGCTCGGCACGCAATACCGCTAACATTTGCTCCGCATAATCCTGCCAATCTGTGGCCAGATGCATATATCCCCCAGATTTCAAACGTTGTGCCAAAACCCGGACAAACCCCTCCTGAATCAAACGACGCTTATGGTGGCGCGCCTTGGGCCAAGGATCAGGAAAAAATACATGAATCCCGTCCAAGGTCTCAGGAAGAACGCTATGGGTAAGGACCTCTACCGCATCATGGCGCATCACCCGCACATTGGTCAGACCGTTCTCTGCGATTTTTTTGAGCAGCCCCCCCACTCCGGGGCCATGCACATCGATGGCCAGAAAATTCCAGTCTGGTCGCTGCAACGCCAGCGCGATGGTCCCCTCCCCCATACCGAAACCGATTTCCACAATCAGCGGCGCCTGGCGCCCATAGAGCGACTCAAGGCGCGAAGCCGACAAGGGGGAATCAGCCGCATATTCCACCCCCCATTGCGGCCAAAACAAGTCCAAAGCACGCTGTTGCGCGGGAGAAAACCGCCCCTGACGCAGCACAAATGAGCGAATCGGGCGATGATCCATTACTGAATTAGCCCAGTGAGTGGCGAGCTGGCGCTGGCCCGATAGGGTTTTTTCGCCATGCGCCCAGCCAAAAATGCCTCACGCCCAGCAGCCACGGCCAAGGCCATGGCATGGGCCATACGCACCGGCTGTCGTGCCTGCGCAATAGCCGTATTCATGAGGACACCGGCACAGCCCAACTCCATCGCAATGGCCGCATCAGAAGCCGTGCCAACTCCCGCATCCACAATCACTGGAACCCGCGCCCGTTCAAGGATGATGCCCAGATTCCACGGGTTGAGGATCCCCATTCCCGAACCGATCAGAGACGCCAAGGGCATAATCGCCACGCACCCCATGTCTTCCAACTGCCGCGCCATGATCGGATCGTCGCTGCAGTACACCATCACTTCAAAACCATCCTTGATGAGCGTCGCCGCAGCTTTCAAGGTTTCCACCATATTGGGGAACAGGGTATCCTGATCTCCCAATACCTCCAACTTGACCAGAGGATGTCCGTCCAACAGTTCACGGGCAAGACGCAGGGTACGCACCGCCTCTTCTGCGGTATAGCACCCTGCCGTATTGGGGAGCAGGGTATAGCGTTCAGGAGAAATCACTTCCAGCAGACTCGGTTCGCCCGGATTTTGGCCAATATTGGTGCGACGAATGGCCACGGTCACGATCTCAGCCCCACTGGCTTCCACCGCCTCACGGGTTTGAGCCAGATCGGCATACTTGCCGGTCCCCACCAACAGACGAGAACGAATGGAACGACCTGCCAAAGTAAAAACGTCGGATTCGGGTTGTGTGCTCATGGAGTTCATCCTAAATAAGTAAAACCCTGCCTAACCACAGCAAGCGCCTATCCTCCCCCCACGGCCACCACAATCTCCAGGCGGTCGCCGGAAACCAGTTGAACCTCATCCTGGCGACTGCGAGGAACAATCTCGCCATTGAGTTCCACAGCAATCCGACGACCTGTCAAACCCTGAAATTCCAAGATTTGAGGTAGCGAAGGAAGACTATCGTAATGGTGAACGGTACCGTTGATCGACAGGGTAGGCATGACCTGCATGAAGTCGGGATGTCAATCGCCCATTCTAACATGCCCCGCAGTATTGGTCGCAGCCTGCGGAGTCACACCTTCCCGCTCCAGCAGGATTTGCTTCAGCGCCACACCGAGGCCAAACCCACCCCACTTCCCTCCAGCTGCCACCACCCGGTGGCACGGCACCAGAAAGGGCAGGGGGTTAGCGCCACAGGCACTGCCCACGGCCCGAACGGCTCGAGGACGACCCACCTGCGCGGCAATCGCGCCGTAGGTTCGCAATTGACCTGGAGGAATGGTCACCAAGGCTTCCCACACCGCCCGCTGAAAAACCGTCCCCACCATATAAAGAGGGACCTCGGGTCGAGGAGCCAACGGTTGTTCCAACGCCAACCACAGCGCCTCGCTCCAGCTTTCAGGCGCTTCCCAACCCGGAATCACCAAACGCTGGCGCTCACCACGATATTGATGAGCAAATCTTCCCTCGAGTTCATCTCGGCTACGATCCCACGATACCCAAGTCACACCTTCCATTTGAGCAGCCCAAGCCACCCAACCCAGGGAGCAATGGAGCCAGCGCAAGGGACTATTCAAGGTAAAAACCTTTGCAACAGGTCGTTCAAAAAAAATTGTCCGCGTACCGTAGGCGCCAACCGACTTGGGTCAGCAACCAGCCAACCTTCCGCCTTGAGCTGATCGAGCAACGGAGTCAAAGAAGCCAAAGATAAACCCGTATGCCGTTCGAACAACTGCACCGGAACCCCCTGACGCAAACGCAGAGCATTCATCATAAACTCAAAAGGCAAATCCCGAGAATCCACCTGCTGTTGCTCTGCCACCCCTTGACCGCCTTCCACGGCGCGCATATAGGCCTCGGGTTGACGTGCCCGCCGCTGGCGCTCAATGCCCCACGGGCCGGTCAGCTTGCCGTGAGCACCGGCACCGATCCCGAGATAATCACCAAACTGCCAATAATTGAGATTATGGCGACAATAATCGTGATTGCGGGCAAAGGCCGAAGTTTCATAGGATTCGTAACCCTGCGCCGCCAACAATGGATGGAGATGGGACTCCATGGCATCGAGAACTTCACTGGATGGCAAGGATGGAGGTGAGTGATAGAAGGGAGTGTGGGGCTCCAGGGTCAACTGATAGCAGGACAAATGGGGCGGGCGATAACGCAATGCCTGTTCCAGGTCATTCTGCGCCTGTTCAACGGTCTGTTCCGGCAACCCATACATCAGATCAAGATTGAAACGCTGAAATAAGTCCGCCGCAGCTTCTGCTGCCCGATGGGCTTCACCACTGCCATGAATTCTCCCCAACTGTTTCAGTTTGGATTCATCAAAACTCTGGATTCCCAGGGACAAGCGATTTACTCCGGCCTCACGAAACCCCAGAAATCGAGCCTTGTCCGCAGTCCCTGGATTGGCTTCCAAAGTAATCTCAGCACCGGCCACCAGAGTCACGCGCGCCTGAATGGCGGAAATCAAGGCATGCACCGCTGTGGGTGATAACAGGCTTGGAGTCCCACCGCCAAAAAATACGCTCTGCACCGTGCGCCCCCAGATCTTTGGTAACTGACTTTCCAGATCCGCAATCAGAGCAGCCACATAACGTTGTTCGGGGATCTCACCGGCTAGGGCATGGGAATTGAAATCACAATAGGGACACTTACGCACGCACCAAGGGATATGAATGTACAGTGCCAGGGGTGGAGTAGGCAACAACATCACCGGAGCATCGGCGCCAATGCCTGCCACGCCAAGGCACGGTGACTCAAAGTATTTTTATGCTCCAAGGTCATTTCTGCCGCCGTCATCTGCTGACTGGGCACATAAAACAGCGGGTCATAACCAAATCCTCCTACCCCCCGGGGGCCAATTAGGATTTCCCCATGCCATCGCCCTTCAGCAATACGAGGAGTAGGATCAGCAGCATGATCCACCCATACCAGCACACAGTAATAAAATGCACGCCGGTCCTGACTCTCACGCAACGCCTCGAGTAGCGCCCAGTTATTGCGCTCATCATCGCGTTCCGGCCCGGCATAATGGGCCGATTGAACTCCAGGAGCGCCGCCCAAAGCGGGCACACACAGACCCGAATCATCCGCCAGCGCCGCCAGTCCACTCAGATGTGCCGCCGCCCTTGCCTTGACCAACGCATTTTCTACAAAAGTTTGATGGGGTTCGTCCGGCGCCAAGATTCCCAATTCGCCTTGAGACCGCACGCACCACTCCAAAGGAGCCAACAACCGCTCAAACTCACGCAATTTTCCCGAATTGGAAGAAGCCAAAACCACTTCACGCATGGCAATCCATTCTCAAGAGACTGTTTCCAGTGCCTGTAACTGCAAACCCACCAAATCGCGACAGCCCTGTGCGGCAAGATCCAGTAAGGCATCCACTTCACTACGCCGGAACGGCACGCCTTCGGCGGTACCCTGCAATTCAACAAAATAGCCATCGGCCGTCATCACCACATTCATATCGGTGTCACAAGTACTGTCTTCATCATAATCCAAATCAAGAATGGGAATCCCTTGCCAAATCCCCACCGATACCGCCGCTACCGGTTGCAATAATGGCGAATGCAGCAGTACTCCAGATTTCATCAACGCACTCACCGCATCCTCCAAAGCCACATAGGCCCCCGTAATACTGGCGGTGCGTGTTCCGCCATCGGCTTGCAATACATCGCAGTCCACATGCAGCGTGCGCTCTCCCAGAATTTCCATATCGACCACGGCACGCAGTGAACGACCGATCAGTCGCTGAATTTCCTGAGAACGCCCTGAAGGTTTTCCGGTGGTCGCCTCACGCCGAGTGCGCGTATGGGTAGCCCTTGGCAACATGCCATATTCGGCCGTCACCCACCCCTTACCCTGACCGCGCAGAAAAGAAGGCACCCCTTCTTCCACACTCACCGTACACAGCACCCGTGTCTCGCCAAACGCCACGAGAACTGATCCCTCCGCATGTTTGGTAAACCCCCGAATGAATTCCACGGGGCGCAATTGACCGGCTTGTCGTTGACTGGGACGCATGAACCACCCTCAATGAATTAAGTAACATGAGAGGACATTTTAGGGGGGTACTGCGGGGGACGCAACTGCGGTATGATAATACTTTGAGTCTCTCGCCTAAAACTTGACGTCCTAGGATTTTGTCTTGACTACCCTCCAGAGCATGACCGGTTTTGCCTCCAGTTCGCGTGAGGATCCTGCGGGAACTTTACTGTTGGAGGTACGCGGTGTCAATCACCGCTACCTCGAATTGCAATTTCGACTCCCCGACGCACTTCGCTTGCATGAACCCCTCCTGCGAGAACTATTCACCCATACACTGAAACGCGGGAAAGTGGATTGCCGTGCGGAATGGCATCCTCGAGAAAGTCAATCAACGACACTGATCCCCCATACCCAAACATTGGAGCAGTTGCAGCGTGCTGCCAGCATTGTTCAGGAAGTCTTCACCGACGCCACTCCCCTGTCCGTTGTAGATATTCTGCGCTGGCCTGGAGTGTTACCGCAATTAACCACCTCCTTGCCAAACGCCACCCTAGTCACCCAACTGGCGGAGGAAGTCTTGCAATCCCTCCAGTCAACCCGTCAGCGAGAAGGCCAGAAGCTGGGACAATTTCTGGTGGATCAGGTGCGCCAGATGAAGCAGGTGATTGCCCCTCTAGGGCCAAAAATCCCTGCTCTCGTGAAGGCCTACCAAGCCAAGTTGACCCATCGATTGCGTGACGCCTTGGGAACGGAAGAGGAAGCGAGGGTACTGCAGGAAGTCACCCTCTGGGCCAGCAAAATTGACGTTGCCGAAGAACTGACCCGCCTCGAAGTCCATCTGGATGAAGTATCTCGGGTGGTCAAGCAGGGGGGGCAAAGTGGAAAGCGACTGGATTTTCTGATGCAGGAACTGCACCGCGAAGCCAATACTTTAGGCTCCAAAGCTGTCAGTAGTGAATTGGCCCAAGCTTCTCTGGAATTGAAACTACTCATCGAACAGATGCGTGAGCAAGTACAAAACTTGGAGTGATCCCCCCGTTTGGAGTGCCCATGCCCGGCCAGTTATTTATCATCACGGCTCCCTCTGGTGCCGGAAAATCCAGTCTGATCAAAGCGCTGTTGGCGCGAGATCCCCTCGTTAAGGTGTCTATTTCGCACACCACCCGATCTCCTCGCCCAGGAGAAGAGAACGGTTTGGCCTACCATTTCGTCTCACGGGACGAATTTATCAGCATCCGGGATGCGGGGGGGTTTTTGGAATGGGCTGAAGTTTTCAGTAATTTTTATGGGACTTCTCAACACGCCATCACGACGCTTCAAACTCAGGGTTACGATGTCATCCTTGAAATCGACTGGCAAGGGGCGCGTCAGGTACGCGTCCTCCATCCCGATGCCGTGGGAATTTTTATACTCCCTCCGTCCCTAGATACTTTGCGCCAACGCTTGCTCACCCGGGCTCAGGACGATACACACACCATTGAACGGCGACTGGCCCAAGCCCAAGCCGATATCAGTCACGAAAATGAATTCGATTATGCTATCATCAACGACGAGTTTCCTGAAGCTGTACAGGATCTCGCCGCCATCGTGCGGGCCCGGCGCTGTCTTCGCCAGTATCA
Source organism: Ferrovum sp. (assembly GCA_010435995.1). GTDB lineage: Bacteria > Pseudomonadota > Gammaproteobacteria > Burkholderiales > Ferrovaceae > Ferrovum. The sequence continues at coordinate 17,852 of JAAGNR010000054.1, read as the reverse complement.
GTTTCCGCGCTACTCCAGCGCTCTGGCACTCTGACTTTTTCTCTTTACCTTACTGGAATCTCTGACATGGCACGCATCACTGTGGACGACTCGCTTCATTCCATCCAGAATCGCTTTGAACTCACTCTGGCCGCAACTTATCGTGCTCGCCAAATCGCTTCTGGAGCCACGCCTCGTGTCGATCCCCTACGGGACAAGCCCACGGTCATTGCCCTGCGGGAAATCGCGGCGGGGAAAATTGGTCCGGATATTCTAGACAAAGCTCAACCCTGATTTGTGACGCGCACAGACTCTGCTTCTGTTCACACTGTTCCCAGCACCGAGGATCTGACACGACTCGCGGCGACCTATCTGCGATCCGCCGATCTTGAACAACTGGACAAGGCCTACCAACTTGCGGCCCAGGCCCATGCGGGGCAATTGCGCAAGAGTGGCGAGCCCTACATTACTCACCCCTTGTCAGTGGCCACCATTCTCGCGGAGTGGCACCTGGATCAACAAGCGCTGTGCGCTGCCTTACTCCATGACACGGTCGAAGATACCGGAATTACTACTGCGGATATCGTCTCTGCTTTTGGCAAGTCCGTAGGAGAACTGGTGGAAGGCGTCAGCAAACTGGATCGCCTCGAATTTCAGACCGAACAGCAAGCGCAAGCAGAAAATTTCCGCAAAATGCTTCTGGCTATGGCGCGCGACGTGCGTGTCATTCTGATCAAACTGGCCGACCGATTGCATAATATGCGCACTCTGGAGGCCATGAGCCCAGAAAAACAGCGGCGCATCGCCCGTGAAACCGTTGACATCTATGGCCCCATCGCCCATCGCCTAGGTCTACACCGACTCTATCAGGAATTGCAGGATCTCGGATTCCGTTATCTTTTCCCCAATCGCTATACGGTATTGAACAAAGCCGTTCGCGCTGCACGCGGTAATCATCGCGAAGTGGTAAACAAAATCCTGGCCGCACTGGAACAAAGACTGGTGACCTTCGGCATCGAAGGTACCATCAAAGGACGCGAAAAAAACCTATCAAGCATTTATCAAAAAATGCAGGAGAAATCCCTTTCTTTCTCTGAAGTTCAGGATATCTATGGCTTTCGTGTGGTGGTCCACGATCTGCCCAATTGTTATCTCGCACTGGGAGCATTCCATACCCTGTATAAACCCATCCCAGGGAAATTTAAAGACTATATCGCCATCCCCAAGTCCAACGGCTATCAATCTTTGCATACCACCCTCTTTGGGCCCTTCGGCACGCCGGTGGAAATTCAGATTCGCACCCAGGATATGCACAAAATCGCGGAATCTGGAGTAGCTTCCCACTGGATGTATAAATCTTCAGCCACCCCTCTCAGCGATGTCCAGAATAAAACTCACCAATGGCTGCAATCCTTATTGGAATACCAGTCGGAAAGTGGCGATGCCGTAGAATTTCTGGAACACATCAAAGTCGACCTATTTCCTGACGCTGTCTATGTCTTTACGCCGAAGGGAACCATCAAGTCGCTGCCTCGTGGCGCCACTGCTGTAGATTTTGCCTATGATGTGCACACAGATATCGGCCATCATTGTGTCGCTGCTCGTATCAATGACCAACTCTCTCCCTTACGTACTGTTCTCAGTAATGGTGACCGCGTGGAAATTCTTACCGAAGCCACATCCACCCCAAATCCGGCTTGGCTTAACTATGTAGTTACTGCCAAGGCTCGGTCAAAAATCCGCCATTATCTCCGCACATTGCGCCATGACGAAGCCGAACAACTCGGAGATCGTCTCCTGCAACAGGCGTTGCGCGCCCTGAATACCGAACCATCCTTGATTCAGGATAGTCATTGGGAGCAACTACTCAAGGGAGATCGCTGTAAATCACGCAACGATGTCTTGGCTGAAATCGGTCTCGGCAAGCGCCTGAACATCGTCGTGGCGCGCGATCTATTGCGCAAAACAAACCCCCATGAAACCGTTACCGAGACCCCACGAACGGCCATCACCATTCGCGGCAGCGAAGGTTTGGCGGTACAGTTTGCCCACTGTTGCCGCCCAATTCCCGGAGATCCCATCATCGGATTGATTAAAAAAGGGCAGGGATTATTGATCCATACGCAGGATTGTCGTGTCATCCGCCAATTTCGCGCCGATCCGGACAAATGGGTGGATGTCTCTTGGGAGAGCCACACCGCCCAACTCTTCGAAGTAGCCATCAAACTCTTGGCCCTGAATCGTCGCGGAGTTCTGGCTACCGTGGCCTCGGCCATTGCCGACGCTCACTCAAACATCGATAGCGTTTCCATTGGCAAAGCCGATGGCAGCTACAGTGAAATCAATTTTACCGTGCAAGTACGTGATCGTGCGCACCTTGCCACACTAATGCAAAATCTGCGTGAAATTCCTGAGGTGGTCCGCCTCACCCGTGTTCAAAGCTGACTTGGAGCCTACCATGCCAAAAATCATCATCGCGACCCCCCATGCCCCCGGTGCCATCGGCACCTACTCACAGGCCGTATGTGTTCAGGATACGGTGTACCTCTCTGGCCAAATTGGATTGAACCCGAAAACCATGATGCTGGAAGAGGGAATCGATGCTCAGATCAAGCGCGTCCTGAGTAATTTGCAAGCCGTCACCGAGGCCGCAGGAGGAAATCTCAACGATCTGGTACGCGTTACGGTCTATCTTACAGACTTGGCTCACTTCAGCAAAGTCAATGATGCCATGGCACAAGTTTTCACCGCTCCCTACCCAGCCAGAGCTGCGGTGGGAGTCGCCTCCTTGCCCCGTGGCGCACTGGTGGAAATGGATGGAATCATGGTACTGAGTGAACTGGAGCGGGTGAAGGGAATCGAACCCTCGTCTTAAGCTTGGGAAGCTTCTGCTCTGCCATTGAGCTACACCCGCCTATCATGGAACAGTATTCTAACCGATTTGACCCCGCTTGTCCTGCCACCCATTCCTTTGCACTACTCCTGAATGTGTGGCAGCGACAGTACGGCCGCCATACCCTGCCTTGGCAAGGAACCCAAGACCCTTATCTCATCTGGGTTTCGGAAATCATGCTGCAACAAACCCAAGTGCGCACCGTCATTCCCTATTACCAGCGTTTCTTGAGCACTTTCCCCACGGTAGAAACCTTGGCACAGTCCTCTCTGGATCAGGTATTGTCCCACTGGTCTGGCCTCGGTTACTACGCCCGCGCACGCCACCTCCACCGTGCCGCACAGTTGATCTCTGCCAATGGAGGCTTTCCGCGCACCGTCGCCGACCTATGCACGCTCCCTGGAATTGGCCGCTCCACCGCTGGCGCCATTGCTGCATTTGCTTACGGCGATCGCGCAGCCATTCTGGATGGCAATGTGAAACGCATTCTGTGTCGCGTCTTTGCTCTGACCTCCCCTGCAGAGGAGGAATTGTGGCAAGTGGCAGATGCCCTGCTGCCAGACAGCGAGAATATCGCCACCTATACTCAAGGACTGATGGATTTGGGAACCCTACGCTGCTTGAGAAACCGTCCGTTGTGTAGTGACTGTCCTTTGGCAGGAATCTGTCAGGCACATCAAACAGAAACCATCGCCCAATATCCATCACGGCCGAAAAGACCCCAACGTCAAGTGCGTCATTCCCGCCTGCTATTGATTGACAATGCTCAGGGACAATGGTTAATGCAGCGGAAACCTCCCACGGGAATATGGGCCGGATTGTGGAGCTTTCCAGAAGAAACCTTATCCCCTGACCTGCCTTCCAGCCATTCTCTTGGGCTTGATGGCGAACCACACACCATGTTATCCCCCATTCGTCATCTTTTAACCCATGTGGAATGGCACCTTTACCCCATCATGTTTCACTCAGCGGATTCCTTGGAATTTCCTGCAGACCCCTCCTATGGATGGTTTACCACAGAATCCATGGAACAGTTGGCATTGCCCGCACCCATCCGGCGCCTGTTACCCCAACTCACGATGAATGACGCGCGTACTCTGCAAGGGGAGAAAATGACGAGCCAAGGTTTCAGCGAAATACACCGAACGATGCTGACCCCCTGTACAACCGATGGCGACCGTCAGCGCTGAGCGGTTGTCGCGAACAAAATCTGGCAGCCACTGGGTCACAAAGGTTTGAATGTCATGGGTCATTCGCTCCACTTGGGGCTGTTGCTCAAGGAATTCTATGATGGCAGGATCCTGCCCCGTCAACGGACGCAAATGAGGATCGTAAAAAGGGTTGGGAATACAACGTACATCGAATACGAAATCCGCATTCAGCGGAATACCGTGCTTGAAACCGAAAGATTGGAAAAACAGGGTCAAGCCTGCTGGGTCGAGTTCAACGAAATCACGTACCCAGGCCCGTAAAGTATTGGGGGTAATATGACTGGTGTCAAAGCGGCGAGCCAAATCAGCAACCCCTGCCAACAAATGTCGCTCCAGCGCAATACATTCAGCAATCGAGTGCTGGTGCTGGGCCAACGGATGAGGCCGACGTGTTTCTGAAAAGCGCCTCACCAAATCCTGATCGCTGGTTTCTAAATACAACAGACGCACATCGAGTCCATTTTGACGCAACTTTTCCAACGCTTCGGGCAAACGGGTCAAGGCATCCCCACCCCGAACGTCCAAGGTCAAAGCAATGCGTTTCTCGCCGCGCATCACCAGTTCCTGAAGTACAAATACCAAAAAAGACAGCGGCAGATTGTCCATGGCAAAATAACCGGAATCTTCCAATGCTCTCAATGCCACAGATTTTCCTGAACCGGAAAGTCCACTGATCAGGACCACTTGGGAAGGAAGATTCTTACTCTGCGTGCCCATCTTCTTCCTCCTGACGCATGAATTGTTGCTGACGCTCGATGAACTGTTGGGTGCTGTCGATACCCCGTTGTTCTAGGATGAAATTACGTGTCGCGGCCTCCACTAATACCGCCAGATTTCTGCCCACAGCAACGGGAATCACCACACGCGGAATATCCACTCCCAGCACACGCTGGGTCTGGTGCCCAACCGGCAGACGAGCACAGGTACTGAGATCTCCCCCAGACGGTCTCTCAAGATGCACGATCAATTTCAGGTTTTTACGGGGGCGTACTGCGGTTTCCCCAAAAATTGAACGGATATTGAGCAAACCCAACCCTCTGACTTCAAGAAAATCGCGCAGCATAGGCGGGCACCGCCCCTGTAACGTTTCCGGACTGATGCGGTAGAGATCAACCACATCATCCGCTACCAACCCATGACCCCGCGAGATCAGTTCCAGGGCCAACTCGCTTTTTCCTACCGCAGAATCACCTGTAATCAAAACCCCCACTTCGAGAATCACCATGAACACGCCATGAAGACTGTCCTGTTCTGCCAATTCCCAGCTGAGATAATGGCGCAACTGATTGATCACCATGGCACTGTCTACCCCAGCACCCATGACCGGGATCCCCCGTTGTTCAGCTTGTGTGGCCAATTCCGGAAGGAGAGTACAGGACTCCGTCATAAAAATCGCCACCAGTTCGTCAGAAAATATCCCCGCACAAGCTTTTGCCAACGCGTCATCTCCCAACCTTTGAAGGTAGGCAACTTCGTGTTTCCCAAGAACCTGAAACAGGTGAGGATGGGTCAAATTGAGATGGGCAATGAGACCTGCCTGAGGGTCACTCAATGCCCCCACTGTCACCTCGCGCGGATGTCCATGCTGCCCTGCCAGCCAGACCAGGTCGAGTTTACCCCGGTTATCCTCGAAGAGTCGCTGAACGCTAACCGAGGGCATGAAGCGCCTGCCGCTGCGACAGAGCCTGAATGACTTCGTCCGCCTGACTGCAAGTCATCAATTTTTGTCGCAACTCCGCATCACTGAACAATTCGGCAATTTCTCCCAACAATTTGAGATGTTGCTCATTGGCATTTTCTGGGACCAATAACGCATACACCAAACGTACGGGACGACCATCGGGAGCTTCAAAGGGAATTTCCGTGGCCAGACGAATAAAGACACAAAGAGTGTCACGCAAACCCTTCATGCGCCCATGGGGTAAGGCAAAACCATGACCCAGTCCGGTAGACCCCAGTTTTTCCCGGTTAAAGAGCGCGTCGAAGACGCGGCTCCGCAATAATTGATCTTGGTTTTCAAAAAGGATACTGATCTGCTCAAACAGCCGCTTCTTGCTGGTGACCTCCAGATCCAGCAAGATATGGCTCGGTTTGAGCAAGGTCGTCAGACGCGGCGCAGTCAGCCCCACGACTTATGCGCCATCGGCGGCAGCAATATGCTTGAGGGGCTGACCGTTGCGCTGATCGCTCAGACGCTCTTTATGCTTGATAATCTGTCGGTCGAGAAGATGGGCCAAATCATCAATAGCGGCATACATGTCGTCTTGTGAGGTGTGCACGAAAAAATCGCGTCCGTTGACATGAACATTGGCTTCCGCATTATGTTTCAGCTTTTCTACGGCCAAAATGACGGTGATATCCAAAGGATGCTCAAAATGCCGTTTGATGCGCCCAATTTTCTCCTCGACATGATCGCGTATCGCGGGGGTCACTTCCATATGTTGCCCAGTGATGGTAACTTTCATGTTATTGTTCTCCTTGAGGTAAATGTCACAACGACTTGCGAAAACTGGCGACTTGAAGATGCATGGCCTCACGATATTTGGCCACAGTGCGTCTTGCCACCCGAAAACCCTGCTCACCCAACAAATCAGAAATCCGTTGGTCGGACAGGGGGTTCCTGACATCTTCCTGAGCAATCAGCTGCCGTATCAGAGCGCGAATGGCGGTCGAAGATACTCCATCCCCACTCTCCGTGCCCACCTGACTGCTAAAGAAGTATTTTAATTCGAACAGACCCCGTGGGGTCAACATGAATTTTTGCGTCGTCACCCGCGAGACGGTGGATTCGTGCAACCCCAAAGAATCGGCAATTTCACGCAACACCAAAGGTTTCATGCCCACCTCACCGTGTTCGAAAAACCCTCTCTGGTGCTGAACGATGGCTTGGGAAACCCGCAGAATAGTATCAAAACGCTGATGAATATTCTTGATCAACCACCGTGCTTCCTGCAATTGCTGAGCCAAAACCGTATGCCCCGCAGAATCTCGATAAATATGGCTGTAGAGTGCACTGATGCGCAGACGCGGCATGACTTCCTGATTAAGCGCTGCTTTCCACCCACTGGCAGTCCGCCGCACCACCACATCAGGGACCACAAAGCGTGTCTCCACTGACTGATATTGGGATCCGGGACGGGGGTCGAATTGTACCAATCGTTGCTGTAATTGCCGCAACCTTTCTTCCGTAATTCCCAAAACTCGCTGTAATCGGCTGTAATCGTGAGAAGCCAGCAAATCGAGATGCTGCAGCAAACAATGGCCCAACTGCTTGTCCGCAATGCCATCATCACTGGACTGCCATTGCAGGTCTATGCATTCCGCCAGATCACGAGCCCCCACTCCCGTAGGTTCCAATGACTGAAGTACGCGTCGCGCCACTTGCAGTTCATCCAATTCCACCGGTGACAGTCCCTGAGGGATGGCGTCCAGTAACTCCTCTAGTGGTGTGCGCAGATAGCCGTCATCATCCAGATGATCGACCAGCAACGAGATCAACTCCTGATCCCGTGCAGCCAAAGGTAACAAGCGCACCTGCCCCATGAGGTGATCGCGCAACGTCACAACAGTCATTTCCAGCTCTGCCAGAGAAGGGCCATCTCGGTCATCTTCGGCACTACCCGAGCGACCTCCCTCTTCAAGGCTCCATTCTTCCGTCCCCGACGACTCGGCGTTGGACGTCGTAGAATCGCGATCGTCCGAACCCGTCGATTCATCACGGGCAGCGCCACTCGGATTGGAGTCTTCGATCTGCCCCTCTTCACGCTCCAACAAGGGATTGAGGCGTAGAAACTCCTCGACTTCCTCATCCAACTCTTGGGTCGACAGTTGCAATAAACGAATCGACTGCTGCAGTTGAGGCGTCAGTGTCAGTTGTTGAGTTGTTCTGAGCTGGAGTTGGACCTTCATGCTTCAGAGACGGAAGTTTTCACCAAGATAGACCTTTCTCACGCTTTCATTATAGACGATTTCATCTGGCTTCCCTGCCGCCAGCACTCCGCCTTGACTGATGATGTAAGCTCGATCACAAATTCCCAAGGTTTCACGTACATTATGATCCGTAATCAGCACTCCAATCCCGCGGTTTTTCAAAAATCGGATAATCTGTTGAATATCCATCACCGCAATGGGATCCACCCCAGCGAAAGGCTCATCAAGCAGGATGAAACGAGGACGGGTGGCCAATGCCCGAGCAATTTCTACACGGCGCCGCTCGCCACCAGACAAACTCACCGCAGAATTATCACGCAAATGACCGATGTGCAATTCTTCCAGCAATTGGTCTAATTCCAGTTGGCACTCCGAATCGGACAAATCACGCAATTCAAGCACAGAACGAATGTTTTCCTGCACCGTCATGCGCCGAAAAATAGAGGCTTCCTGCGGAAGATAGGATAAGCCCATGCGTGCGCGCTGATGAATGGGATAGGCGCTGAGACGCACGCCATCCATGGTGATTTCCCCGCCATCCAGAGGAACCAGACCGACGATCATATAGAAACAGGTGGTTTTGCCCGCTCCATTGGGCCCGAGCAACCCCACCACTTCGCCATTCTCCACGGTCAATGACACGTCTCGTACCACTTGACGAGAACGGTAGCGCTTCACCAACCTTTCTGCACGCAGTTGACTCATGGGGTCAAGTCCTGTTTGAGTATCAAGGGTGCCCCCTTATCCTCGGGTGAAGGAGGAGCAGGAGCGACTCCTTGCGCCGAAGGAGACTCATCCTTTTTGGGCTGAAATATCACATGTACCCGCCCAGGTACAGAACCGTTCGCCGAGTCCGCGACTCCGTTGGCGCGCAAGAACTCGGTTTTGGTATCGTAAGACAAATAATCTCCCTTGATTTCGTCAGAACCCTGATGCACCACCGCATGATCAAACAACTCAAGGCGTTCTATCTTGCCGTTATACTCCGCATGCTGTGCCTTGCCATCCACCCATTCATCGACCCCATCGCGCTTCTGACGAAATGTCACGGGATTACCATAGGCCGAAGCGTACTTCATTCCCTGCGGATCTTCGCGTACGGTCATGTGATCCGCCGTCAGATGGATTGTCCCCTGGATCAGTATCACCCGTCCTTCAAAATACGTCACTTTCTTATTATCGTCCGCAGTCATCCTATCCGATTCGATATTAACCGGCTGATCGCGATCAGTTTTTTCTGCATGGGCCAAGGAAGAACCCAGCGTCAGTCCAAGATCAAGGATGACGAGCAGGCGGATGATAAAGAATTTTGGCATGGGTAAACTGCGCTACTTTCGTTTTGTTATCAATGATCATACTGTTAGCGGTCAAATGATCATGGCCATAATCGACGACTACAGGTTGATCCGTTTTTTCCAGACCACGCTGGGGATAGGCCGTCAAAATGGAGGTTCTCATAATGGTCATGGGTTGATCAACAGCCGGTTGTCGTGTCACCACCACATGCCCCGTGAATACCACTTCATCACGTCGTTCTGAACGCACCGCACGCTCCGAACGCACCGCCACAGGAGGAGATTTTGGATCATAAGAGGTAAATAGTACCGTCTCGAAGTGGGAAGTATCATCATCTGGGTAATGTACCATTTTCAGCGCATCGAGGGTGTAACGAACACGCCCATCTTCGCCCAATTGCTGCGCCTGAAAATCGCTCATGATGAGATCCGGCTCATGCCGTAACGCCTGTTGTCCCAGGGGACCATTGCCATCCACCACTCGCCATAGCCAAAGCGTGACCATGGCCAGCAATAAAGCCACCCCCACGGGGATCCATGCCTCGATGTTGTGTCCTAATCGACCCATCGCGCCACGGTGTCCTCCCATTCACCCCGTGCCGCCAGTAACCAAGCTGCCGCCGCACGTGCAGCCCCATGGCCCCCTCCCACTGGAGACAGCCAATGAGCCACCGCCCGGATCTCTGGGGGAGCTTCGGGCACTGTCAAGGCCAATCCGCACCGGCGCAGCGTAGACAAGTCCGGCAAATCGTCGCCCATATAAGCCATCTGCTCCCAGTGTAAGCCCAACTCCCCGAGAATTTCCTCAGCCACCTTTCTTTTGTCATGGACCCCTTGATGGACTAGAGAAATTCCCAGTTCCTGCGCACGCAAGGTGACCACGGGAGAGCGCCGTCCGGTAATCAGCGCTAATATCAATCCACTATTCTGTAGCAGCTTGAGACCGAGCCCATCGCGCGCATGGAAATTTTTGATCTCTTCGCCACGCTCGGTGAACGTCAAGGCTCCGTTCGTCAGAATCCCATCCACGTCAAACGCAACCAGACGAATGCTCCGAGCTCGGTGTGCGAGTTCTTTTTGAGTCAGTTCTATCATGCTACCTTAGACAATGCCATGGCGCATTAAATCATGCATATTGAACGCCCCCACCAGTCGCCCGTCATCCACTACGAACAAGCCAAAAATACTTCGCTCCTGCATCAGTGTAGCTGCTGTAGCAGCCAACTCGGCAGAATCCGTCACCACGGGGTGATGGCTCATCCATGAAGCCACCCGATCCGTCAGCAAGGTCGCCGAACCTTTCTCCAGAGCACGACGCAAATCGCCATCGGTAAACACCCCCAACATCTGCCCGGTATCCTGCACTACCGCAGTCATTCCCAAACCTTTATCGGACATTTCACGCAGTGCTTCTCCCACAGTGGCCTGATGAGTAACTTGTGGAACCTGCACGCCTTGATGCATGATTTCCCCCACTGTAAGAAGCAAACGCCGGCCTAAAGCCCCTCCAGGATGTGTGCGCGCAAAATCTTCCGCAGAAAACCCGCGTGCTTCGAGCAAGCTCAATGCCAAAGCATCACCCAAAGCAAGCACCGCAGTGGTACTGGCGGTAGGTGCCAAATTTAAAGGGCAAGCCTCACGCGCAACCTTCACCTCGAGATGAACGTCCGCAAGCCGCGCCAAACGCGACTGTGCATTGCCCGTAATCGCCAACAGAGCTGTTCCGCGACGCGTGAGTAAGGGAGCGATGGCCAGCAATTCCTCACTTTCCCCCGAGTTGGATAAAGCCAAAAGCACATCTTCTGCGACGATCATTCCCAGATCGCCATGGCTGGCTTCAGCAGGATGCATAAAAAATGCCGGACTCCCCGTACTGGCCAGGGTCGAAGCAATTTTCCCGCCGATATGCCCCGATTTTCCCATCCCGCTCACCACGATACGTCCACGGCATCCTAAGAGCAAGTGATGTGCCGCCATAAAGTTCTGGTCGAGTTGTAAAGACAACTGGTGCAGCGCATCAGCTTCAATCTCCAAAACCTCGCGTGCCATAAGCAACAACTGCTCACTTGACAGGGGGGGAGTGGATACAGGGCGAATTTTTCTCATGAGGTGATTATACTTGAGGACAGAAGCCTGTGAAATGAGGAAGCACAGACTTACTCCGCAAGTTTCCGTTCAAATCCATGCCAAAATAATACTTTCGCGGATGATCCGCTGAATCATTGAACCAACCCGGACAAGTTTGTGACCGATACCCTTGAACTGATTTTATTGTTACTACTGCTTGCCGCTTTCAGCGTTGCCTTGTTTCGCGCCTTACGACTACCCGCCATGCTGGGGTACCTTTTGACAGGCATCCTCATCGGACCTCATGCTGCCGGATGGATTCCGCCAGGCACCGGCACCCAGAATCTGGCCGAATTTGGCGTGGTATTTCTGATGTTTACCGTAGGTCTGGAATTCAGCTTGCCGCAATTGATCGCCATGCAGCGCACCGTCTTCCGGCTTGGCAGCGCGCAGATGGGCCTGACCTTCCTGCTGGTCTACGGCCTCAGTTGGGTCGCCGGAATTTCGTGGCAAGGAAGCTTGGTGTTTGCTGGCGCACTGTCCCTATCGTCCACTGCCATCATCTCTCGTTTGCTGACCGAACGCTCCGAACTGAAATCGCCTCACGGTCAACGCATTATGGGCATGATGCTATTTCAGGATCTGGCTGTGGTGCCATTGCTGGTCCTCATTCCCGCCTTGGGCAACCCTACCGGACAACTTCCCACCTTGATGTTGATGGCGGGACTCAAAGCCATACTATTGCTATCGTTGCTGCTGGGTATTGGCAAGAAAGGATTGGGGCACTGGTTCCACTGGGTAGCCCGCCAAAGATCGTCCGAACTGTTCCTGCTGAACGTCCTGTGGGTCATCCTCTTCATGGCCTGGATCACCCAGTATGCCGGATTATCCCTGGCTCTGGGAGCGTTTGTTTCAGGAGTATTGCTGGCGGAAACCGATTATCGTTACCAAGTGGAAGACTATATCAAACCTTTCCGCGATGTCCTCCTTGGCCTGTTTTTTATTACCATCGGAACCTTACTGGATGTGGGCATCGTCATCCATTATCTGCCCTGGGTCCTAATCACTCTGGTATCGCTGTTGCTCGCCAAGTTACTATTGGTATATGTACCTGCCCGCTTGCTTGGGGAACAGGACTCTGTTGCCCTGCGCAGCGCATTGGCCATGGCTCCAGCAGGAGAATTCGGCTTTGTCCTATTGGCCCAAGCTCAAGGCATGCGCCTGATTCCAGAAGCTCCGCTGCAGGTGATTCTGGCAGCCATGCTCATCAGCATGGTGTTATCTCCCTTTATTTTGCTGATGAGTGATCGCATCGTGCTCTTTATATGCAAAAACGAATGGGCACTGCGTGCCGTGGCCCTACACGAACTTGCGGCACGAAGTTACGGTGTTCAACGCCATGTGATCGTCTGTGGATACGGCCGTAGCGGTCAAAATCTGTCACGCTTTCTGGAACAAGAAGAAATCGCTGTCATCGCTCTGGACAATGACCCACAACGGGTGAGAAGCGCCTCTGAAGCAGGAGATTCCGTGGTATTTGGAGACGCCAGTCGCCAAGAGGTCCTGATTGCTGCAGGACTCCATCGAGCCTCGGCAGTCATCGTCAGCTTTTCCAATACTCCTCTGGCACTGGCCATCATCGCCTTGGTGCGGGAACTCAAACCGACCATCCCAGTGATCGTTCGTACCCGCGACAATAGTGATCTGGATCGTCTCAAGGAAGCAGGCGCCGCTGAGGTGGTTCCGGAAATTCTCGAGGGGTCGCTGATGCTGGCCAGTCATGCTCTGCTCGAACTCGGCGTCCCTCTGGCGCGAGTATTGAAACGTATTCGTCAAGTGCGTGCCGAACGCTACCAACTGATGCGCGGGTTTTTCCATGGATTGACCGATGATTCCACAGAGAATAATCGCCTCGATCAACCGCGACTTCATAGCTTACCTATACTGGAAACCAGCCATGCCAGTGGCAAGAAACTTCAGGATATTCCACTGGCTCAGTGGGGTGTGGAAGTCACCGCCTTGCGGCGACGTGGGCTCAAAGGGACTCATCCTGAGGGAGAAACCCGTCTTGAAGCCGGTGATATCCTGATATTGCTGGGATTGCCAGAAGCTCTGGTGCAAGCCGAAAATTGGCTGACCCAGGGACCATAACCCACCAGCGATGGCTGCTCACCTCCCCCCCACCACCCCCCTATCCCACATGGGCCTGACCCCCAAAGTCACCGCCCATCTGCATGCTTTGGGCCTGGAATCCCTGTTTGATCTGGCACTCCATTTGCCCCTACGTTACGAAGATGAGAGTCAACTGTACACTGTAGCCAGCCTTCCCCCTGGAAATTCCGGCAGTCTGGTGGTACGCGTACTAGATCACGAAATCCAGAACCGCCCCAAACGCACCTTGAAAGTCCGTATGCGGGATGACAGCGGTGAACTGCTGGTGCGCTTTCTGCACTTTTTCCCGAGCCATCTCAAAACATTGGCACCCGGATCTGAAATTCGCCTCTACGGCGAATTGCGTGCCGGTTTTCATGGCCCAGAAATGATTCACCCCCGATTTCAACGATACCTTCCACAAGAAACCTTGCCCACCACGCTGACCCCCGTCTATCCCACCCGGGCCGGCTTGAGCCAATCAACGCTGCGTCGCTGTATCGCACAATCCCTCGAATGTCTGGCTCTGAATGAAACCCTTCCGCCAGAATTGATGGCACAAAACAATTGGCTGTCCTTGTCACAAACCTTAAAAACCCTTCATTATCCTGAATCATGGGACGCCCTCGGCCCCCATCTGTGGCATCGGCTTAAATTTGAAGAACTGGTGGCACAACAGTTGTCGATGCAATGGCAACGTCAGTTGCGTCAAACGCTGGCAGCCCCCTGCTTTTCTTCTGGGGGTACGCTGGTGCGCCAAGTTGAGTCCGCTTTACCCTTTACGCTGACCGTTGCACAACAGCGGGTTCTCACAGAAATCCGCCAGGATCTTGCACGCACCCAACCCATGCATCGCTTGCTTCAAGGAGACGTGGGCTGCGGCAAGACCATCATTGCAGCACTTGCCTGCGTGCAAGCCATAGAAGCCGGATGGCAAGCCGTATTGATGGCCCCTACCGAGTTGCTGGCTCAGCAACATTTCAGCAAAATAGCAACCGTGTTGGCGCCACACGGAATTGTCACCACCTGGCTCACCGGCCAGCTCAAAACCCGCGACCAGAATCATGCTCTAGAACAGATTGCCCAAGGAAAATCTCCCCTTATCGTGGGGACCCATGCCCTCATTCAGGAGCGAGTCATATTCAAGACTCTGGGGTTGGTCATCATCGATGAACAACATCGGTTTGGCGTTGCTCAACGTCTTGCCCTGCACAAAAAAGGGCAAGAACTTCAACAACCTCATCAACTCATGATGAGCGCCACCCCCATTCCTCGCAGTCTGAGCATGAGTTACTATGCCGACTTGGATGTCTCGATCATTGACGAACTCCCCCCGGGACGGCAAGGTATTCAAACCAAACTGATCACTGCCGGACGTCGCCACGAAGTCATCGAGCGGGTGCGCCATGCCTGTCATCAAGGGGGACAAGCCTACTGGGTCTGCCCCCTGATCGAAGAATCAGAAGCCCTGTCGTTGCAAAACACTGAAACCACTTTTCGCGAGCTCTGTATCAGCGCCCCTGAACTGCGTTGTGGCCTGCTTCATGGCCGTATGCCGGGAACGCAAAAATCTGCCGTCATGAATGACTTTTTACAAGGGAATCTGGATCTGCTCGTAGCCACCAGCGTCATCGAGGTAGGAGTAGATGTTCCCAACGCCACCGTCATAGTCATCGAGCATGCCGAACGCATGGGCCTAGCCCAACTGCACCAGATGCGAGGACGCGTTGGCCGTGGCCAACATGCAGGGACCTGCCTGCTGCTGTATCAACCTCCCTTGGGAGAGAACGCCCGGAAACGACTAAAGATCATTTATGAACATACCGATGGCTTCGAAATTGCCCGCCAGGATCTGCTGTTGCGCGGACCAGGTGACTATCTCGGCGCACGCCAGAGCGGCCTCGCCTTTTTGCGCTTTGCCGATCCTCTGACAGACATCGATCTGGTCGCCCAAGCTCAGGCCTATGCCCAAAACTGGCTGAGCCGCGACCCAACACAAGCACAAACCCACGCCACCCATTGGCTGGGATCACGCCAACCTTTCCTGAGAGTCTGACCCATGCCCTTTCGATCTCGCTGGAACGCCTACTGGCGCCTGATGCGTCTGGATAAACCTATTGGCACCCTGCTGTTGCTTTGGCCTACGCTCTGGGCATTGTGGCTGGCCAGTGAAGGTCATCCCTCTTGGGACAATCTACTGGTCTTTGGCGTCGGCACCCTGCTCATGCGCTCGGCAGGATGTGTCATGAACGATATTGCGGATCGCAAAGTCGACCCATTTGTCGAACGTACACGTTTACGCCCTTTGGCTGCCGCAGAGGTCACCCTCAAGGAGGCCTTGGGACTGGTCGCCGTACTCAGTTTTGCCTCCCTTTTGCTGGTGCTGACGCGCAACCTCCTGACCCTTGAATTATCATTGCCCGCCCTCTTTCTGGCTGCCAGTTATCCTTTGACCAAACGTTTTTTTCCCCTACCCCAGGCCTATCTCGGCATTGCCTTCGGCTTTGGCATTCCCATGGCGTTTGCTGCCACCCTGGGTCAAGTCCCCGGATTGGCATGGATTTTAATGCTGGCTAATGTGGCATGGACTATCGCCTACGATACCGAATACGCCATGGTAGATCGCGAAGATGATCGCCTCTTGGGCATCCATTCCTCAGCACTGCTCTTCGAGCACTGGGATGTGCCCATCATCATGCTGTGTTACGGCATCAGCCTCGGATTATTATTTTGGGTGGGCCAAAAAGCGGGATTAGGTAATTTCTATTACATCGGCCTGACAGGAGCAGCTTGTATCGCAATTTATCACTATGGACTGATTCGCCAGCGTCATCGTGATGCTTGTTTTCGCGCCTTTCTCCATAATAACTGGGTGGGTGCCAGCATCTTTAGCGGTTTATTTTTGGATTACTTCATGCGCTGACTCGAGAGAAATCAATCACCGACGTTCTCATGACGGATGAGGTCATCATAGGTCTCACGCTGGCGAATTAGGGTCACCGTGTCCCCATCTACCAAAAGTTCTGGGGGTTTAGGACGAGCATTGTACTGGGAACCCATGGAACTCCCATAGGCCCCCGCTGAAAGAATGGCCAGCAAGTCTCCCTGCTCCAGTGCCAAATTTCTTTGGGTTCCCAAAATATCGCTGGATTCGCACACCGGCCCCACCACATCCACCAAAGAACTGGTCGTCACTGAGCGCTCCTCAACGGCAACAATGTCATGCCATGCATGATAAAGCGAAGGACGCATAAGATCATTCATGCCCGCGTCCACAATGGCCAATTGACGGTCCGGAATATCCTTGAGGTACTCCACTCGCGTCAGAAGAACTCCCGCATTCCCCACAATCCGACGACCAGGCTCAAATAGCAGACGCCCCTTGAAGTCATGTAACCGCTGGCTCAATGCTAGGGCATAATTGATCAATGCAGGCGGCGTCTCGTTTTGGTAGTGAATACCCACTCCGCCACCAAGATCGATATGATCTAGAGAAATCCCATCCTGCTCCAGTTGATGAACCAGCTCCAGAATTTTGTCCGTCGCTTCCAAAAAAGGTTCAAGAGTCGTAATCTGGGAACCGATATGACAATCGATGCCGACCACCCGAAGATATGCAGAATCTGCCGCTTCCCGATAAAGCCTTCGCGCCGTGGCCGCATCGACGCCAAATTTGCTGCTTCTCAAACCCGTGGCAATGTAGGGGTGAGTTTGAGCATCCACTTCCGGATTGACGCGTACCGAAATAGGTGCCCTCACCCCCAGCACTTGGGCACGCTCAGCCAATCGTCGCAATTCGGCGGAAGACTCCACATTAAAGCAGAGAATGCCCGCCATAAGCGCTTCATCCATGTCCTTGATCGATTTCCCGACCCCGGAAAACACCACTTTTTGTGCCTCACCTCCCGCTTTTAGCACACGATAGAGTTCCCCCCCAGAAACGATATCAAATCCCGCCCCCTGACGCGCCAACAAACGCAAAATCGCAAGATTGGCATTGGCCTTGACAGCGTAGCAAATCAACGGTGAAAACCCCTGAAATGCATGGCAATATTCCTGATAGGCCGCCAGAATAGCCGCTTTGGAATAGACAAAACAAGGAGTGCCATAGTCTCTGGCCACAGCATTCAGTGACACTGCCTCCAGATGCAACGATGGATCAGAAGGGGGGCGGTGTAGCCCAAAGGACAGAAACGTGTCATTCATAACCAATGAACTCAGGGAGAAGAAGGGGGAACGGCGAATTCCTGACCACTGGGAACAGAAGTCGTATTCGGAGTTGACTTCAATAACATGTCAGGAGATTGCACCGGAGTAGGAACCGGG
>JAAGNR010000053.1 GCA_010435995.1 Ferrovum sp. | reverse complement strand
GGGGGGGGGTGCATCCAGATTGGATACCAGCAAACGGGGGGGTGGGTGATCTTCGTAATGGTGGCTGAGAAAAGCATCCCGAATGTCATTCAGAGAGAACGCCTGAGCATGCTCGGGAAACACATTGCGGTCCCCAATATGGCGCCCCTGGCGAATCATGGTCAAATTGAGAATGGCTTCCCCGTCGCGCTGGATCAAGGCCAGGATATCCACATCCCGAGCCGTTCCCGTGGTCACCGTTTGCTGCGCCAGCACCTGCTGAATCAGTGCCAGGCGATCCCTCAAGCGCGCTGCACGTTCGTATTCCATGGCCTCAGCGGCCTGATTCATGGTTTCGCGCAACTCCGTCAACACCTGACTTTCCCGCCCAGCCAGAAAATCCTTCGCCAATTCCACGGCTTTGCCATACTCGTCGGGCGTGATATGGTCGACGCACGGTCCAGAACAGCGCTTGACCTGATACAGCAGACAGGCGCGGGTACGATGGCGGAATACGCTGTCTTCACAGGTTCTCAGGAGAAAAAGTTTCTGCAGATGCTGTAAGGCTTCCCGGGCAGCCCACGCATTGGGATAGGGACCGAAATACGCGTGGGGGGGGGAAAGTTTGCCGCGATAGTACGCCAAACGAGGCGAATCATGGGCTGTGATCTGCAGATAAGGGTAGCTTTTATCATCCCGAAAGAGGATATTGAAACGCGGTTGATGGGTTTTGATGAGATTGCTCTCTAACAACAACGCTTCCGTTTCTGACACCGTCAAGGTCACCTGAATGTCTGCAATCAGGGAAACCAGCAGGCGAATACGTGGGTTCTCTGACTCCCGTTGAAAATAGGAATTGACCCGTCGCTTCAGGTTGCGGGCTTTGCCCACATACAAGAGTTGGCCTTGGGCATCAAAATAACGATAGACTCCAGGACGAGGGGGCAACGTTTCTCGAAACGATGCCACCGAATCCGTTTCAGCCATGGCTCCGCCGCAATTCTGGCTGCAAGGTGATCTGATCGATGTCATGATCACCCATCAACATGCCCCGCAACGTTTCCAGCAAATGTGGCCAATCTTCCAGATTGTCCACTTCAATATGGGCCGAAAGCGCCATCATCCCCGAGGTCAATGTCCAGATATGCAGATCGTGAACAGCGATGATGCCAGGAGTATGGGTCAGCTTATCTCCCACCTCACCCAGGGAAATCGAATCGGGAACACCCTCCATCAAGACGTGCAACGATTCCGACAGAATCTGAACCGTGGAATTCAACATCAGCCCTGCCACCACTAGGGACAACAAGGGATCGATGGGCATCCAGCCGGTTTGCCAGATGATTACCCCCGCCACCAATGCCGCCAGGGAGCCCAAAAAATCCCCCAACACATGAATCAGTAAAGCCCGCGTATTGAGGCCCTTTTCCATGCGTGACAAAATCCATCCATTGACGGCATTGAGAATCATGCCCAAAGTTGCCACCCCCATGACGGGCAAGGGTTGTACGGGTTGGGGGTGGGTAATCCGCGAAAACGCTTCAACAGCGATGACGATGATCACCCCGAGTAGCAGTAATCCATTCAACAATGCGGCGATGATTTCCGCTCGTTGCAGACCATAACTGTGGCGTTGACTGGGAGGGCGCTTGCCGATCCACACCGCCAGAGTGCCTAACCCCAGGGATAAGGCATCCGACACCATGTGTCCAGAGTCGGAAAGCAGGGCCAGGGATCCCGACCACCAGCCGGTAAAGCCTTCCACTGCAGCAAACAGTGTGGTCAATACCAACGCCGCAATCATGGCACGGGTAGTGGCCGGTCGAGCGCCATGATGCACATGATCTGCGGGATCATGGTACAGATGCTCGGAGGCTACCGGCGTCGCCGCAGCCGAATGGGAATGTGCGCCACCGTGATGTCTGTGAGAATGCCCCAATCCCATGAATCATGCCCCCTGTTGCTGCAGCACGCGCACCGCATCCTGATAGCGCTCTGCCGACAATTTCTCGGCACGCTGACGCAATACCCGCCATGGAACGCGTGGTTGCGGAGATTCGGAAAAAGTTTCCAATGCTGTCAGAACCCGCCCCGCCGCTGCCGAATCATTGCATACCAGCACCCCATCGCATCCTGCTGCCAGTGCCTGATGCGCACGCGCCTCTATGGATCGGCACCTTGCAGCTCCACCCATGGTCAAATCATCACTCACGATCATGCCCGAGAATCCCATTTTGTGACGTAACACTGTCGTTAACCAGAACGGCGAAAACCCCGCGGGCTCAGGCGCTACCTGGGGAAATAACAAATGGCCTGGCATGATGGCTGTTACCCCAGAACGAATCAGGGCAGCAAAAGGCACCAGATCCTCATGCTCGAGTTGCTCCAGAGACCGCTCATCCGTGGGCAAACCCAGATGGGAATCCACTTCCACAAAGCCGTGCCCGGGGAAATGTTTCGCCACTGCCGCCATGCCTTGAGCCTGCAGTCCGCGACACAGGGCCTGTGCCAGTCTGCTGACCACTGGCGGTTGGCGGTGAAAGGCGCGATTGCCAATAATGGTACTATGGCCATAATCGAGATCGAGCACCGGGGTAAATGAAAAATCCACCCCCCGTTGGGCCAACTCCCAGGCCATGACTTCCCCACAGGCCTCAGCCCAGCGCTCTGCCGCAGCCCCATCGCGGTCTGCTTCCTGACCCAGCAGGCCCATGGCGGGAATGGGGGTAAACCCTTCGCGGAAACGTTGCACTCGGCCCCCTTCATGGTCCACCGCCACCACCAGGTCGGGATTGATCTGCCTCAGAGCCTGGGTCAATCGTTGGAGCTGTACTGGAGACTCATAATTCCGCGTGAAGAGAATCACCCCACCCGTGGCAGGGTGTGTCAATAACTCGCGTTCCTCGGGCTGAATCTCCAGTCCGGCCACATCCAACATCACCGGACCATTGGTCATGCGCCCTCCAAAACGACGCAGGCCATGGCATGGGTTTTTTCATCGCTCACGCTCACCCAAATATGGTCAATTCCACGGGTTTGGACAAAGGATTTCAAGGGTTCTTCCAAGATCACCTGGGGAGCTCCCAGATCATCGTGGCCCGTGCCGATGGCGTTCCATTGCACGGGAGAACGCATGCCCATGCCCAGGGCCTTGGAAAACGCTTCCTTGACAGCAAAACGCTTGGCCAGAAAGCGTATGGAGGGAGCTTCCCTAGCAAACTGCTGGCGCTCTCCCGGAGTTAAGATATGACTCAGAAAGCGTTCCCCATGGCGTTGCCACACCCCAGAAATGCGTTCCACAGAAACCAGATCCACGCCCAACCCGACGATCATGCAGAAGCTCCGCAGATGAGGGCTTTCATTTCCCGCACCGCCGCTTCCCACCCCACAAAAAGCGCATGGGCCACAATGGCATGACCAATGTTAAGCTCTTTAATCAACGGCATGGAAGCAATAGGTCGAGTATTGTGATAATTCAAACCATGGCCGGCATTGACCCGCAACCCCAATGTCGTCCCGTACTCCGTGGCCTCTCGCAAACGCTCGATTTCGTTGCGCTGCGCCCCTTCATCTTCCAGTTCAGCATAATGTCCCGTATGCAGTTCTACCACCGGGGCCCCCGCCGCCTGAGCAGCATCCAACTGCGCATGGTCCGCGTTGATAAACAGCGAGACACGCACACCGGCATCAGCCAATACAGAACAGGCATGACGCACTCGGTCAAAGTGTTGCACCACATCCAACCCCCCTTCGGTGGTCAGTTCCTGGCGGCGCTCGGGAACCAGACAGGCATCATGTGGGCGCACACGCGTCGCAATGGCGAGCATTTCGTCGGTAACGGCCATTTCCAGATTCATGCGGACAGACAACACCTCACGCAGAATTTCCAGGTCACGGTCCTGAATATGGCGCCGGTCCTCGCGCAAATGCAGCGTAATGGCATCTGCTCCAGCATATTCAGCGAGCAATGCAGCCCGGACCGGGCTGGGATAACGGGTGCCACGGGCCTGACGCAGGGTGGCGATATGATCGATATTGATACCCAACTGGATCATAGAGGGGGTAACTCCTGTAATATGCGACGGGTGTGTAGTTCCTGGCCCCCGAGATGATGCCGGAGAAGCCAACGCATGACATTTTTGCTTTCAACCAGGGAGCGCGCATCCTCAAACCGCCCCTGGGCCATATCGAGCAAGGTCTTGCCGTGGCATTGTACTGTATTCCGCGTCCCCGAACCCAAAGTGACCACAGCTCCGTCAGCGTCAAATCCGTAAATTTCCTCGGCTTCCAGCGGACGACCGCTGAGGGATTCTTGGGAAAATGAGGGGGCCACCCCCATGACACGAAGCAAGGCATATTCGAAATCGCGCAATATGGGCTCCTGCCCCGACTCCTGCGAGAGGCGTTGCAGGGCCTCCCGGTAAGCCAAAAATAACTCGCCGAGCCCCTCTTCACGGGCCACCAGGCGCAACAATAATTCGTTGAGGTAAAAACCGCAAAACAAGGCACGGCCCTGTAGCAGCGGCAACCCTCCCAGCCATTCGGCGCTCTTTAGGGTGCGTAACGTGCTGTGCTGTCCAAACCATATCAGGCGCAACGGCTGAAAGGGCTGGACCACCCCACGCAAGGCCGAACGGGGGCGTCTTGCGCCCTTCGCTACCATGGAAAATCGTCCATAACGGGACGTGAAAACCTCTATCACCAAACTGGTTTCACGCCAGGGAACACTGTGCAGAACAAAGCCCTGATCCTCCAGGGCCCGCACTCTCGATTCAGAAGTCATGACCCAGCTGTTTCAACAGTGCGCCATCTTCCGCCCATCCACTCTTGACCTTCACCCACAACCCCAAAAACACCTTGGAGTCCAGAAATTTTTCCATGTGTAAACGCGCTGCCGTCCCGATGGATTTCAGCCGTGCTCCCTGTTGTCCGATGATAATGGCTTTTTGCCCGGCATTGTCCACCAGCAAGGTGGCCTCGATCCGGATCAGACGCCCTTCGTGGACAAAGCGGTCAATCATGACGGCCGTAGCATAGGGCACTTCGTCCCCCAGTTGACGATAGAGTTGTTCGCGAATGAATTCCGCCACAAAAAACCGTTCGGTGCGGTCACTGACTTGTTCGGCATCATACTGCAGTGGCCCCTCGGGAAGGCGCGTAGGGAGATGACGGATCAGGGGCTCCAAGGTCGATGGCTGCAGCGCACTCAGGGGAAAAATCTCCGCAAAGGAATGGTGTTCCTGACGCGCTTTTAAATAATTCATGAGGGCTTCCGGTGAAGAAGCCCGATCCATTTTATTCACCACCAGCAACGGACGGATCTGGGAGGGAATCTGGAGAAATACGGCTTCATCCTCAGGGGTCCAGCGCATGGCTTCACAGACCATCAGGACCACATCCACTTCGCGCATGGCATCGCCCACGGAGCGATTCATGGCACGGTATAGCAGTCCACTATACTGTTGTTGAAACCCTGGGGTATCCACAAAAATGATCTGGGCATCGGTCAAGGTCAAAATGCCCTGCACCTGCACCCGTGTGGTTTGCGCCTTGCGCGACGTTATACTGAGTTTTTGCCCCACCAACCCATTGAGAAGGGTGGATTTACCCACATTCGGTCGCCCGATCAATGCCACCCGTCCTACTTTCATCCCGAATTCTCCACTTGCTGCAATATGTTCAATGCCGCCTGTTGCTCCGCTTCACGACGACTTCGTCCTTCCCCTGTGCCTTCGACTCCACGTTCAGGCAAAGTACAGCGCACCCGAAATAACGGCGCATGATCCGCTCCCAGGGTTTCCAGCAAATCATAGTGGGGCAGTGAACCGCGACGCCCCTGAGCCCATTCCTGCAAACGGGTTTTGGCATCTTTGCCGCCATTGGCGGGCAACGATTCCTCCAAACCAATATCGGCGAGCAAACGTACGATCACCGGTTGGGCAGCGCTCCACCCTCCCTCCAGAAAGATTGCCCCAAACAGGGCTTCTACGGCATCGGCGAGAATGGATGGACGCTGCGCTCCCCCTCCCTTCAGTTCTCCTTCACCCAAGCGCAGCAATGGGGCCAGGTTCAATGTTTGGGCCAGGCGCAAGAGGGCATCGCGGTTGACCAGGGCCGCCCTCACCCGGCTCAACTCTCCTTCAGTCCAGTCGGGATGGCGCTGGTATAACGCTGCCGCTGCCGCCAGATTGAGCACCCCATCACCCAAAAACTCAAGACGCTCGTTATGCCGTGTGGAATGACTGCGGTGGGTCAATGCCTGCCATGCCTGTGCCTGATCAAGAAAGACGTATCCCAGGCGTTGTTCTAGTTGGGCAAGGGGAAAGGGGGTCGACATGGCATCAGGTCACTGAATCCACTGGCCTATGCGGTGAAAATCACCGAAGTTCATCCACACCAGTTGGGCCTTGCCAACGATGTTCTCGTCGGGAACAAAGCCCCAGTAACGGCTGTCCGAACTGCGATCACGGTTATCCCCCATCATGAAATAATGCCCCATGGGGACCCTGCAGGTAAACCCTTCGTCACTATAAACGCAGGCCGAACGATCGGGAAAATCACGCACTTCCGTGAGAAAAACTGGCACTTGAGATGCGAGGGTAATCACTTCATGGTGATGTTGGCCCAATTGTTCCTGATAATGGTCAAAGGTCGCGTAGGTCATGGGTTGATCCACATCACCAAAGGTTCCATCCCGTTCCATGGGAATCTCCTTGCCATTGATCACCAGATGTTTATTCATATAGGTCACCACGTCCCCCGGCAACCCCACCACCCGCTTGATATAATTGGTACTGGGATCGGCAGGATATTTGAAGACCATCACATCACCGCGTTCTGGGTGGTGTACGGGAATCAGCACCCGATTGGTCACTGGCATACGAATGCCGTAGTCGAATTTGTTGACCAGAATGAAATCGCCGATGCGCAAGGTGGGTATCATGGAGCCGGAAGGAATTTTAAACGGTTCGAACAAAAACGAACGCACCACAAAAACCGCCAGAATCACGGGGAAAAAGCTCTTGGAAATTTCCAGCCACGGCGCGTCCGTGGTGGCTGCTGGTTTGCCTCCGCGCCGCCGCCAGCGCATCCAGTCCCATAAAACCACCAATCCGGTGAGTATACTGGCCGACAACAGGATTTCGGAAAAACCGGTAAATTTGAGGAATAACCCAAAAAGACAGACGAACATCAGCAGCCATGCCCCCTGAATCAGGCTGACCAAACCAGGGTTCATGGGTTGCTGACGAATACGGGCCAGCACATCCAGGGCAACGATGGGTACCGTTAAAATCAGCCCGGCAACCCCCCAATAAAATAGATCCATTATTTACTCTCCACTTGCAGGATGGCCAGAAATGCCTCCTGCGGAATTTCCACACTCCCCACCTGCTTCATGCGCTTTTTTCCGGCCTTTTGCTTTTCCAACAATTTGCGTTTGCGACTGATATCGCCACCATAACACTTGGCCAATACGTTCTTACGCAATGCCTTGACATTCTCTCGCGCGACGATATGGGCACCAATGGCTGCCTGTACCGCCACATCGAACATCTGGCGGGGAATCAGTTCGCGCATTTTAGCCACCAGTTCGCGCCCCCGATAAAGGCTGTTGGCGCGGTGAACCACCAAAGAGAGGGCATCGACCTTGTCGCCATTGATGAGAATATCCAGTTTCACCAGATCCGCCGGACGAAAGGTTTTGAATTCATAATCCAGGGATGCATACCCGCGACTCACGGATTTCAGTCGGTCAAAAAAGTCCATAACTACTTCGTTGAGGGGCATCTCATAAGTCAAAATCACCTGACGGCCCGAATACTGCATATCCACCTGCACCCCGCGTTTTTGATTACACAGGGTAATCACCGGACCCACGTAATCCTGGGGCAAAAGCATGGTGGCGGTGATGATAGGTTCGAGAATTTCAGAAATCTTGGAAGGATCGGGCAGGCGCGAAGGATTTTCGATTTCCTCCATGGTGCCATCCTGCAATATCACCTGATACACCACGGTGGGAGCCGTGGTAATCAGGTCCATATCGTATTCCCGCTCCAGCCGTTCCTGGACGATCTCCATGTGCAGCAACCCCAGATAGCCGCAACGAAACCAAAATCCCAAGGCCTGGGATGTTTCCGGTTCGTAGTGCAGAGAGGCATCGTTCAACTTGAGCTTTTCCAGAGCGTCGCGCAAGGCATCATACTGGTTGGATTCTACCGGATAGAGGCCGGCAAAGACCTGGGGTTTGATTTCCTTGAACCCAGGCAAGGCGGTGGTGGCAGGCTTTTGCGCCAGGGTAATGGTGTCACCCACCCGCGCCGCCTGCAACTCGCGAATCCCGGCAATGACAAACCCCACATCACCCGCTCCGAGGGAGGGTCGGGATACGGATTTGGGCGTAAACACCCCCACCTGTTCGCACAGATGGGTGGAATGGGTTGACATCAGGAGCAATTTGTCGCGGGGGCGCATCTGTCCCTCCATGACGCGCACCAGCATGACTACGCCCACATAGTTGTCGAACCAGGAATCGATGATCAAGGCTTTCAGCGGATTGTCGATGGACCCCTGAGGCGGTGGAATGCGCGTGATCAAGGCTTCGATCACCTCCACCACGCCCTCCCCAGTCTTCGCACTCACGCGCAAGGCATCCTGCGCCGGAATCCCGATGATGTCCTCGATTTCACCGATAACCCGATCCGGCTCTGCCGAAGGCAAATCGAGTTTATTCAGTACTGGAAAAACTTCCACCCCCTGTTCGATGGCGGTATAGCAATTGGCCACGGTCTGGGCTTCCACGCCCTGGGAAGCATCCACGACCAGGATGGCGCCCTCGCAGGCAGCCAGGGAGCGCGACACTTCATAGGAAAAATCCACATGCCCCGGTGTGTCGATCAGATTGAGCTGATACACCTGCCCATCGCGCGCCCGATACTCCAGCGCTGCAGTCTGGGCTTTGATGGTGATTCCCCGTTCCCGCTCCAGATCCATGCTGTCCAGAACCTGGGCTTCCATTTCGCGGGAAGACAGTCCGCCGCACAACTGGATGATGCGATCAGCCAAGGTGGACTTGCCATGATCGATGTGGGCGATGATGGAAAAATTACGAATCAATGACATCCTGTTCCCTTGCCTGCGTTCCGAGGTGTTGGCCCCACAACAAAACATAGAAGAAAGGGCATCCTGCGATGCCCTTCAGCGAAAGGAGGCGTATAAGGCCTCGACGACCCTTGTATTCTAGCCTAAAACAGCCAAAAAGTCATGGCGTTAGGATTAACGAGCCGAAATAGTCACGAACTCCGGAGAGTCTTCGCCCCGTTTCACCAATAAGGCCACCGTGTGTCCCGCCTTGATCTGCTTCATCAAGTGATTGAATTCCTGAACCGAATGAAGATCATTGTTGTTTAACGACAGGATAATATCTCCCGGCGCCAGTCCAATGTTCTCCGCTTCCCCCTGAACGGCGTTCACCACCACCCCAGAGGTTCCGCTCTGGCTTGGCGTCGCGTCTGACAGGGCCAGACCCAGGCGAGCCGCCTGGCTTTGCGGCGCAATGGTTGTGCGACCTGAAGAAGAGGCGTCATTGGCTATTTTCTCGGCAGGCATATCCCCCACCTGAACGGCCAATTGCTGTTCCTCTCCTTTACGCCAAATGGTGGCACTCACCTTGTCCCCGGCTTTGATGCCGCTCACAATACGCGGCAGATCTGCCTGGGTTGTCACCGGTTTGCCATCAAACTGGAGAATGATGTCGCTGGAGCGAATGCCTGCACGCTCGGCGGGCGAACCTTTTTGCACAGAAACCACCAGGGCTCCCTCCGCTTTGGGCAGATGAAACGATTCCGCCAATTCCTTGCTGACTTCCTGAATCACTACACCGAGCCAGCCACGACTGACCTTGCCGTGGAGCCGCAGTTGATCCGCCACCTGCAAGGCCACATCGATGGGAATGGCGAAGGACAACCCCATAAAGCCACCGGTACGACTATAAATCTGGGAATTGATACCGATGACTTCGCCCTGCATATCAAATAGGGGTCCGCCGGAATTTCCAGGATTGATGGGGACATCCGTCTGAATAAATGGCACCAGGGTTTCCTGCGGTAAGGACCGCCCCTTGGCGCTGATAATCCCCTTGGTCACCGTACTTTCGAAACCAAAGGGAGAGCCGATGGCCACCACCCATTCACCCACCCGTGCCTTGGCCGGATCTCCCGGCTTGACGGTGGGCAAACCCGTGGCATCAATTTTCAGCAAAGCCACATCGGTTTTGGCATCCAACCCCACTACTCGGGCTTTGAATTCGCGCTTGTCGAGGAGTTTTACGGTCACCTCATCGGCCCCCTGAACCACATGACCATTGGTCAGAATATAACCATCAGGACGAATGATAAAACCCGACCCCATGGAGTTTGAGCCACCTTCTGGCCCTTGGGGGCCCATTTCCGGAACGGGAATGCCAAAGCGACGAAAGAAATCGAACATGGGATCATGTTCCGGAATATTGCCTGAAGGAGACGCATTGGCATGGGGCTTGGTAACCGCACTGATATTCACCACCGTGGAGGCTTCATGGTCCACAATTCCCGTAAAATCCGGCAAATTCTCCGCCTGAACCGTGGTGATTCCCATACAACAGACTGACACGAGTATCCCGATAAACTGCCTCATGGGCTTATTTCCTCCTTCACACGAATGGATTGACCAATGGCGACTGCGGTTTCCTGGGGAACTTCACCCAGAACGACAACCCGCTGATTCCCGACGAACCCCGAATAATAACTCAGAGCACTGGATAAAATACGCGCCTGGGAACCGTGCCCTTCCCCTTCTTCCGCCGATTTCACAAACACCGAGAAAGAGGAAAGACCATCGGAATACACCCAATGCTGCATCGCTCCGCTGCTTGGGCCTTTTGCCACCAGAGACATTTCGAGAATCTTTTTAAAGCCTGGGGGAATCACTGGAATCGACCACCGGTCTGCTTCCTTGTCCCCCCCCGCCAAGGGGAAATGAACCTGTTGCCACTGGGTGACATCGTCATAAGTGGTTTTCAGAGAATCGACGGAGGGGCGTGGACCTTCACTGATTTCCGTAAATAACAAGGTTTCAATGGGCTGTTTCTGCAAATCGTAGGTCACTGCCTTGAGAATCAGATGGGTCTGGGCATCCGCACAAAACTCATGATCATAACGCTGGCGATCGCGCGCATGAAAGTAAATACGCTGGCAATCTCGGCCTGCCACACGATTCATCCCACGCTGGCTGACCTCATAAAAATCGGCATAATGCTCATAGGGAGCCTCGATCAGCGCAGGAAAGAGACGACGGGTAAACCCCTTTTCGAGACGCACTTTTTTTTGCATCGGGTAGTAGCAGCGGGTCTCTTCGGCGGTTCGTATGATTTGGCGCGGGTGTCCGTCGAGAATATCAACGCGGGTACGCTCCACCCCATTGATCACAGCATGGGCCACATGCGCAGATTCCATGACGCTGCCCCGTTGCATCACGTAGACACCGGAATAGGCCTGATCATGGGCTGCTGTACCCATCTGACGCAAGATCCTCAGGCCATCTTCCTGGTCCGGCTCAGCCCAAGCTGGATGGACCCACAGTATCCCTAGTAAGGAAAAAAATAAATATAACCTACTCATGATCTTGATCACCACGGGCGGCGCTCCAACCTGTCAGCAGTGATATCAGTGACGCACCGACGACGTCTGGGGAGTGTAGTCCACCGCCTGAATCCCTGACAAAGGGGAGCCTTGGTGGTGTAACGCCACGAAGGTATCGATGTCTGGATCGATGGGAGGTGAGGCCAAGGCGACTTCGCTTTTAACGGGAGCCACCTCCGTCT
The DNA here is from genome assembly GCA_010435995.1 of Ferrovum sp. Taxonomy (GTDB): domain Bacteria; phylum Pseudomonadota; class Gammaproteobacteria; order Burkholderiales; family Ferrovaceae; genus Ferrovum. The sequence goes on along the minus strand of JAAGNR010000053.1, from coordinate 38,279 downwards.
GGGCCAAAAATGCCGCAGGGGGCGTCGGGCGCAAAACGGCGGTGGTAAGAAACACGACAGCAACCGCTGCGGCCACGGCAAACCAACGTCGCACCGGAGTCACCGCCGTTTCCTGAGGAAGGGGGGTGATGCCCGGGAGCAGAATCGTGGGTTCATCCTTCAGAGCGGCAAGCACACGCTCATGGATACTCACTGGCGGAAGCGTCGATTCGCGCAACATATCGCCGATGAGGTGATAGGCATACCACTGTTCATGGAATTCCTCATCCCGTTTACATTTGGCCAACAATGCCACGAATTTATCTTTGTCCAGCTCACCATCTATAGCGGCCGACAGATGTTCCATTTTGTCATTTTCCATTACCATCTCTTCCCCCCCGACACTTCCAACAAGGGTTTCAAACGAACCGCAATGGCCTCACGAGCCCGAAAGATTCGTGAGCGAACCGTGCCAATGGGACAATTCATCATCAAGGCAATATCTTCATAGGACAATCCATCAATTTCCCGCAGACGAATGGCTGTCCGCAATTCTTCCGGCAAGGCATCCATGCTGTCATTCACCGTTTGGGCAATTTCACGGCTCATCAACTCTGCTTCCGGGGTGTTGAAATCCATGACCAGTTCACTGCTCTCAGAGAACTCGGCGTCCTCCATGGCCATGGACTGGGCTGCTTTGCGTCCATGATTCATGAGGTAATTTTTGGCCGTATTGACCCCGATGCGATACAGCCAGGTATAAAAAGCCGAATCTCCACGAAACGTACCCAATGCGCGGTAGGCCTTGATAAAGGCATCCTGAGTCACATCTTCGGCTTCCCCAGGATCGCGCACCAGGCGCCCCACGAGACGCGCCAGCTTGCGTTGATACTTGTTGACCAGCATACCGAAGGCCATCTTGTCTCCACGCTGGGCACGCTCGACCAAAAGCTGATCGATATCGCGCTCACTCGGCGGTCGGGCGGTGGTTTCTGGAACGATTGGAGTAGGCACCATGGTTTGATTGGCAGATTGGGAAGCCAAAGATAACACGCGCACCGAACTTTGGGCAGTGGGTAAGAGCATTATAGAGATTCCTCAGTACCGTGAAAAAACGTTCTAAGGATAGACTCAAAGAGGATAATTTTGTTCCCTGAGGCAAGGGTATAATTTAATTTTTCCTCTATGAGCTGCCCATGACCACCCGCGAGAGCCTTTCATATGATGTCGTCATCGTAGGCGCCGGACCCTCCGGGTTAGGCTGCGCCATCCGTCTCAAGCAATTGAGTCAGGCCCAAGGACTGGATTTGTCCGTGTGTATTCTGGAAAAGGGAGCGGAAATCGGCGCGCATATTTTATCCGGCGCCGTCATCGAACCCCGTGCCCTGACGGAACTGATACCCGACTGGCAGCAGCGCGGAGCCCCGCTGCTGACCCCCGTCAGCCACGATGAGTTTCATTTTCTGACGCGCCAGCGGAAATGGGCCTTGCCCACTCCCCCTGCATTGCATAATGCGGGCAATTACATCGCCAGTTTGGGGGCCTTGTGCCGCTGGCTGGGAGAGCAGGCGGAAGGCCTGGGTGTGGAGATTTATCCGGGATTCGCCGCCACCGAACTTCTGACTGGCGCTGACGGCACCGTGCAAGGCGTCATTACCGGAGATGTGGGACGCCTGAAAGAGGGGCAACCGGGGCCGCGCTTTCAACCCGGCATGGAACTGCGGGCACGCCAAACCGTGGTCGCTGAGGGATGCCGTGGGTCCCTGGCACGCCAATTGATCGAGGGCTTTGGGCTGAGTCAGGGGTCCCAGCCCCAAACCTACGGTCTCGGCTTAAAGGAAATCTGGGAAGTCGATCCCGCACAACATCGCCTGGGACAGGTGAGCCATACCGTAGGCTGGCCCTTGAAACATGACACCTATGGGGGATCGTGGATCTACCATATGCCAGATCATCTGGTATCGGTGGGGCTTGTCGTTGGACTGGACTATGACAACCCATACCTCAGCCCTTTCGAAGAGTTCCAGCGCTTCAAGACCCATCCGGCGATTCGCCCCCTGTTTGCCGGAGGACGTCGCCTGGCCTACGGTGCACGGGCATTGAGTGAAGGCGGATGGCAATCCATTCCCCGCCTCACTTTCCCCGGCGGTTTGCTGGTGGGAGACAGTGCCGGTTTCATGAATGTGGCCAAAATCAAAGGCAGTCATACGGCATTGAAATCAGGCATGGTGGCAGCGGAAGCTCTGTTCCCGCTTCTGCAGCAAAGCACAGCAACGGAATGTACCGACTATCCCGTACGCTTGCGGGCCTCTTGGGTAGAAGAAGAACTCTACACCGTGCGCAACCTGCGTCCGGCATTCAACTGGGGCCTATGGCCCGGCATGATCCATGCAGCGCTGGACAGCTGGATGTGGCGCGGACGGGCTCCCTGGACGCTGCACCACCATGGAGCCGACCACGAAAAATTACGTCCTGCCGCCGCTTGCACCCCCCCCGATTATCCCCGTCCCGATGGGCAGGTGTCCTTTGACCGGGCTTCTTCGGTTTTTCTGGCACAAACTGCCCATGAGGAAAGCCAGCCTGACCATCTGCGGCTCAAGGATCCCGAGGGGTTTGTACGGCTCAACTGGGAACGCTACCGCGCACCGGAAACCCGCTATTGTCCTGCCGGAGTTTACGAAATTGTGCGCGTCAATGAAGAAACGCCCCCGCGCCTCCAAATCAATGCCGCCAACTGTATCCACTGCAAGACCTGCGACATCAAGGACCCGAGCCAAAACATTGTGTGGGTCCCGCCCGAAGGCGGGAGTGGACCCCACTATGCCAATCTTTAGGAAAGGCGGGCAGTCACCAGTACCAGAGCACTGTGCGCCAGTTCATCAGCCTGGCGGATGCCGTGCTCCACCTCTGCCAAAGCTGCAGCCACGAAGGTCTGGTCTTTGATGGTAGGAACATTGATCTGCACATTCAGCACCGCACTTTTCAATGCGCTGTGCAGCGCGTGAACGGCGACACCACTGTCGCTGAGCACATTACGATGGCCTGTCTGGGCGGAACGCTGCGCCAGTGCCAAGCCGCGCAAACAGGCACGGATACACTCCAGAGGCACTTCCGTAGCCCCTTTATACCCCTCCTGAATGGCGGCCGCACGCTGATCGATGGCATCCAGACTGTCCTTGGGCAATTTAAAAGCCTTCATCAAGGAGTCAAATGCCGCAGCATCGGCTCCGATCATGGTGGTGAAGTGGGCGCGGAGAACCTCGGCTTCCTCAATTTGACTCTGCATCTCCACCTGAATGCCTTCCTGACCCTTTTTCCCCACAGTCACGCGCGCCACCATAGCCACTAAACCGGCGCCCATGGCGCCCATCAGCGCGGCAGCACCGCCTCCTCCAGGAGTAGGCTCGGCACTGGCCAAGTGGTCAAGAAAACTGGTAATAGACTGCTCATGCATAACATCAACTCCTAAAAATTCGTCAATCCCGGTCAACCGGGAGTCTGAAACGACCCAACTCAGCTTTGCGCCAGCAAAGCCCGGGCCCGTTCAAAAATCTGCTCCGCATCGAGCGTCTGGTCGTTGGATTCAAACAGACGACCAACGCACTCCCGATGCAAGGCCAGCTTGAGGGCCCCGAAACCCAAAGGACCAAAAGCCAGGGCTCCATGGCGTGGGGTAGCCCGATCCTTCATGTCAATGCCATCGATACCCAACGGGGGGGAGGCATTGGCATCGGCAATCAATTTGAGGCGTGACCCATGGGACCATTGCCCCTCTTCCAGCATGGAGACTCCGGCGGCCCCAGTGGAGACCACAATCTCGGCATCGCGAATGGCAGCACCGCGGGCATCGCGGTCGGCCGCTTCCACTGGGGTAATGGTCATGCCGAAGCGCTGAGACAAACGCTCGCAAACCCCCTGGGTCCGAGACAGCTGCCGCCCCACCAGGCGCACCGAAGCGCCAGCCTGAGTCAGCATCACTGCCACCCGTTGCCCCACGGGCCCCGTTCCCCCCAATATCACCGCGTCCATTCCGGCCAGGGAACGCCCCTGTTCCAGATAGGCGACACAGGCGGCGGCAGTGGTATTAGCCCCATTGCTGTCGAGCATCACGGATACCCGAAATGACCCAAAAAATTGTTTCTGAATGGCCGAGAACAATGTCTCTCCTGCCACCAGATCGCTACCGCCAACGAACAAGGCCGTATTCTTTTTATCCTTGGGACCGCGCGTAAATATGGCCCCTTCCACCAAAGGCCCAACATTGGCCGGAGTGATTCCCCCATAAGGAACCACCACATCGGCACCGCCATCATGGGCCACCACATTGTCGAATACCGAAGGAATGCTGTCGGTATCCAGTTGATAAAGCAATTTTTTCATACCAATCCTTATGAAGACGACAAAGACGCCCCCACCAAAGAGCGCTGGACGGAATCCAGAACTTCTGCAGGAGCCTCGATTTGTTGCATCCAGGTCCGGCATTGAGGCAGAACATGGAGCATATAGAATGATACGATATTCTTCTTGTCCCCATAAAATTCTGCGCTCTGGTTCCCCTGGGCCAAGGTTGCCACAGCGTAGCTACGCGCCATGAGCCAGGCCGTCACGACATGGCTCATGAGATGCAGGTATGGCACCGCCACTGCAAAGGCCCACGCCGGGTTGGTCGCCCCCCCCTGAAGGAGATGCAGGCTTGCCCGTTGCGCCATTTCCAGCACTTCGCTCAAACCGTCTTTGACCTCCGTCGGCGTCTGTGGGTCCTGATGCAGTTGTGGCAGGGTCCGGGCAATTTCCTCGAGCAGATTGCGTACGCCCTGACCGCGATCCCGTAACAGTTTTCGCCCCACCAGATCATTGGCCTGAATTCCGGTGGTGCCCTCGTAGATGGTGGTAATCCGCGCATCGCGATAGTGTTGTGCAACCCCCGTTTCCTCGATGAATCCCATGCCGCCATACACCTGCAAGGCTTCACTCGCAGCCCAGACCCCCATCTCGGTGCAATGTCCCTTGACCAGGGGGGTCAACAGATCGGAACGGGCTTGAGCCCAAGTTCGGCGCGCCTCATCCGTCTCCTGGTGTGCCAGATCGAGCATCCACCCCGCGTAATAGGCCAAAGCCCGGCCCGCTTCGATATGCGCCTTGATCTGGGCCAGCATTCGCGCCACATCACCATGATGCACGATGGGCAAAAGCGCGGTAGACCCCACCGGAATTCCTTGAACACGGGTGCGCGCATAGTCCAGTGCCCCTTGATAGGCGCGCTCGGCAATGGCCAAACCCTGCACGCCGACGGAAAACCGCGCCGCATTCATCATGACAAACATCAGTTCCAGCCCGCGATGGGGTTGACCCAACAATTCGCCCCAAGCGCCCCCATGATCGCCATAACTCATCATGCAGGTGGGACTGCCGTGAATACCCAGTTTATGCTCGAGGGAAACGGTATGCACATCGTTGACGATGCCTGCCGCCGCTTCATCTACCCGCACCTTGGGCACAATGAACAGGGACAAACCGCGCACTCCGGCAGGAGCATCGGGCAGACGTGCGAGGACCAGATGAATGATATTCTCGGACCAGTCCTGATCCCCATAGGTAATAAATATCTTCTGCCCGGTAATGAGGTAATGGTCCGTTCCTTCGGCCACGGCATGGCTGCGTAGGGCGGCAAGATCGGAGCCCGCCTGGGGTTCGGTGAGATTCATGGTGCCCATCCAGCGCCCACTCACCAGATCGGGCAAATAGCGCTGGCGCTGCGCTTCTGTCCCGGCATAATGAATGGCCTCGATGGCCCCTCTGGTCAGCAAGGGCCCCAGAGTAAAGGCCATATTTGAACCATGCCACATTTCCTCCAGCGGAGCCGCAAATATATTGGGCAGCCCCTGGCCTCCGTAGTCCACTGGGCACGTCAGCCCATTCCATCCCCCCTCCAGAAATTTCTGGTAGGCCGCGCGAAACCCTTGGGGGGTCACGACTCGCCCTTCCTGAAGCGTCGCCGGCTGGCGATCGCCCACCGCATTAAGGGGGGACAGGACCTCGCGGGAAAAGCGTGCCGACTCTTCCTGAACGGCATCGAACAGTTCTTCGCTGACCTCTTCAAAGCCTGGCATCTTACGGGTTTCGTCCAGGCCCAGCAGTTCCTTGACCACAAAAGCCATGTCGGCGAGCGGTGCGTGATAGTCCATGTATCCTCCCTAACCCTGATTAAAAGGTTTCATCCGTTGCCAAAAAGCGCCACTGCCCCAGGGGCAAATGGCCCAAAGTCACGCCACCGATCCGTACTCTTTTCAATCCCACCACGCGCAATCCTACCAGTTCACACATCCGTCGAATCTGCCGCTTACGCCCTTCCTGCAAGACAAAGCGCAGTTGATCGCGATTCTGCCAATGGACCCGTGCGGGGCGCAAGAGCCGCCCATCCAGGCTCAAGCCATGGTTGAGTCGGGCCAGATTTTGCGCTGACAACCCGCCCTCGACCCGTACCAAATATTCTTTTTCCACCGTGGACTCGGGCCCAATGAGCGTCTTGGCAACGCGTCCGTCCTGGGTAAACACCAGCAATCCGGTGGAATCGATATCGAGACGACCCGCCGTCGCCATGCCCTGAAACATCTGGCGCGACCATTTGAGTGGCATCCCATCCTCTGACCAGCGCGTCTCTGGGGTAATCAAGTCCAGCGCTGGACGGTACCCTTCCTCCGCTTGACTGGATACCACCCCAATGGGCTTATGTAACAGGAGGGTGACCTGACGACCTTGAGACTTCCGCGCAGCAGAGGCGATGGTCAAGGTTTGTTGCGGGGCCATCTTGGAGCCCAACTGCGTCACCGTCACGCCATCCACCTGAACCCAGCCACGTTCGATCCATTCGTCGGCCTCGCGCCGCGAACAGAGTCCGCGACTGGCCATGACTTTGGAGATTCTTTCCATATCGGTCATAGTGACCTCGCCTGCTGCAGGGGAAAGGCTCCATCGTCATTCATGACCTGATCCACTGGGCGATCATGGGGATCGCGGGGAACGCTGGCCACGCACTGCTCACGGAATGCCAGGGCAAGGGTGAAGGGGGGCTGGGGCACAGACCCGAGCAAGCGGTCATAAAAGCCACCGCCATAGCCTAGGCGAAATCCCGCGTCATCAAATAACACCCCCGGCACCAGAATCACATCCGCCTCCAGGAGATCTCCTGGGGGACAGTGTCCCGGCAGAGGCTCACGCAATCCCCACCGATCCGGAGGAGCAAGATCCGTCTCCAGATCCCGCACCTCGAACAAACGCAGCGTAGACGTGGCTCGCTCCATACGGGGCAGAAGCACACGCCGTGATTGTTGCAGGAGTGTTTGCAACAAGGGCCAAGTATTTACTTCTGTGCCGATGGAGCCATAGAGCAGCACAGACTGTGCTTGAACCACCCGTGGATGGGACAGGAATAAGTGGTGTAACTGGCGACTGCGGCGGTCCCTTTCCTCCTGGGGAATACGGGCGCGGGCCGCCAACGCCTCCTGTCGCACTGCTGCCTTGTCCAGTGTCATTACCGTGCTGCTCATAACCCCCCTCACTCCTTCAGTCAATTGCGTCCAATGGGTAACCCAGCAGCGATTTCAGGTACAATCGCCCTCGTCCTTTCCGACAAATTATGAGGCATTGCACATGAAACGCGAAAATATTTCCAGCGGTTCCACCTGGGAACCCATCATCGGTTACTCTCGCGCCGTCAAGGTCGGGAATCAGGTGTTCGTTTCGGGAACCACGGGTACGGGTACCGATGGCCGTCTCGTCGAACCCACTGACCCCGAGGCCCAAACCCTTCAAGCCCTGGAAAACCTCAAAAGCGCCCTGCAAAAAGCCGGGGCCGATCTGTCCCATGTGGTCCGCACGCGAATGTTTGTGACCCAGATCGATCAGTGGGAACAAATTGCCCGAGCCCATGGCCGTTATTTTGGGGACATCCGTCCGGCCACCACCCTGGTGGAAGTGAAGCGCCTCATCGACCCTGAAATGCTCATCGAAATCGAGGCCGACGCCATCATCACCCCGGCTTGAGGACGTCCCGATAGGCCTGGCTCTGCATTTCCTGCAGGCGACTCACAGTGCGCGCAAATTCTCCCACCTCCAGACCCTCGGGATACAGCCCTTCGGGGGATGCCGCCGCCGAGACCACCAGAGTCCGGCGGCGATCATAGAGAATATCTACCAGCCAGATAAAGCGCCGTATGGCATCCTGGTCACGAACCGTAAACACCGGAACCTCTGATAAAAGTACGCTATCGAACTGCTCCACCAGTTCGAGATAATCCCGCTGGGACCGGGCCGAACCGCACAAAACCGCAAAATCAATCCACAGCGTGCGCCCGCAGATGCCGCGCAAGGGCAGAATGCGCTCCATCAGGGTAATGTGCGCCACGGCTTCGGGGATGGGGCAAAGTTGGTGAAAAACGGCCATAAAAGCCGTCTCGGTGGTGTGGTTTAGGGGGTAAAAATAGCACTCGGAGGATTCGTGGGAGCGTTGACGATGATCCCTCCCCCCTCCCAGCTCGATCACATCCAGTCGCTCGCGCAGGAGCGCAATGGCCGGCAAGAATCGATCGCGGTGCAAGCCCTCGGAATAGAGTTCCTCTGGCGCCTGGTTAGAGGTGATGACCAATACCGTCCCCCAGTCGATCATGGCTTCGAGGAGCCGCTGCAAAATCATGGCATCGGCAATATCGCGGACATGGAACTCATCAAAACACAGCACTCGGGTTTCTACAGCCCATTCTGCGGCCACCCTTTTCAGGGGATCTTCCTGACCGGAAAAGCTTCTCAACCTTTCATGAACTTTCGCCATGAATTCATGAAAATGGATGCGTTTCTTACGACGATAGGGCAAGGTGGAATAGAATCCATCCATCAGGGCGCTCTTGCCTCGACCAACCCCGCCATGGAGGTATATCCCTCGGGGGGGACGACGATTGCCAAAGGTACGGGAGAGCAAGGTTTGGCGATAATCCTTGAAGGCCATCAAGTTGACATACAACTGCTGGAACTTCGCCACCACCGTACGCTGTTCGGCATCTTCCTCATAATCCGGACGCGCGCAGAAGGTGCGATACCACGCCAGGGGACCCATCAGGGACATGCCCACGCCCTCATGAATTAAGAGAACGCCCGTCGACTCCCAGCGCCGCTTCGCGAAAGACTTCGCTCAAGGAGGGGTGGGCATGAACCAGACGAGCCATGTCTTCACTGGAAGCGCCAAATTCTATGGCCGTTACCGCCTCGGCAATGAGCTCCGAAGCTTCCGGCCCCAGCATGTGAACGCTGAGGATGCGATCCGTTTTGGCACAGGCGATGATCTTGATAAATCCCCGTGTCTCGCCGCGAGCTTTGGCGCGACCATTGGCCAAAAATGGGAAACGTCCGACCCGCAGCTCCCGCCCCTCGCTCCGCAGTTCCTCTTCCGTGGGCCCCACCCAGGCGACTTCTGGTTCGGTATAAATGACCCAGGGCATGTGTTCCAGAGCAACCTCTGGCATTTGGCCGGTGATGCGTTCGGCCACAGCGATGCCCTCTTCCTCGGCCTTATGGGCCAGCATGGGACCTCGTACCACGTCACCGATGGCCCACAAGCCGGGAACCGCCGTGCGACAATGTGCATCCACAGGAATCGCCCCGCGTTCATCACAGGACAGACCGATACGCTCCAAGGACAGTCCCTGGGTACACGGAATTCGGCCCACCGCCACCACCAGACGGTCCACCTCCAGGGTATGCGCTTCTTCTCCCTGGTGAAAAACCACCTTCACCCCTTCTGCCGTTACAGACACGGATTCCAGTTGAATCCCCAGTTCCAAGGTCAACCAACGATCTTTGGTGAGAATTTTTAAGGTTTCGAGGGCAATGTCGCGGTCCGCCACCGGGAGAAATTTCTTCTGGGTTTCGAGCAGGGTGACTTCACTGCCCAACCGGCGCCACACGCTGCCCAATTCCAGACCGATGACCCCGGCTCCGATGATGCCCAATCGGGCGGGAACCGATGTGAGAGCCAGGGCCCCCGTACTGTCCAGCACCCGATCCTGATCCACCGTCACCAGAGGAAGGCCACGGGGGACCGACCCTGTGGCAACGATCACCTGCTTTCCAAGTAACTGCAAGAGGTCGCCCGTAGCCCCAGCAACCTCGAGGGTAAAACCATGATCGTCACGGGAGACAAAGGAAGCGCGTCCATGGAAAAAGGTTACGCCATTTTTTTTGAATAGAAAACTTACCCCAGCGGTGAGCTGGCGCACGATCTTGTCCTTGCGCCCCTGCATGCGTCCCAGATCTAGGGTCAGGGCACCCACATTGATACCGTGGGCGGCAGCATCGTGGCCCATCCGCTGATAAAACGCCGAAGATTCCAGCAGCGCCTTGGAAGGAATACAGCCCACATTCAAACAGGTTCCCCCAGGACTCGGCCCCTGCCGGGCATCGCGCCAGTCATCCACACAGGCGACACGAAGTCCCAGCTGAGCCGCTCTCAAGGCCGCAGTATAACCTCCCGGACCGGCGCCAATCACAATCAAATCAAATTCTTGAGGCATTATATTCCTGTTATATCAGAGATCTAAAAGCCATTTCCCCGGATCTTCCAGACCCTCCTTAATGGCCACCAGCGTCAATACCGCTTCCCGGCCATCGATGAGACGGTGATCATAGGACAGCGCCAGATAATTCATGGGCCGAACCACAATCTGCCCATCCACCACCACCGCCCGTTCCTTGGTGGCATGAATGCCCAGAATGGCGGATTGAGGCGGATTCAGAATGGGTGTGGACAACATGGAACCAAATACCCCACCATTGGTGATGGAAAAGGTGCCCCCTTCAAGTTCATCGAGACGGATGTGACCTTCGCCAGCGCGCTGGGAAAAATCCGCAATCTGGCGTTCGATATCGGCCATGGAGAGATTCTGGGCATTCCGCAGGACAGGCACCAGCAACCCACGCTTGCTGCCCACGGCTACACCGAGATCGATATACCCTGGGGTCACCACTTCAGTTCCTTCAATCCGTGAATTGACCAAGGGAAACTTGTGCAGGGCAGACACCACGGCTTTGACAAAGAAGGACATCAGACCAAGCTTGATGCCGTGGGTTTTTTCAAAGGCTTCTTTATGCCGCTGACGCAGTGCCAGCACTGCAGACATATCCACTTCATTGAAGGTTGTCAGGGTAGCCGTGTTGGATTGGGAGGCCATCAGCCGTTCCGCCACCCGCTGACGCAACGGCGACAGGGGCACACGCGTGGCCGGACGGGCAGAAGCGTCGACTCCCGTGGGGGCTGGCGTGGCCACCGGAGCCATGGAACGGACCACATCTTCCTTGAGAATTCGCCCCCCCTTCCCGGTGGCAACCACCGTCTGGGGGTCCATTCCTTTTTCTGCCATGATTTTGCGTGCTGCTGGCAGGGCAAAAGGGACTTCCGTCGCCGGTGCGGCTTCCCTCGCGGGAGGCGTAGCAGGTGCTGAGGGGACAGCTTCCGTGTTTTCTTCCAGCAATCCGACCACCTCCCCTGCCACCACTCGGTCCCCCGCCTTTTTAATCATCTGGCGCAAGATTCCACTGCGCGGGGCCGGCAGTTCCAACACCACCTTGTCGGTCTCGATATCGGCCAGGTTTTGATCCCGTACCACTTGTTCCCCCTCGGCTACATGCCAAGTCACCAGACTGGCCTCCGTCACCGATTCTGCCAAAGGCGGAACTTTGATTTCCATGGTCATGATGCCATTCCCTATAAGTCCGTTGCGTTGATGGTGAGCGCCGCATCGATAAAGGCGCGCTTCTGTTCTTCATGGAGCGAGGCATAGCCCACGGCAGGCGCCGCCGAAGAAGGGCGTAAGGCATAGCTCAACTGCTGGTCGGGACGCAGATGACGCACCAGATAATGTTGAATCCGGTGCCATGCCCCTTGATTACCTGGTTCTTCCTGCGCCCAGAGCACCGAGGTAGCAGCAGGATAGCGCGCAATGTGGTCGGCAAACTCCTGATGGGGAAAGGGGTACAGTTGTTCCAGACGAATAATGGCAATATCGCGCAGTTGACGTTCGGCCCGCTGCGCCATCAAATCGTAGTAGACCTTCCCAGAACAGACCACCACACGGCGTACCGCTGCTGGCTCCAGGGTGTCAACTTCGTCGATGACCGGCAGAAATCCGCCGCGGGTGAAAGCGTCCAGTGGGCTGCTTGCCTCCTTGCGGCGCAACAGGCTTTTGGGGGTGATGACAATGAGGGGTTTGCGTTGGGGGCGCAGCATTTGCCGCCGCAGTACATGAAACACCTGAGCCGCTGTACTGGGAATACACACTTGAATGTTGTACTCAGCACACAGTTGCAAATAGCGCTCGACCCGCGCGGAAGAATGTTCCGGACCTTGTCCCTCATAGCCATGGGGGAGAAGCAAGGTCAAACCGCACAAGCGTCCCCATTTGGCCTCTCCGGAGCTGATGAACTGGTCGATCACCACCTGAGCCCCATTGGCAAAATCGCCAAACTGGGCTTCCCATAACACCAAAGTCTGGGGTTGGGCGGAAGCATAGCCATATTCAAACCCCAGAACGGCCTCTTCCGACAGGATGGAATCGATGACGGTAAAGGATGCTTGCTCTGGGGACAGGTGTTGCAACGGGATGTGGGTGCCGCTGTCCCAGCGTTGCCGGTTCTGATCATGCCACACCGCATGGCGATGAGAAAAGGTTCCCCGACCACTGTCTTGACCCGACAAGCGGACTGCGTACCCCTCCTCCACCAGCGTGGCATAAGCCAGGGATTCCCCCATCCCCCAGTCCACGGGCAGGGTTCCTTGGCCCATCTGGCGACGGTTATCCACCACCTTGCGCACGGTGGCGTGAAGTTCAAAATTATCCGGCAGGGTGGTGAGTTTTTGCGCCAGTTCCTGCAGCCGTGCCATGGGAACCCCGGTGACCACCGGCACACGCCAGTCGGTGGTCTGATATTTGGCCCACTGGGTCCCATGGGTATAGGAAGTAGCTTGGGCCCGTTGCACAATATGGGGGGGGATTTCGCCCCGATCCAGAGAATCCCGGTAAGCGCTGACCCAGGTATCAGGTTCTGTAGCGGAGACCACTCCCTGTTCAACCAAAGTCGCCGCGTACTGTTGCCGCGTCGTAGGCAGATCATGAATTTTTCGGTACATCCACGGTTGCGTCACCATGGGCTCATCCTGCTCGTTATGCCCCAGACGCCGGTAACACACCACATCTACCATAACATCCCGTTGAAAGGTATTGCGGTAGTTGAGGGCCACCCGCATGATCCGCATGACGCTTGCAGGATCGTCTCCGTTGACATGAAAAACCGGAATCTCCGCCATCTTGGCAATGTCGGTACAGTAGGTAGTGGAACGGGTATCTCGCGGATCCGAAGTGGTGAAACCGATCTGGTTATTGATCACCACATGCACGGTGCCGCCGGTGCTGAACCCCCGAGTCTGTGCCAGGGCCAGGGTTTCCATGACCACCCCTTGACCCGACATGGCGGCATCGCCATGAATCAGCACGGGCAGGACTTTTTCCCCGCGCCCATCGCCACGTCGGTCCTGGCGTGCCCGCACCGAACCTTCCACCACCGGATTGACGATTTCCAGATGGGAGGGATTGAACGCCAGGGTGACATGCACGCTGCCTGCTGCCGTGACAATGTCCGAAGAGAAGCCTTGGTGATATTTGACATCCCCCGAGGAGAGTTCGCTGGAATGCACCCCTTCAAATTCCAGAAAGAGATCGCGGGGCAAGCGTCCCAGACAATTGACCAAAACATTGAGTCGTCCGCGATGCGCCATGCCGATGACGATTTCTTCTGCACCCGCCGCCCGTGCCTGATGAATCAGGGTATTGAGACAGGGGATAAGGGACTCGCCTCCCTCTAGGGAAAAGCGCTTCTGGCCGACGAAACGGGTATGGAGGTAGCGTTCCAGAGTTTCAGCCGCCGTCAGTTGTGCCAGAAGTGCGCGTTGTTCCTCTGGCGCGGACGGTGAGTGCTCGTACCCCTCCATCTGTTGCTGAATCCAGCGTTTCTGTTCCACGCTGGTGAGATACATATATTCCAGTGCCACCGTTCCACAATAGGTGCGTTGCAGAATTTCCTCGATCTTCCCCAGGGTGGCACGGGGAGGCGCCACCAGCGAGCCGGTTTCAAACAATGCCGCAGGATCCACCCCCTCGAGGCCATAGTACTCCCGCGTCAACTCCGGCATGGGCGGGGGAGTATGCCGTTCCAGAGGATCAAGATGGGCCACACGGTGTCCCAGGGTGCGATAGGCGCTGATATAGCGCAATACGGCCACCTGTTGCAAGGCCAGAGGCCCCCCTTTGAGGTCTCCAGTGTCAGGCATTGGGTCCCCAGAGGGGGATGCTAGGGCGGCGAAATAACTGCGCCACGCCTCGTCCACCCCTTGGGGATTGCCCTGATAAACCGCATACAATGCCTCGATGAAGAGGCCCGGAGCAGAATCGTCGTCCACTGTCACCGAATTTGCCATTTTTTTCTCCACAGTGGCAGGTCTCAGCCGCGTTGATCCAGGGGCAACCAGTCACGCTGGGTCGGACCCACGTAAAGTTGCCGCGGACGACCGATTTTTTGCTGGGGATCGCTGATCATTTCATTCCACTGGGTAATCCAGCCCACGGTTCGACCCATGGCAAATACGGCCGTAAACATGCTGGTGGGAATCCCTAAGGCACGCAGTACGATCCCAGAATAGAAATCCACATTAGGGTAGAGTTTTTTGGTGATGAAGTAGTCGTCTTCCAGGGCAATCCGTTCCAGTTCCAGGGCCAGTTTGAACAGCGGATCATCATGCAGACCCAGTTCGGTCAAAACTTCATGGCAGGTGCGCCGCATGACTCCGGCACGGGGATCCATATGTTTGTAGACGCGATGACCGAAGCCCATGAGACGGAAGCTGTCGTTTTTATCCTTGGCCCGATCAATGTACTTGCCCACTTGGGAAATATCGCCAATTTCTTCCAGTTGCTTGAGTACGGCTTCGTTCGCGCCTCCATGGGCGGGGCCCCAGAGAGCAGCGATGCCCGCTGCGATACAGGCAAAGGGATTGGCTCCACTGGAGCCGGCGAGGCGCACCGTAGAGGTGGAGGCATTCTGCTCATGATCGGCATGTAACGTCAGGATGCGATCAAACGCCTGCACCAGAATGGGATTGGGAACATATTCCTCGCACGGCGTGGCAAACATCATGTACAGAAAATTGGCCGCATAGCTCAGGTCGTTGCGCGGGTACATGAAAGGCAGACCCTTGTTATAGCGATAGCACATGGCCGCAATGGTGGGAACCTTGGCCAAAAGACGGGTGGCCGAGATGGCGCGGTGCTCGGCGTTGGCAATTTTCAGGGCATCGTGGTAGAAGGCTGAGAGGGCACCCACCACCCCTACCATCACCGCCATGGGATGGGCATCCCGACGGAACCCTTTGAAAAAATTATGCAACTGATCATGGACCATGGTGTGGTTGCGGATATTGCTGACAAAATTCTCCTTCTGGCTGGCATTGGGCAGTTCACCATTGAGCAGCAGATAGCACACTTCCATGAAGTCCGCGTGTTCCGCCAGTTGCTCGATGGGATAACCCCGATAGTAGAGCAACCCGGCATCTCCATCGATATAAGTAATGGCCGACTGACAACTGGCCGTCGCCACAAAACCAGGATCAAAGGTGAATAATCCTGTTTGCGATAACATCCGAATATCCACCACCGCCGGGCCCAAGGTTCCGCCGTAAACGGGCAATTCAATGGTCGTTCCGTTGTAACTCAGCGTCATCTTCCCTTGTTCATTCATGCTCGTTTCTCCGTCTATTTCCTGTAGGCCCGATGGTCATCAGGTCAAGAATCTAAAATTTTACTCAACAGCGGAGCCCATCGGGGATCCGCCTGCACCTGTTCGAGTACCATGCGCAATAAATCGCTGTCTGAGAGTTCCAGCCATGCGCCATAGGTCTGGCGCTCCTGATCCGTCAGGCTCGCCGCGTGAAGTGTCAGGAAACGGTGCAATAGCACATCCAGTTCCAACAACCCTCGACGACTCCGCCACAGCAAACGGGACAATACTGGGTCGGAAGTGATGTCTTCATCGCTCATGTCGGGTTACACCATTCGTTTGACCATCTGGGTCTTGATCTTGCCAATAGCGGCGGTGGGATTCAATTCCTTGGGGCACACATCGGCACAACTCATAATGGTATGACAACGGAAAAGACGATAGGGATCTTCCAGATCGTCGAGGCGTTCGCGGGTGTTTTCATCGCGGGTATCGGCAATGAACCGATAGGCCTGCAACAGCGCCGCCGGCCCCAGAAACTTGTCCGGATTCCACCAAAAGGACGGGCAGGCCGTACTGCAACAGGCGCAGAGAATACATTCATACAACCCATTCAGCTCTTCCCGGTCTTCAGGAGATTGCAACCGCTCCTTCTGCGGCGGCGGGGAGGTGGTTTCCAGATAGGGCTTGATGGAGTTGTATTGCTTGAAAAACTGGGTCATATCCACGATCAAGTCGCGGATCACCGGCAACCCTGGCAAGGGGCGCAACACCACCGGCTCCGCCAACCCCTTGAGGGGGGTGATGCAAGCCAAGCCGTTGCGCCCGTTGATGTTCATGCCATCGGAACCACAAACCCCTTCGCGACAGGACTTGCGCAACCCGAGACTGTCATCCTGGGCCTTGATGCGTAAGATGGCATCGAGGAGCATGCGGTCGGTGGGAAGCAACTCCACCTCGACATCCTGCATGTACGGGCGCTCGTCCTTCTCTGGATTGTAGCGATAAATACTGAATTTCATGGGCACATCATCCTCAATACACACGAACCTTAGGTTCGAAGGATTCCACCGTCAACGGTTGCAGATTGACGGGTTTATACGACATTCGACTGTCCTGCAGGTACCACAAACTATGCTTGAGCCACTGCCGGTCATCCCGCTCGGGAAAATCTTCGCGGGCATGGGCCCCCCGGCTTTCCTGACGCGCCGCCGCCGAGACCAGGGTTGCCTCGGCCACGATCACCAGGTTTTGTAATTCCAGGGCTTCGATGCGCGCCGTATTGAATACCTGACTCTTGTCCTTGATGCGGAGTTCCCCAGCTCTCTGGGCAATGGTGCGAATTTTTTCCACCCCTTCGTCGAGCAACGTTCCAGTGCGAAATACCCCCGCATGGTGTTGTACCGTACGGCGCATTTCATCTCCCAGAAGCGCTACCGATTCTCCTGCGCCGTCCTGCTCCAATGCGGCCAAGCGTGCCAAGGTGGCATCTTCTGCACCACGGGGCAGATCCCGCTGCTGGGGGTGAGTTTTCAGCCAGGAAATCACATGGTCTCCCGCCGATCGACCAAACACCAGCAGATCCAGCAGCGAGTTGGTTCCCAGACGATTGGCCCCATGGACCGAGACACAGGCACATTCGCCAATGGCGTAGAGACCGGGTACCGGGTCCGCCGTCTGCGCCCCCCGTGGCACCACTACCTGCCCATAGTAATTGGTTGGAATGCCGCCCATTTGATAATGACAGGTGGGGACCACGGGAATGGGGTCGCGGGCCGGATCTACCGAAGCAAACTTGAGGGCAATTTCACGAATGCCGGGGAGTCGCTTGTGGATAATGTCTGCGCCCAGATGATCCAGCTTCAGGTACACAAAATCCTTTTCCGGACCACACCCCCGCCCTTCCTTGATTTCCTGATCCATGGCGCGGGACACCACATCGCGGCTGGCCAAATCCTTCATGTTCGGAGCGTAGCGCTCCATGAATCGTTCCCCGAGGGAATTGAGCAGAATCCCGCCTTCACCACGGACAGCCTCGGTGATGAGGATCCCCGCCCCAGCGACGCCGGTGGGATGAAACTGCCAGAATTCCATATCTTCAAGGGGAACGCCCGCTCGGGCTGCCATCCCCAGACCATCTCCGGTATTGATGTAGGCATTGGTGCTCGAGCGATAAATCCGTCCCGCCCCCCCCGTGGCCAGAATCACGGCTTTGGCTTGAAACATGACCACTTGGCCCGTCTCCATTTCCAAAGCAATGATTCCCACCACCGCCCCTTCCCGGTCACGTACCAGATCCAGGGTCATCCACTCCACAAAAAACTGGCAACGGGAACGCAGATTGCGCTGGTACAGGGTATGCAACAGCGCATGTCCAGTACGATCAGCCGCAGCACAGGCGCGTTGGACAGGACGTTGACCGAAGTTTTGCGTATGCCCGCCAAAGGGGCGCTGATAGATGGTGCCATCTTCGTTACGGTCAAAGGGCATGCCGAAATGTTCCAGCTCATACACCAGTTCCGGGGCCTTGCGACACATGAACTCGATGGCGTCTTGGTCGCCCAGGTAATCAGAGCCCTTGATGGTGTCATACATATGCCACAACCAATGGTCCTCCTGCATATTGCCGAGGGAAGCACCGACCCCGCCCTGAGCGGCCACGGTGTGGGAACGGGTGGGGAAAACCTTGGAAAACACCGCGACGGAATAGCCCGCCTCGGAGAGTTGCAAGGAAGCCCGCAAACCGGACCCTCCCCCACCCACAATCACCACATCAAAAACCTGCTTGCTCAACGCCATTTCAAGATCCCCAAAGAATTTCTGCGGCCCACACCATTTCGGCCATAAGCGTTAGGATCACCGCCACCTGCAACCCCAGGCGCAGCCCCACCGGTTTGACATAATCCATGAATATGTCACGCATTCCCACCCACCCATGCCAGCATAGGGAAAGCAGGAACAGAAAGGTGGCGATGCGCAGTGGGCGCCAATGGCCCAAGGTTGCCCATTCCGCACTCTGGTGAGGATGAAAGAGCAGCACCAGAAACAGGACCAGCAGCGTGTACAGCACCATGATGACCGCTGTGACCCGTTGCACCAACCAGTCGCGCAGTCCGTAGTGGGCGCCGACGACGATACGTTTTACCATAGCCAACCCTCGACCAGCAGGGTCACCCCGAGACTGATGACCATAACCCAGCGACTGGAGGAGCGTGCCTGAGCAATGTCGGTGCCCCGATGAATATCCAGCAACAAAAACCGGATGCCCGCGCAAAAATGATGAATAAAGGCCCACAGAAGCAACGCCAAGAGCCCTTTGATGAAGGGGGAAATCCCCGCTCCCGGGCCTTCAGCCTGGGGGTGCAACAGATGATCGAGAAGGGACAGGAATAACGGTATCCCTCCCACAAAGAGCAATACCCCACTGACACGATGCAAGATGGACACAATGCCTGGCAAGGGCAAGCGGATCGTACGCAAATCGAGATTCTTGGGAGGATGGGCAGATTTCAGGACAGGCATGAACAACATTCCTCAAACACAAGTGAGTCTAGAATCCACAGTATACCTCCTGAGACTCCATAGTTTCACAGCAGACAGGGGAGTTTTTCCCACGCTCCCATTCTAGGCCATCTCGGTATGGTAGGCGAGGATTCTCGCGAAGATGGGTTGACAGCGCTATCCACCGGGATTAAATTTGCACACCGCTTCATCTTCAATTCCCTTCCGGAACCCCCCATGTCCTACGATCCCTACCACGCCCTGCAACCTCTTCCTGACTGTGATGGCCAATTTTATGCCTTGAGTGCTCTTGAAAAGGCGGGCATCGCCCAAGTTTCCCGCCTGCCCGTCTCCCTGCGCATTGTCCTCGAATCCCTGGTGCGCAATCTGGATGACAAACGCATTACTACGACCCACATCGAAGCTCTGGCGCGCTGGCAACCCAATGCGCCACGCACGGAAGAGATTCCCTTCATGCTGGCCCGCGTGATTCTTCAGGATTTTACCGGTGTGCCGCTGCTGGCCGATCTGGCCGCCATGCGGCAAGCGGCGCAACGACTGCAGCGCGATCCCCAACGCATCGAACCTCTGGTCCCCGTGCAACTGGTGGTGGATCACTCGGTGCAGGTGGATCATTACAATACCCCCAGCGCCCTCGAGGACAATATGGCCCTCGAATTCGCACGCAATCAGGAACGCTACCGCTTCATGAAGTGGGGGATGCAAGCCTTTGATACCTTTCAGGTGATTCCTCCAGGAATCGGTATCGTTCACCAGGTCAATCTGGAATATCTGGCGCGTGGCGTGCAACAGCAGAATAAGGTCTACTATCCTGACACCTTGGTGGGAACAGACTCCCATACCACGATGATCAATGGTATCGGTGTGGTCGGCTGGGGGGTGGGCGGTATCGAGGCGGAAGCCGCCATGCTGGGACAACCCCTATACTTCCTCACTCCGGATGTGGTGGGCGTTCATTTGACGGGTACGCTGCCCATAGGTGTCACCGCCACGGATCTGGTGTTGACCGTCACCGAGATGTTGCGCAAAGCCAAAGTGGTCGGCAAATTCGTGGAATTCTTCGGTGCGGGAGCGGCCGCGTTGAGTCTTCCCGACCGCGCCACTCTGGCCAATATGGCCCCCGAGTACGGCGCCACCATGGGATTTTTCCCCGTGGATGACGAAACCGTGCGGTATTTTGCCGCGACCGGACGCACCCCCGCCGAAATCGCGGCGCTGGTGGCCTACTGGAAAGCCCAGGGAATTTATGGCATGCCGAACTTGGGCGACTGTGACTACAGTCAAACACTGACTCTCGATCTGGGCACCATCGAACCCTCGGTGGCGGGTCCGCGCCGTCCCCAGGACCGTATCCCGTTGCAACAACTCAAGCACACCTTCAACGAATTGTTGACGCGTCCTGTGGACCAGGGCGGCTATGGCAAAACTGCCGCCTTGCGCCACATTCATCCAGCGGATCGCCCCGACATTTCCCTCGATGATGGTTCGGTGCTGATCGCGGCCATCACTTCCTGCACCAATACGTCCAACCCTGGCGTCCTTCTGGCGGCCGGACTTTTGGCCCAAAAGGCGGTGGCCCGTGGCCTGTCCGTAGCTCCCTGGATCAAAACCTCCCTCGCCCCCGGGTCCCGCGTAGTCACCGATTACCTGGCCCGCGCAGGACTGCAAACCGCTCTGGACAGCCTGGGTTTTCGTCTGGTGGGTTACGGCTGTACCACCTGTATCGGCAATACCGGTCCACTGCCGGCCCCCATCGACAGCGCCTTGACGCAACATCCCTTGGTGGGCTGTGCCGTACTCTCGGGCAACCGCAATTTTGAGGCGCGCATCCACTCCAGCATTCGTGCCAATTTCCTCATGAGCCCGCCCCTGGTAGTGGCCTTTGCCCTGGCTGGACGGGTGACCATTGATTTCGCCCAAGAGCCCATCGGGCATGATCCCCAAGGACACGCCGTGTTTCTTCACGACCTCTGGCCCAGCCCGGAGGAATTGGCCCATGCCATGACTTATCTGTCGCCCCAGGATTACCACAACCGCTACCGTGACTTCACCCACAGCCATCCCTTGTGGAGTGGCATCGCTGCCCCCACGGGACTGACCTATGGGTGGGAGCCCTCCACCTACATTGCCGAGCCGCCCTTCTTTGCTGATTTCGCCATGGAACCCACCGCGCCGCCCCCCGTGCGCGGAGCCTATGCTCTGGCCCTGTTTGGTGATTCCATCACCACCGACCACATCAGCCCGGCAGGCTCCATCAAAGCCTCCTCTCCTGCGGGACAATATCTCCAGGCTCAGGGGGTGAGCCCTGCTGATTTCAACAGTTACGGCTCACGCCGTGGCCACCATGAAGTCATGATGCGGGGTACATTTGCCAATGTACGCTTGAAGAATCTGCTCCTGCCCGGAACGGAGGGCGGAGTGTCGCGCCATATCCCCAGCGGCGAAGCCCACTCCATCTATGATGTTGCGATGCGCTATCAGGCCGCCGGAATTCCCACGGTCATTTTTGCTGGCGAAGAATACGGCACGGGCTCGTCCCGCGACTGGGCCGCCAAGGGAACGCGCCTACTCGGCGTGAAGGCCGTCATTGCCCAAAGTTTCGAGCGCATTCATCGCAGCAATCTGGTGGGCATGGGCGTGCTTCCTTGCCAGTTTCTACCCGGCACCGCTTTGGCTACCCTCGACTTGGACGGCAATGAAACCTTTGACATCGATCTGGGCTCTGAACCCCTCGTCCCGCAACAGCAGGTGACTCTGGTAATTCACCGCTCCCAGGGAGAACCCTCCCTCATTCCCTTGCTGCTCCGGATTGATACTCCGATAGAAGTGGATTATTATCGCCACGGTGGCATCTTGCCTTTTGTCTTGCGCAATCTGCTTACCGCCCCTTGAAAAAAACGGAGCCATCCATGAAGAAACCCGTGCGCATTGCCATTACCGGAGCCGGGGGACAAATCTGTTACAGTCTCCTGTTCCGTGTGGCCAGTGGCGACCTGCTGGGGCCTGACCAACCGGTTATTTTGCAATTGCTCGATATTCCTCCCGCCATGCCTGCGGTGCGCGGAGTTCTCATGGAACTGGAAGACTGCGCTTTTCCCCTGCTTCATGGCATGACCGCGACCACTGAACCCACAGAAGCTTTTCGTGACATCTCCATCGCCTTTCTCATCGGCAGCCGCCCGCGTTCCAAGGGCATGGAACGCCGTGACCTGCTGGAAATCAACGGCAGCATCTTCAAGGCTCAGGGCGAGGCCCTGTCCGCGGTGGCTCAACGCGATGTCAAAGTGTTGGTCGTCGGCAATCCGGCCAATACCAACGGCTTGATTGCGCTGCATTACGCCCGCGATCTCGCGCCCCACAATTTCAGCAGCATGATGCGCCTCGACCACAATCGCGCCTTGACCCAACTGGCCCTGAAACTCAACCAACCCCTAACCGCCTTGCACCGCATGATCGTCTGGGGCAATCACTCCACGACCCAGTTCCCCGATACCTCGCAGGTTCTGGTGGGGGACCAACCCTTGGTTACGTTACTGGAAGACCCCGTGTGGCTCGACGAGGTTTTTACCCCCACGGTGCAAAAGCGTGGGGCTGCCGTCATCGAGGCGCGCGGCTTGTCTTCCGCCGCGTCGGCGGCCAACGCCGCCCTGGGACACATGCGCGACTGGATTCACGGCACTCCGGAGGGAGATTGGGTGACCATGGGAATCCCTGCCGATGGCAGCTATGATATTCCCCCAGGAATTTTCTGCGGCATGCCTGTCACCTGTCGCCACGGACGCTATGAAGTGGTTCGCGGACTGGAACTTGGCGCTTTCAGCCGGGAAAGAATTCAACGTACCTGTCAGGAATTAATCGAAGAACGCAGTGCTGTACACTCCCTGCTGGGATAAACAGCCAATGCACACGTGGAGGGGGAGATCGACGGAGTGACCGGAAATACAATTCCGGCCTCCGTTCTTTTTTTGCCCTGCCATCGCCACCCTTGTAAAGCAGAACCCCTCTCCTTTCCCCCAAGCCGCCTCATCCCATTGGTCATACTTTGGTAACAATTTTTCACGGTTGTTTGGGTACCATAGCCAATTGGCAAATGCTTTGAGCGCGATCAGTATTTGAGTGTTTGGCCGTCGAATTTACCTGTCAACAGGGGAAAGTCCGTCACTTGGCATAGGACACCGTATGAAAAAGTTGATGACCGTACTGGTGACCATCACCGTGTTTTGGCCTGCCGCATTATGGG
Source organism: Ferrovum sp. (assembly GCA_010435995.1). Taxonomy (GTDB): domain Bacteria; phylum Pseudomonadota; class Gammaproteobacteria; order Burkholderiales; family Ferrovaceae; genus Ferrovum. Next base: position 14,725 of record JAAGNR010000053.1, on the reverse strand, counting down.
CTTGCACCGGCGATTGTGGCGACCAATGGGCCGTTCTGACGCCCAAGGGATATATTGCCAGCCATGAAAAGACCCTGATTCTGACCGCCCTGGGACTGATGCTCCTGGTGGTGGTCCCGGTAATTTTGATGACCGTCATCTTTGCCTGGAAATATCGAGCAACCAATGCCCATGCCGACTATGATCCCGAGTGGGACCACTCCACCCGGATCGAGGTGGTGATATGGCTGGTTCCCACCGTGATCGTCGCCATTCTGGGCACGTTGGTATGGACCTCCTCCCATGCCTTGAGCCCCTATCGCCCTTTGGCTTCGAGCCAGCCCCCCCTCAAAATCCAGGTGGTGGCCATGGATTGGAAGTGGCTGTTCATCTACCCCGCGCAGAAGGTGGCCACCGTCAACCAACTGGTGATTCCGGCCGGAGTCCCCGTGGATTTCATCATCACTTCCGACGCCGTCATGAGTTCCTTTTTTATTCCCCAACTGGGGGGACAAATCTATGCCATGGCCGGCATGACAACGCACCTCCACCTGATTGCGGACGAACCGGGAGTTTTTCAGGGCTACAACACCCAATTCAGCGGTCAGGGTTTTTCCGGGATGCACTTCGAAACCGTTGCTACCTCCCAGGACAGTTACAATCAGTGGATCACCCAGATCCGCGAACAAGGCAAGGTACTCGATCGCCCTGCTTTCAAGACACTCGAATTGCCGACAAAAAACGAGGATCCGCAACAATACTCCCTGGCGATTCCTGACTTGTTCGACAGCATTGTGACCAGTTTTTCCCCCAATACGAACTCCCCCGCAAAGACTACACCCACGCCAATGATCGAGGACTGAACCGATGGAAGAACTCATTTTTGGCAAACTCAGCTTCCATGACATTCCCTACGACAATCCCATTATCATGGCGACTCTGGGGGGATCCAGCATGCTCCTGCTGTGCATTGGGATTCTCATCACCTACCACGGCAAGTGGTCCTATTTATGGCGCGAATGGTTCACCAGCGTGGACCATAAACGCGTCGGCGTGATGTATATCGTGCTGGCCATGGTGATGCTTCTGCGCGGCTTTGCCGATGCCCTGCTGATGCGGACCCAACAAGCGCTGGCCGAGGGTGGTGCTCAGGGATACCTGCCACCGGATCACTACAACCAGATATTTAGTGCCCACGGCACCATCATGATCATTTTTGTGGCCATGCCCTTCTTCATCGGCCTGATGAACATCATTGTCCCCCTCCAGATCGGCGCCCGCGATGTGGCCTATCCCTTCCTCAACTCCGTGAGTTTCTGGCTCACCGCATCCAGTGGCGCACTGGTCATGCTGTCCTTGGGCTTGGGCAACTTCTCCCACGCCGGTTGGTCCGGCTACCCCCCCCTTTCGGAGAAGCATTACAGTCCCGGTCCGGGCGTTGATTACTGGATATGGGGATTGCAACTGGGCGGGGTAGGCACCCTGATGACCGGCATCAATTTTTTTGTAACGATCCTGCGACTGCGCGCGCCCGGCATGACCATGATGAAGCTGCCCATATTCTCGTGGGCCATTCTGGTGACCAATGTCTTGATCATGCTGTCTTTCCCAGTGCTCACCGTGACCCTGGCCCTGCTCGCCATGGACCGCTATCTGGGGATGCACTTCTTTACCAACCATATGGGCGGCAACCTCATGATGTTCACCAACCTGTTCTGGATCTGGGGCCATCCCGAGGTGTACATCGTCATACTCCCAGCCTTTGGCATGTTCTCTGAAATCTCTGCCACCTTTTCCCGCAAGCCCCTGTTCGGCTACACCTCCATGGTGTATGCCTCGGTGGCCATTTCCACCCTATCTTTCGTGGTCTGGCTGCATCACTTCTTCACCATGGGCGCGGGCGCCAATGTCAACGCATTCTTTGGCATCGCCACCATGGTGATTGCGGTGCCCACGGGAGTCAAAGTATTCAACTGGCTCTTCACCTTCTACCGTGGACGCATCGAATTCACCACTCCGGTGCTGTGGACCCTGGGATTCATCATCACCTTCTGTATCGGTGGCATGACGGGAGTGCTGCTGTCGGTCCCAGCCGCCGATTTTCAGCTGCACAACTCCGAATTCCTCATTGCCCATTTTCATAACATGCTCATTCCCGGTGCCATGTTCGGCTATTTTGCTGGCTATACCTACTGGTTTCCCAAGGTTTTTGGCTTCAAGCTCAATGAAAAATGGGGACGCCTCGCCTTCTGGCTGTGGATCGTCGGCTTTTATCTGGCCTTCATGCCGCTCTATGCCCTGGGCTTCATGGGGATGTCACGGCGTCTGGTGCACTATGACAATACCCATTGGCAACCCTATCTGGTGATTGCCTTGGCAGGCACAATCCTCATTATGGGCGGCATAGTCTGTCAAATCGTGCAGCTGGCCGTGAGCATGCGGCACCGTGACGCGCTCCGCGACACCACGGGAGACCCGTGGGATGGTCGCACTCTGGAGTGGTCCGTGCCCTCCCCTCCCCCCGCTTATAACTTTGCCCATATTCCGCAGGTGACCCACCGGGATGAATTCACCGCCCTGAAAAAATCCGGCCGGGTGGCCGCGGTCCTTCCCTACCTGCCGATTCATATGCCGTGCAACTCCATTCTGGGCCCCATTATCGGCGGGCTGACCTTTACCCTGGGTTTTGCCCTGGTGTGGTACATCTGGTGGCTGGCGACAGTGTCCTTGGTGGCCATCATCGGCGCGGTCATCGCCCGTTCCTGGAACCAGCATACCGAGTACGAGATTCCTGCCCTGGAAGTGGCTGCCATGGAACGGGCGTTGCGTCACCCGCCCGTAACTTCCGCCGCAACCGCCCCGCCTTCTCCCCTTGCCTTCGAGCACTAAACCATGAGCGCCACCACTTCACTGACCCACACAGCAGAGGCCGATGCGGTCAGTCGTGCCTCTTTCGGCTTTTGGCTGTACCTGATGACCGACTGCGTGCTGTTTGCCGCCCTCTTTGCCACTTACGCCGTACTCCACCAGAATTACGCTGGCGGGCCCAACGGCAAAGCGCTCTTTGACCTGCCCTATGTGTTTGCCGAAACCGTGCTGTTGTTGCTGTCCAGTACCACCATTGGCTTGGCCATGATCGCCCTGCAGCGGCAGGTTGCCACGCGCCTGGTGCAGTGGCTGCTGGTCACCGCCCTGCTGGGCTGCGGATTCATCGGCATGGAACTCCATGAATTTGCCCATCTGGTGGCTGAAGGCCATGGCCCGCAACGCAGCGGCTTTCTGTCGGCCTTCTTCACGCTGGTGGGAACCCATGGGTTACATGTCACCGTGGGACTGATCTGGATGATCAATATGCTGGTTCAAGTCCGCCTGCGCGGAATTTCCCTCCCCGTCCAGTCGCGCCTGATTCGTCTCAGCCTGTTCTGGCATTTTCTCGATCTGATCTGGATCGGCGTTTTTACCGTGGTCTATCTCATGGGAGTCAGCGCATGAATTCCTCTTCCCCGCATCCATCGATGGAAGCCGGTCACGGCACCGTTAAAACGTATCTCTGGGGGTTCCTCCTGTCCTTGCTCCTGACCTGCGCCGCCTTCTGGCTGGTGCTTTCGGGCCTTTCCCTTGACCCCACCCTGCGCTATGGCGGACTGGCGCTCCTGGCCGTGATTCAAATTGGCGTGCAGATGCATTACTTTTTGCACCTCAATACCTCATCAGGGCAACTCTGGAACCTCATGGCCCTGCTCTATACCCTGCTGATCGTGATCCTGCTGGTGGGAGGGAGCCTGTGGATCATGCATAACGCCAACATGCACATGATGTCAGGCATGGAATCGTAACGGTGAGTACCCTCAGCCTGCGGGCCCCCGCCACCCTGCGCGACTACCTGTCCCTGATCAAACCCGGCATTGTCCTGGGCAATCTGGTATCAGTGGTGGGCGGAGTGGGGCTGGCGACCCATGGCCATGCACCCGTGGAAGGATTCTTCGCCATCCTCTGGGGGGCAGCCCTGATCATCAGTGCCGGCTGTGTATTCAACAATTACATCGATCGCGACATCGATGCCCTCATGGGCCGCACTCACCAACGCCCCCTAGCCCAGGGGCGGATCGGCGCGGCCTCGGCATTGACCTTGGGAGGCGTATTGCTGACGACAGGACTCAGCATTCTGATGGCGCGCACCTCTTCCCTCACGGTCACCATTGGCGTGGCCGGGTTGGTCATTTATGTGGGTCTCTACAGTCTCATCTTCAAGCGTCAATCTGGATTGGGCACCTGGGTAGGCAGCGTGGCCGGAGCCGTCCCCCCGCTGCTGGGGTACACCGCTTTCAGCCACCATTTTGACCTCGGAGCATGGTTGCTGCTGGGGATCTTCTGCCTGTGGCAAATTCCCCATGCCTATGCCATCGGCATTTTACATCTGGAAGATTACCGCCGAGCTGCCATCCCGGTCCTTCCCGTGACCCACGGCAGTGCTGCAGTCCGAGCCAGAATGTTGGGGTACGTCACGGCTTTTTCCGTCATGACCCTCTTGCCCGCTTTCTCAGGCCTCGCCGGGATCCCTTACTTTCTGGTCATGAGCGCTGTGGGACTGAGCTGGATGGGATGGACCTGGTCCCAACGAGGCATAGCCAATGATCGCCGCTGGGCCCGGGGTCATTTTGTGTTTTCCCTCGCGGCCATCATGTCCGTCAATGCCATGCTGGTTTTGTCACATTAACCTGGTGGTCTGATTCTATGCGCCGCAGTCGGCCTATTGGCGCACCAAAATCTCGCGCACCCTGCTGTTCTGGTGGGTCTTTATCCTCATCCGACCACTGGACGCCGTGGTCGGAGACTTTTTGGACAAGCTCAACGACTCGTCTTTCAGGGGCTTGCGAAGATCCAGGGCTCGGTCTGTGCGCGCCGTGCTTCATAGTCGTGAATGGCCCCCTCATGTTGCAAGGTGAGACCGATTTCATCCAACCCGCGCAGCAGACAATCCTTACGGAACGCATCCACGGCAAAGGGAAACACAACTCCAGAGGGGGTCTGGAGGGTCTGGGCGGCCAAGTCTACGGACAGGCGATAGCCTGGGGCCGCGACCACTTCCCCAAAGAGACGATCCACGAGGTCGGGAGCGAGCACAATGGGTAGCAAGCCGTTCTTGAAACAGTTGTTGAAAAATATGTCGGCAAAGCTGGGGGCGATGATCACCCGGAAACCATAATCATCCAAGGCCCAGGGAGCATGTTCACGACTCGAACCACAGCCAAAGTTCTCGCGGGCGAGGAGAATCTGCCCCCCCTGATAACGCGATTGGTTGAGGATAAAATCCGGATTTAAGGGCCGCTGGCTATTGTCCTGCCCCGGTTGACCTTCGTCCAGATAGCGCCATGCATCGAACAAATTAGGGCCAAAACCGCTGCGGCGGATGGATTTGAGAAACTGTTTTGGAATCAGGGCATCAGTATCCACATTGGCCCGATCCAAAGGCACCACCAGACCATTTAAGGGGGTAAAGGCACGCATCAGAAGTTCTCCCGAAGATCTACAAAGTGTCCGGCAATAGCGGCGGCGGCGGCCATCTGGGGACTCACCAGATGGGTTCGTCCCCCGGTTCCCTGACGTCCCTCAAAATTGCGATTGGAGGTAGAGGCGCAGCGATCTCCGGGATTCAGACGATCCTCGTTCATGCCCAAACACATGGAACAGCCGGGATGGCGCCATTCAAAACCTGCCGCCAGAAAAATCTGATCCAGTCCCTCGGCTTCCGCCTGCGCCTTGACCAACCCGGAGCCTGGTACCACCATGGCCAACTGAATAGTGGGAGCAATGTGGCGCCCCTTCACGACCATGGCTGCAGCCCGCAAATCCTCGATGCGGGAATTGGTACAGGAACCAATAAAAATCTTGTCCACGGTGATCTCCGTGATGGGGGTATTGGCTGTCAACCCCATATACTCCAAGGCCCGTTCCATGCCCTGACGGCGCACGGGATCATTTTCCTGAAGGGGGTCGGGGACCTTGCCGGTCACTCCCACTACCATTTCCGGCGAGGTTCCCCAGGTGACCAGCGGCTCAATATCCGCCCCCTGCAAACGTACCTCGCGGTCGAATTCTGCCCCCTCATCGCTGTGCAGGGTATGCCAATAAGCTACTGCCTGCTCCCAATGTTTTCCTTGGGGGGCAAAGGGGCGCCCCTGCAGATAATCGATGGTGACATCATCCACGGCCACCATTCCGGTACGAGCACCGGCCTCAATGGCCATGTTGCACAATGTCATGCGCCCTTCCATGGATAAGGCGCGAATGACCGGTCCAGCAAATTCCATGGCATAGCCGGTGCCCCCTGCCGTACCCATATGACCGATGATGAACAGGGCCACATCCTTGGCGGTCACCCCGGCAGACAGGGTCCCTTCCACCGTGACACGCAGAGTGCGCGCCCGACGCGACACCAAGGTTTGGGTGGCCATGACATGTTCCACTTCGGAAGTGCCAATGCCGAAAGCCAAGGCTGCAAATGCGCCATGGGTGCTGGTGTGCGAATCGCCGCAAACCACCGTCATGCCCGGCAACGTCGCCCCTTGTTCCGGCCCGATGACATGAACGATGCCCTGACGCCCATCCCCCATGGGAAACGCCGTCAAACCATAGGACTGACAATTTTGCTCCAGCGTCTCAACCTGCAGGCGCGAAATGGGATCACGGATCTCGCTCTGGGTGGTGGTGGGCGTATTGTGATCAGCCGTCGCCACAATGCTGTCCCGCCGCCACAACGGCCTTCCCGCCAAAGCCAACCCTTCAAAGGCTTGGGGACTGGTCACTTCATGGACCAGGTGCCGATCAATATACAACAGCGCGGTGCCATCGGCTTCTTCGCGCACCACATGGGATTGCCACAACTTGTCATACAGCGTCCGGGGGCTCATGTCATCCTTCCTCACACTTCAATCTTCCATTATCTCATACACCGCCACGTCAGTCCTTGTGTAGACGCGCCCATGGGCTCTCCTCGACGCCCATTTGTCACAAAATTCAGGTATATTTAAGCGGATGAAGACCCTCTTGCCTACCCTGCTGCCCCGGTCCCCCACTTTGGGCCTCTGCGCACCCTCCGGTTTTCTGACGGAACCGGGTGCGCTGGAGATGGCCACCCTGTACTTTACGGAACATGGATTTAAAGTGGTAGAAGGACGCCATATCCATGCCCGCCACGACTATTTTGCCGGCACCGATGACGAACGCCTGAGTGACCTGCATCAATTGGTTCATGACCCGGCGGTGGATCTGATCATGGCGGCGCGTGGAGGGTATGGCATCACCCGCCTGTTGCCCCACCTCGATTACGCGGCTTTTGCCCGCGCGCGCAAACCCATCGTCGGCTTCAGCGATATCACGGCCTTGCATCTGGCACTCCTAGCACAGGTGGGTCTGGTCTCCTTTGCCGGCCCCATGGCAGCGCCGGATTTTGGCCATCCCCATCGCAGTACGCTCCATGCAGAACACTTTGAACCCCTGCTGCGCTCCACCGAACATTCTTCCCCTCTGATCAAACTGCCCTTTCTGGCCTATGACGGTGCTGCAGGAATCCGCCTGCGCCACAGGGCAGAAGGCCTGCAAGGCACCCTGTGGGGCGGTAATCTGGCTCTGGTCTCTCACCTGGTCGGCACCCCCTACATGCCCAATATCGACGATGGCATTCTTTTTCTGGAAGAGGTCAACGAAGAACCCTACATTATCGAACGGTCCCTGCTCCAGCTCTACCATGCCGGCATTTTGACCCGCCAACGGGCCATTCTGTGGGGCCAGTTCAATCGCTGTGAACCGACCCATGCTTCTGCTGCGCCCTATACCCTCGAACGTGTTGTGGAATATCTCAAGACCCTGATTCCCACCATTCCCATTCTACAAAACCTGCCCTTCGGCCATGTGAGCGACAAACTCACGCTGCCGGTGGGAGGACAGGTACGCATCGAGATGGTAGATAATGCCCACTACCAACTGCACTTTTCCGATTATGGGCTTCTCCACCCCTGAGGGCCACAGAAGGGCTAACGAAGAAAGGCAATCTGCTAAAATAGGCACTTTATACAAGGCGAAACAGAGAATGTCAGGGAATACTTGGGGACGCTTGTTCTGCATCAGCACCTTTGGTGAAAGTCATGGCCCCGCTCTGGGCGCAGTGGTGGATGGTTGCCCTCCCGGTTTGCCCCTTTCCGCAGAAGATCTGCAACACGACCTGGACCGACGCAAACCCGGCACGTCGCGCCACGTGACCCAACGACGCGAAGGCGACCAGGTAGAAATCCTCTCCGGGATATTTGAGGGAGTGACCACGGGGACACCCATTGGTCTGCTCATCCGCAATGAAGACCAGCGTAGCCGGGATTATGACAAGATTGCCGCCCAGTTCCGGCCGGGACATGCCGATTACACCTACTTGCAGAAATACGGACGGCGCGATCATCGCGGAGGGGGGCGTTCCTCTGCCCGAGAAACCGCCATGCGCGTGGCTGCCGGGGCCATTGCCAAAAAGTGGCTGGCCCACCGCTACGGTGTCACGGTACGGGGCTATCTGTCTCAGTTGGGCCCCCTCCCCCTGTCCCTGAAAAGCTGGGATGCCGTCAACCACAATCCGTTCTTCTGCGGCGACCCGGAAAGGGTCCCAGCGCTGGAAGCGTTCATGGACGACTTGCGCAAATCGGGTGACTCCGTCGGTGCCCGCCTCACGGTCGTGGCCAGCGGCCTGCCTGCCGGTTGGGGTGAGCCGGTATTCGATCGTCTGGATGCAGATATCGCCCATGCCCTCATGTCCATCAATGCCGTGAAAGGCGTGGAAATTGGCGATGGTTTCGCTGTGGTCACCCAGAAGGGCAGTGAACATGGCGACGAAATGACTCCCAACGGTTTTCTGAGTAACCATGCCGGCGGAATTCTGGGAGGAATTTCCACGGGGCAGGACATCATAGCCCACATCGCCGTGAAACCCACCTCCAGCATTCGCCTGCCACGACAGTCCCTCGACCTCTCGGGCCAGGCAGTGGAAGTTCAGACCACCGGACGCCATGACCCGTGTGTCGGCCTACGCGCCACCCCCATTGCCGAGGCCATGCTGGCCTTGGTGCTGATGGATCAGGCGCTGCGCCATCGCGCCCAGAACGGCGATGTGGTTCCGCCCCTTGCCCCCTTCCCCGGCACTGCCTGACCCACTCATCGGAGACCTGCACCGTGGGTGTCTCGATTAGCGGGGCAACTCCGTCAGAGCAGCAAAATCCATGTCACGGTTGACCAGCAGACTGAAGGGATATCCTTTCTTGATGATGATCACCGGTCCGATGGCCGCATCGGCGGCAAAACCGATGCTGGCCGTGTTGACAAGTATCTGGCCTGCAGCATCCGTGGTCAGGTTATTGCCCATTCCTCCCAATACCATGACCCCGCCACTGGGCTGAGACACCACCCGGGCCAACCCGGCGGTCATGAACTGCCCCCCCAAACGTTTCCAGAACCGATTGTCGACTTCATCTTCCATCCCCGCTTGACCCATGGCATCGGAAGCATTCATATCTTCCAGCTGAAAACTCACGCCCGTGGGCAAGATCAAGCGGTGAAATGAGGCCATCAAACGCTCCTGACCAGGCAGAATACGCGAACCAAAGGAGCCAATGACACGACTCCCTTTGGGGATGGTCAGCACCATTCCATGAATGGAGTCATACACGTCTTCCGTCACTTGGGCGGTAATCAACCCCGGCAAATCACTGTTGATCTGCGTCAGGAGTACGGCCGGAATTACCGTTCCCTCCAACACCAACTGGCGACTTTGGGGATGAATCGGTTCAAGGGGGGTGGTGTTCTGACTGGAGCGCGCTGACTTGGGTGCCGGCGCTGTGGCCTGCGCCCCAGATGCGGGACTGGCATTCCACGGAGTCGGCAGGGAATTGACCAGATTTGCCGGAAGCCCCAGAGCGGCTCCCGAACTCACCCCATTGACCCCCAAACCCAGGGTGGGAGCTCCTGACGCCGAGTCACCGGTATGGGCTTCGGGAAGCGTTGACGCCACCGAACCCGTGGATGACGCCGCCATAGGTACTGGCTGAGATTGCGGCGCAGCAATGGCGAGAATCGGACTGGCGGCGATTTGCGCCTGTTGCTGCTCCCGCGCCCATTGCTCCTGGCGCAACTTCTCCGCAGCCTCCTGCTGCGCTTTGGTGGTGCTCACCTCTCCCTGTGATGGCACAGGTCCAGGATCCGCCAACTGCTCCCGCACCAGTTCCTGCTGCAACTGGCTGGCCGCCGGGGCTTGGCCCAGCACCAGAGCATCCGCATCCGGCGCATGCTCCGCCGTGCTGTGGGCCTGGACCCGACCAATCAAGGCCTGGGCACCAAACCCCAGGATCACCGCCCCGCCCAGAGCTGCAGCCACCCATAGGTGCAACTGGCGCCGCACCTTGCCTGGCGGACGGTCACCGGCATCATGCTCCTGAGCCTCTTCCCAGACCTCCTCAGTCATGGTGCGATGCCACCTCTTCCGAATAATTGCGGTGGATCACCGTCACTTCCTGGCCCCCCAGTTTGAGAATGAAGCGGGGCATCAGCCGTTGCACGACAAAATAGGGCTCACGCAACAGATAGTTCACCAATCTGGAGCCGTCGTCGTCCACCATAAAAATGGCGGGTAACACCTGCGGATGCCCCATATCGATCCAGGTGAAACGGCCATCATCGAAGACTGCGCGGGGACGAAATTCGGCATCCCCCTCGATGGTGTAATCTTCATTGCGCCGCACCGGTTCCAGCAGGGGTGCCGCTGGTATCGCCGGAGACAAGGCCTGAGGCGGTTCCTGAATTACCCAGCGCACCCGCAGCAACCACGGTCCCTGAACCGTGGTGCTCTTGAGAATCAAGGGGTACACCCGCAGATTGGTCACCAGAGTTCCCGCCGTAAAGAGATCGGGACGCAAAGGTTTGATGAACAGATGCCCTGGCAACTCTTCTACTCGCCATTGGATCGTATCCCCCAAGGCCAGACCGGTGATGGTTTCGTGGGGAGCCAACTGCAGATCCGTGGGAACTCCAGGAAGGGTAACAATCGTGGTCGGGGTTTCCGGATCCCACGTCTGCACCAGTATGCGCTCTCCAGCCACAGCAAGAACGCTGCCGCACAGCATGCCCGCCAACCCCCAGAATCGTACGCACCGGATCATTATTTCTCCAGATCCGTATTCACTAAAAAATGAGTCACGAATAGCCCCGCGGGATTTTTCAGGATATCCTCTTCGCGCTCGGGCGGCACTACTGAAAAGTGCATGGTGATTACAAATTTCTCTATCTGGGCCAATGGATTGCCAGAGTTTCTTCGCTCTGTGACGACACGGACTAATGCCGCGCCATCTTCAATAATAGATACGCTGGATATGGATACCGTGCGCGTCAAGGTGGGATCCTTCCGCAACTCTGCCATGGGTTGGTTGCGTTGAATCCAGTCGGTGAATTCCACCGTGGCTTTACTGCGAGTCACCTGATACGCTTCAGCGAGGTAGGTCGGGGATAAATGGGGATCGATGGTAAGCAACTGTCGCACCCATTGAGCCAGAAAGAAGCGCTTTTCAGCATCCCCAGGACGATATGCTTGGGCCTGGACCGAAGTCACCGATACCGCTCCATTCTCGGCTTTTTCCAGCACAAAGGGAACCACAGTCTTGAGGGGTAAAAGCCCCAGCAGAGCCCCTCCCGTCAGCACCAGCGCTCCGCTCAAAAACAGGCTGACGAGAAACCACCGGTTGCGTTCCACCACCACGGCTCCTTGCACCTCAAACCACGAGCGTGCCACCCGAGGCTGCACCACTGGGGGTGCCCCCTCGGGCAAAACGTCCCGCTGCTGGTGTGCGCGTCGCAACCTTTTCCACATGCTTTCTCTCCCGCAATTCCTGTCGAGAACATTTCACCACGCGGCGCCGAGCCATCCTCGTAGAAAACCACCATCCTCTGATTGTCCTTGTACACGAAGTACAGCACTTTTCACGAATGACCCATCAATGTGGTATCTTCTGCGGGGTCGCGACCTTTCCGTATAGGCAGGTCAGCAAACTGATAACTTTTGGGAGCATCACATGGGTTTTGTTTTTCAATCGCTCGGCCGCACGTTGCTTGCTGGGTTGATCCTTCTGGTGTTGCTGGTGGCCGCCATCACCGGCGGGGTCATCGATCTGGTGTCACACAACTGGTGGACTTTTGTATTCCGCTGGTTGCACGTCACCGTAGCCATTTTGTGGATCGGCCTGCTGTGGTATTTCAACTTCGTCCAGATTCCCTCCATGCCCAAGATCCCGGACGAACAAAAACCGGCCATTACCAAAGTGATCGCCCCCACTGCGCTCTTCTGGTTCCGTTGGGCCGCTCTGGCCACCGTCATTCTGGGACTGGGACTGGCATCCATGAATGGCTACATCGTACCTGCCCTGACCCTCAGCGATCACACCTACCTCCCCATTGGACTGGGGATGTGGATGGGCCTGATCATGGCTTTCAATGTCTGGTTCATCATCTGGCCCAATCAGAAAAAAGCGTTGGGCATGGTGCCCGTGCAAATCACTGAAAGGCCCAAGGCAACCCGCATCGCCATGCTCGGTTCGCGCTTCAATACCATGCTGTCCATTCCCATGATCTTCTGCATGGTGGCTCAGCAACACGCCGGCTTTTAAAGCTCGAGCCAGCCATGGGGACAGAGCCGAGACTGTTCAAGGCGGCTCACGGTGGGACGCAGATCGATCCCCCTGGTTTTTTTCCACAGCAGGGCGCGCTCGCGCAGTTCGACCAGACGAACACGCCCGGCCCCTTCCGTACTGCTCGCCAGAGCCACCACATTGCCGCTGTCCATGGAAGGGAATGCCAGACTGCGTCCATCGAACACCCGACCCAAGGCCTCGATTGAGCGCTTGTAGTGGCTTTGTCGACTCAACAGATTGACCGCAAGCATCCCATTCTGCGCCAGACACCGACGACAATCCCGATAAAACGGGTGCCCCTGCAAGCCCCCCGCCCGCGCCCGGGCATCGAAACCGTCCACAAGAATCAGGTCGAAGCGTTGGGTACACTGGGCAAGATAGGCAACCCCATCGGCCACCTGCAAATCGATTCGTGCCGGATCTTCCGGTAATTTGAACGATTGCCGCGCCGCCGCCACGACTGCCGCACTGATTTCCACCACCGTGAGACGTGTGTGTGGCCAATGACGATACAGATAGCGGATCATGGAGGCGGCACCGAGACCAATCAACAGGATTTCCAGGGGCTCCTCGGGTTCGTCGCGCAACATCAAGGGCAACATCATTTCGCGGGTGTATTCCAGTTCCAGATGCCAAGGACGAGCCACACGCATGGCACCCTGAATCCATTCGGAACCGAAGTGCAACGTTCTCACTCCATCCGTTTCACAAATCTCTATCATCATTTGTATTATCCTGCGAGACAACGCGCAAGCATAGCACTCTCCCCCAGGATAATTTGCACAAATAACGGGCGCAAGAGCATGACACTCGCTCCATGACTATGCTAGAATTGCGCCTCGCAGTAGCGGTGGTGGCGGTAGCTCAGTTGGTAGAGTCCCGGATTGTGATTCCGGTTGTCGTGGGTTCGAATCCCATCCGTCACCCCAATAATTCAACAAGTTATGGTATGTTTTCAAATGTGGTTTGGAGAATAAAACCGCATTTGGAGAATATTCAGCGCATCGGCTTCACTTTTCTTGTGCCACGAATGTAGTGGCGGCGTGTTACCGCATCGCTTGAATGACCTAGCATGGAAGTGGCATCACGCCCTTCATCAATTGCTTGAGTAGCCACTTTCGCCCTCAAGTCATTCTCTGCAAACTTCTCCCCATCGTACTTTGCCATTGCCCTTGACCAGGCTGCTTTAAACCCGCTTGCGCTGATCTCAAACAGCTTTGAGTCTGACGGCTTGCGTCTAAGTGCCTTGCATTGATCAATGGCGGCTTTAAGTACGGGCGTCCATTGGAACAGGATGCGCTTGTCGCGTTTTCCGGTCAGCACGAACAGGCCGTCATCCCGAATACTGAACAGGCTCAAGCGCAACATATCCCCCTGGCGCAACCCGGTCAGCAATTTCACTTCCAAGTAGGCTTGGAGCCATTGAGGGCAAAGCGGGAGGAACGCCGTGACCTCTGCGTCCAGCACCTCTCTATTACCTGGCTTTTCCTCGTTCCTTCTTACCTGCTTGCATGGATTCGCATTGATGAGGCCCATCTCTACGCACAGAAACTTTGACTGTGTGAGCCGATTGTCTTTTGATACGTGACCGCAGCACGGGCAGGTACGGCTACTGTTGCGGGGTGGTACAGCCAGCAGCATTCCGCCGTTCCACGACACCTTGTAGTCGAGCTGCCGCCTGAATTCGCCCCATCCCTGATCGAGGATAGAACGGTTCAGGCCGGATTTTTGCGCCACTTTCTTGCCGTGTTGTTCGCTATTGCCTTTGGAAGACTTGGACATGTTCCGTACCTGCAAATCCTCAATGCATATGAGCGCGTGGTTTTGGCTGATCGTCGTTGTGGTCTTGTGCAGGAAGTCTTTTCTGGCATTAGCGATACCGGTGTGAATCCTCTGGACTTTGGCTTTTTGGGTATTCCCCTCGATCGTGACCGCCGATTCCCCGATTCCCCCAAAATTGGTCACAATAAAAGGGAATGGACGGTCACAATACAGGAGAATCTCTGGTCACGGTGGAATCCTCCCCGCTCTGAAGG
>JAAGNR010000003.1 GCA_010435995.1 Ferrovum sp. | reverse complement strand
CACGGCTTGCTTCACGCCGTCGAGCAACTTCTGGTTCTTGCGCGAGCGGCTGCCATAGAGCCGCGCAGAAAAAACCGTGATAATTTCCAGAACGTCTTTGGCCAAATCTTCCTCAAAGGTCGTATCTACACCTTTGTTGATGATCAGCACTTCAACATCCTTCGCTTCGCAAATGGCAAACACCAGTTCCGCGCCAAAGCGCAACAAGCGGTCTTTGTGGGCGATCACCAACCGCCCAACGCGACCTTCGATGATCTCGTCAAGCAGCCGCATCAAGCCCTTCTTATTGTAGTTCATACCCGAACCAAGATCGGCAATCACCTCGAATGTCCATCCCTGCTTGGCACAATACAACTCCAGTACCTGTTTTTGCCGTTCCAGATCGTCTTTCTGATCGTGACTGGAAACGCGAGCATAGGCGATGGTTTTACGATCTTGCGGCGCAGCATGAAACAACCCCGGCTTGAGCTTGGCCAGATCATACCTTCGCTGCCCACCCGCCGTGCGCTCCGGGATCAGTTTGCCCTCGACCTCCCAGCGGCGCAGGGTTGTGATCGACACGCCCAACGCCTCCGATGCCTTTCCTATCGCCATAAATCTGTCCATAAAAAATAGTATAAGTTGGTTATGGATATATTTCAAACAAACTGTTCAAGCCCCTCAGGAAAGACACATCGCCATACCGGGATGTTCATGATAAATTCGGGGTATCACCATAGACCTGGCACTGGCATACCGGAACCTATTGGATTGAGAAAGACTATCCTGTCCCACTGTACCTAACGAAAGGAAACAGGGAATGCGCTTTATGAAGAGATCCGAAACCAAATCGACCCAGGCATCTGCCTCGGCGGTTCCGAAAAAACCCAGAATTGGCCTGGTACTGGGAGGAGGTGGAGCCCGGGGTTGGGCTCACGTGGGGGTAATCAAAGCCCTTGAAGCGGCGGGAATTCATCCTGATGTGGTGTGTGGCACCTCCATTGGTGCGTTGGTGGGGGTAGTGTATGCGGCCGGTGAACTGGAGCGGTTTGAGCAATGGTTAGTGGACATCAAGGTGAGAAATATTTTTTCATTGCTGGATGTCAGCTGGAATGGAGGCGTGCTCAAGGGCGACAAACTGATCGAGTACTTTCGGGCCCATTTCGTCGATCGCCCCATCGAACAATTAAGGGTGCCCTATGGGGCGGTGGCCACCTGTTTGCACTCAGGAATGGAGGTCTGGCTGCGCGAAGGATCTGCGATACAGGCCATGAGAGCCTCCATCGCTTTCCCGGCACTGTTTACCCCGGTGCTGCGTGACGAAAAGTATCTGGTGGATGGAGGTTTGGTCAATCCGGTTCCAGTATCCCTGGCGCGCGCCATGGGGGCAGAGTTCGTCATTGCCGTGGACCTGAACACGGACCTGCTTCAACCCTGGACCCGTTCTGATATGGCCAAACCCTCGCTCCGGGAAATCCTTAACAACAGCATTAATATCATGCAACTACGAATCTCCCGTGGGCGTTTGGCAGGAGATCCGGCCGATGTGCTCATTACCCCCAAGGTAGCCCATATCGGGTTTTTCGAATTTCATCGCGGGAGTGAAGCCATGGAAGTAGGGAGCCACAGTGTGATGAGTGCCCTTCCTGATTTGCAGGTACTCCGGGAAACAAAAAAACCCATTTGAGTGAAACTGGTTTAACGGCCCCTGCAGAGTATCGCGATCTTCGCCAGCGGTTCTCGGGGGCGCCTTGCACCCACGAAACTGTTAAAATTCTGCCACCTTAGCCGAGCTGCGGACACCCTGCCATGAGAATTCTTGGAATCGAAACTTCCTGCGATGAAACCGGAGTGGCCGTGTATGACAGCACCCAGGGATTGATGGCCGAATCCCTGCACTCCCAGGTGGCGCTCCATGCGGCGTATGGTGGCGTGGTTCCCGAATTGGCCTCGCGAGACCATATCCGCTATCTGGTTCCCCTGATCGAGCAAACCCTGGTCCAGGCTCACACCACCCTGTCCCAACTCGATGCCATCGCCTATACCGCCGGCCCGGGATTGGCCGGTGCCTTGCTGGTGGGCGCTTCCGTAGCTACCGCATTGGCCACCGCAGAGAATATTCCCGCCTTTCCGGTCCACCATCTGGAGGGCCACTTGCTATCGCCACTACTTGGAGACGATCCTCCCGATTACCCCTTTGTGGCCTTGCTGGTTTCCGGTGGGCACAGTCAATTCATGGCCATCGATTCCCTGGGTCACTACCGCCTCCTTGGCGAATCCGTGGACGATGCGGCGGGAGAAGCTTTTGACAAAACCGCCCAACTCCTCGGCTTGCCCTACCCCGGAGGCCCTGCCCTGGCCCAACTGGCCGAGCAAGGACGCCCGGAACGCTTCAAACTGCCGCGTCCCCTGCTGCACAGCGGCGACCTGCAACTCAGCTTCAGCGGTCTCAAAACTGCCGTAGCCCAACTGGTACGGGCACAGCAGGTAGAAGATTACGCCGATATCGCGGCCTCCTTTGAACAAGCCGTGGTTCAGGTGCTGGTGCATAAGGCCCAACGTGCTCTTGAACACACCGGCTACTCACAATTGGTCGTGGCCGGCGGTGTGGGGGCCAACCGCACCCTGCGCCGTACTTTGGCACATACCCTGAGCCCTCTAGGCTTTCGCGTCTCGTTCCCCCCCTCCGCGCTGTGCACCGACAATGGAGCCATGATCGCCTACGCCGGATGGTGCCATCTGCAATCCCCGGAATTCCTCTCCCGCCTGAAAGCCTCGCCAACTCCGGGATTTACCATTCACCCGCGCTGGGATCTTGCAGAGTACTGCCAAAGCCTGCGCCTGTGAGACGCTTGCCCGAATGGATCCTGAACACTTGTCCGCGCATTCCCCTTGCTCACCCTGTGCGCCTGAAGGCGAGGTGAGTTCCGGTGCCAGAGGCACGCACAGCGCCCAGCCTTGCACCAGCAGGGGGTCCAAGCGGACGGTAATCAACTCATCCGCTCGGGCCATTTCCTGCTCGTGTGAAAGACGCGCAAGACTTCCACGATACCCCCTCGCACTCGGTAGGGAAGGATGTATGAAAATCGTGTCACGATGAGCTCGCGTGTTCCCTCAACCCGACCAGGGCGCCCCATGTCGGGCTGATCTGCCAGCATCGCTGTGCTGGCTCGCATATGGACCACAAACTCTGCTGCTATGCGAGGGTTATCTGTTGCGATGTAGGCGGCCTCTTCGTCCGGATTCTCCAGGGCACGACGCAACCATTTAACCTGCATACTTCCTGACGACAGCGTCGACTTCATGAAGTCTCCCGCCACTAAGCGCGTAAACGCGTTGTAGTGTGGGTTTCTTCTTGGGTCAACGACCAGAGCGCGAGGGTGTTACCACCACCACGACTT
>JAAGNR010000052.1 GCA_010435995.1 Ferrovum sp. | reverse complement strand
TCGTCGGGTGATTTTTGTGCATGATTTGGTGGAGCTCAAGTTTTTGATCGCCCAAAACCAATTGCAGATGGTGGGCAAGTTGTCACATGTTCCCCAGCCTCCCCAGCCTCCCCAGCCAAAGCAAAGTCATGAGGGTGTTGGGGGAGTGCATAAAGAATTGGTCCCACCCGAACCCCCCCAACCTTCTCCAGTTCTGGCAGATCTGGAGGATTTGGTGGGAAATTTCAAGGCCATTAGCCAGGCATTATTCAGCAGTTTGAATGTCAATGTGGCAGAAGATGCGAATTCCCAGGATCAGTTAAAGAAATTGCAAGGATTGCTGGAGAGTTATGGTCGGGAGGGGCTGGATCCTTTGTTGCAACAGGTGCAACAAGGAGAGTGGGGGGCGGCGGACAAGATTGTGGCGGAAGCTCTGGAGAACTTTCAGTCTCGGCTGGATCAGCAACTGGAATCCATGAATGATCAGGAAGTTGAATTACTGAGAACCGATTATCTTAAGGAGCAGGATCGGCGTCACTGGTTGCGTATGGTGCAGATGACCTTGGGGACGATCAGTGTCTTGGGTTCGATTCTGTTAGTGGTCATGCTGATGCGTTATGTGACCCGTTCCATGCGTAATGCTTCGGAAGTGGTCACGCGGATTGCACAAGGTCATTACGACAATAACATTGTGGTGGAACAACAAGATGAGATCGGAACGCTGATGTATGCCATCAAGTCCATGCAGACCCGCATGGGGTTTGAAGTAATGGACAGCAAACGTTTGCTGGATGAGAACTCTCGCATCCGAGTGGGATTAGACAATGTGAGCGGTTGCGTTATGATTGCCGATTTGCAACGGCGCATGATTTTTGTCAATAAATCTGCCTTGGCCTTGATGAAAGCTGCTCAGCAGGACATTCAAAGAGATCTTCCTGATTTTGATGCAGATCAGTTGATCGGACAATCCATCGATAATTTTCATAAGAACCCGCGCCATCTGATACAAATTCTTGAGCAACTGAGGGGCACCCATAAGGCGCGCTTAGTGTTAGGTGGACATACCTTTCATCTCACCTTGGGCGCTGTGGTGAATGAGCGCAACGAGCGCATGGGTTATGTGGTCGAATGGGTCGATCTCACGGCCGAGTTGGCGATGGAAGCAGATGTCAATAGTGTTCTGGATAGTGCTTTGCAGGGTGATTTTTCTAAACAGGTTCCCGTCGAGGGCAAGGATGGGTTTCTACTGCGCGTCACCGAAGGAATCAATGGACTGATTCACAGTACATCCACCAGTCTTCAGGAAGTGAGTCAGGTCCTGACCGCACTCTCCCAAGGCGATCTGACCCAGTCCATCAGTCGTGAGTACCAGGGCATCTTCGATCGCATGAAACGTGATGTGAATATGGCCGTCAGCCAGCTGGCCTCCTTGATCCAGCAAGTGACCGAATCCGCTGCCGCCATTAATGTGGCTTGTAAGGAAGTGGCCTCGGGAAGCGCTGATTTATCGAGCCGTACGGAAGAGCAAGCGGCCAGTTTGGAAGAAACTGCGGCCAGCATGGAAGAGTTGACTTCCACGGTGAAACAGAACGCGGAAAATGCGCGACAAGCGAACCAGTTGGCGCGAAATGCTCAAGAAGTTGCTTCCACTGGTGGAACAGTGGTGACCAAAGTCGTAGAAACCATGGGAGCTATTGGAGGAAGTTCGAAGAAGATTGTGGATATCATTGGGGTGATCGATGGGATTGCCTTTCAGACCAATATTCTCGCCTTGAATGCGGCAGTTGAAGCGGCCCGAGCGGGTGAACAGGGGCGCGGTTTTGCCGTAGTTGCCAGCGAAGTGCGTAATCTGGCTCAACGCAGCGCTGCCGCAGCCAAAGAGATCAAAGGGTTGATCGGAGATTCTGTGGGAAAAGTTGAAGAAGGCATTGGTTTGGTCGAAAAAGCTGGGCGCACCATGACCGATGTGGTCAACTCCGTGACACGGGTGACGGATATCATGGGAGAGATCGCTGCTGCTTCTGCCGAGCAGAGTCGTGGCATCGAACAGGTCAATGTGGCGATCACGCAGATGGATGATACTACTCAGCAAAATGCTGCCTTGGTAGAACAGGCAGCGGCAGCAGCAGAATCCTTAGAAGAACAGGCGCTGGGATTGCGGGGGTTAATGGGGACCTTCAAGACGGATGATAATGTCGCTTTGGCTGAGACCCAGACCGTAGCGTCACGTGTCTTTCCACGCAAAAATATGACGACAGCGCGTCTCTCATCCCCCTCTGCGGAAACCAGAAAACCGCCCGCATTGGGAGTAAATAAACCAAGCAATACAGACGATGGAGATTGGCAAGAGTTTTGATCGAGGAGTTGGAGTGGAAGCACGTGAGTTTCTTTTAACCGATGAAGACTTTGAGCAAGTTCGCCATCTTATTCATGACAGGGCAGGTATTGCTCTGACGGAGGGCAAGCGGGAGCT
This sequence comes from Ferrovum sp., assembly GCA_010435995.1. Classification (GTDB taxonomy): domain Bacteria; phylum Pseudomonadota; class Gammaproteobacteria; order Burkholderiales; family Ferrovaceae; genus Ferrovum. The sequence goes on along the minus strand of JAAGNR010000052.1, from coordinate 849 downwards.
GGTTTACAGTCGACTGTCGAGGCGTTTGCGCGCGACTGGAGCCACCTCTTTCGGACAGTATTTGAAACACTTGCAGAGTGCCGAAACTGCGGAGTGGGAAGCGTTTATCAACGCATTGACGACCAATCTCACTTCGTTTTTTCGTGAGGCGCATCATTTTGATTTGTTGTCTCAGCAATTGTCTTCCTTGGCAGGGCGTGCAACTCCCGTTACACTGTGGTGTTCTGCCAGTTCCACCGGTGAAGAAGCTTATTCTATGGCGATCACTGCGGTGGAGACATTGGGATTGCATCCGCCAGTGAAGATCATTGCGACGGATATTGATACACGGGTTCTGGCCATTGCCGAGCAGGGGATTTACGCTGAAGAAGGCATAAAGCTGAGCGCGGAACGCTTGCACCGGTTTTTTTATAAAGGGGCGGGTAAACAATTGGGAAGTGTGCGAGTACGCCCGGAAGTGCGTTCTCTGATCCAATTTTCCCCGCTCAATTTGCTCGACCGTCATTGGGCTTTGCCCTCGGAGCTGGATGCAATATTTTGCCGGAATGTTATGATTTATTTTGATAAAGAAACCCAATATCAGATTTTGAAAAAGATGGCACCCCGATTGCGTCCCGAGGGGCTGTTGTACGCCGGACATTCCGAGAATTTCTATCATGCACGGGAGTTTTTTCGACTGCGTGGAAAAACCGTGTATCAATTAACCCATCCTGGATCCATAACTCATTCACAGGAAAGGGGGAGGTCTTCATGACCGAACCTTCCTATGAGGAAGTATTTTCCCCGAATACCTATTTTGACAAGAGTTTTGGGCGTGAGGCCGTCAAGATACTTCCTGGGGAATATTAC
>JAAGNR010000051.1 GCA_010435995.1 Ferrovum sp. | reverse complement strand
GTAAACCCGTGAGTCAGCAAGGAATGGATGCAGGAGAGATCGAATTGTTCTGACCAGAGGTTATTGTCTCAACTCATGGGGAACACGATGGCGAGGTCACAGTGCCGGGCGATGTCTAAGGCTTAAAAAGGAGTGTGATAAGTGGCAAAAATTATATTAACGGTGGATGATTCCGCATCCATACGGCAGATGGTGGGTTTTGCGTTGCGTGGAGCAGGATATGAAGTGATTGAGGCTGCAGATGGGCAAGAGGGTTTGGACAAAGCGCGTCAAACTACCGCAGCATTGGTGTTGACGGATCAGAACATGCCACGAATGGATGGATTGTCTTTGATTAAAGCACTCAGAGTTTTACCTACGTATCGTACGACACCGATCCTGATGTTAACCACAGAATCCAGTGATGTCATGAAATCTCAGGGACGCGCAGCGGGGGCGACGGGCTGGTTGGTCAAACCATTTGACCCACAAAAGTTATTGGAAGTCGTCAAAAAATGTATCGGGTGAGACGCCCTCAAGGTGTTTTTCCTGTGACAACGAGGAGGCGGGCACAGTGACTTTTGACCTGAGCCAGTTTTTTCAGGTGTTCTTTGAAGAAACCGAGGAGCATCTGGTGGCTATGGAAACTTTACTGTTGGGGTTAGATATGGCTAACCCAGCCAGTGAAGATCTCGATGCCATATTTCGGGCAGCACATTCCATCAAGGGGGGGTCCGCCACCTTCGGATTTTCCGACATGACGGAAGTTACCCATGTCCTAGAAAACCTGCTCGATCGGTTGCGTAAGCATGAAATGGCATTAACGGAGCAACAGGTCAATGCATTTCTCGAAGCGGGAGATGTACTGCGTATGCAACTGGCGGCTCACCGAGGTCAGGGAGAAGTAGATCCGATTGCTGTGCAGTCGATTCAGGGAAAATTAGCGGTACTGGCTACCAGAGGGGATGTTCCTGCTACAAATTTGGCGGGGCAGGGAAAGGGCGTGGCACCGATCCGAAGCACAGAGAAAGCCGCAGAAGATCAGCCTGGAGAAGATCCCGGCTATGGCTTCTTTGATGATTCGCCCCAGGACGCCACCCTTTCGTCCCATTCCGATCATATCGATCCCGGGTATGGATTTTTTGAAGATCCTGTGGTGGAGAAGCAAGGAGAAGATCCGGGCTATGGGTTTTTTATGGAAATTTCTCCTGCTTCCGTCAAGGAGGAACCTGTACCGGTTGCTGTGCCGGCTCACACAATCTCTCCACCTGCGGCAGAAAGGAATCCTGGGCGACGTGCTGCCGATCATGGGGGAGGAGATACCTCAATCCGTGTCGGGGTGGAAAAGGTGGATCAACTGATCAACCTGGTGAGTGAATTGGTGATTACTCAAGCCATGTTGATGCAGGCGAGCAGTGAGCTGGATGGAGCGCATTACGAAATGTTGCAAGCGGCGTTGCGTCAACTGGAACGCAACTCCCGCGATCTTCAGGAAGCGGTCATGTCGGTTCGGATGCTTCCCATCTCCTTTGTTTTTAGCAGATTTCCTCGATTGGTCAGAGATTTGTCTGGAAAGCTGGGGAAACAGGTTGAGCTTAAATTGTTGGGGGAATCGACGGAATTGGACAAAGGTCTGATTGAAAAAATTTCCGATCCCCTCACTCACTTGATTCGCAACAGTATGGATCACGGGATTGAATTGCCGGAAAAAAGACTGGCTTTGGGGAAACCTGCGATGGGGACAGTGACCTTGAATGCCTTTCATCAAGGAGGGGCGGTAGTCATTGAAGTGGCCGATGATGGGGCTGGATTGAATCGCCGGAGAATACTAGATAAGGCGCTCGAGCGCGGGTTGCCGTGCCATCAGGGAATGACCGACAGCGAGGTCTGGGGCTTGATATTTGAAGCGGGATTTTCTACGGCGGAGGTGGTTACCGACGTATCCGGTCGCGGGGTGGGCATGGATGTGGTAAAGCGCAACATCGCTTTGCTGGGGGGGCGTATCGAACTGGATTCGGCAGAGGGACTGGGAACTCGAATGACCATTCGTTTGCCCTTGACCTTGGCCATCTTGGATGGCCTGCTGGTTTCAGTAGGGGATCAAGTCTATGTTTTCCCTTTGACGTCCATAGTGGAATCTTTGCAAATTGTGCCTACAGATATCCATACGGTGAGTGGAGATGGTCGCTTGCTCCGAGTGCGTGGAGAATATCTTCCCGTGGTTTATCTGCGCAAGCGTTTTGTGCTTGATCAGGAAACTGAGGGCCCTTTGTCTCTGGTGGTGATCATCGAAGCAGATCAACGTAAGGTAGCGGTGTGTGTGGATGCGCTTTTGGGGCAGCAGCAGGTGGTGATCAAAAGTTTGGAAACCCATTTCCGCAAACTGGAGGGCATTTCTGGGGCCACAATTTTGGGAGATGGCCGGGTGGCACTGATCATCGACCCCAGCGTTTTGGTGCAAGAGACGGTGGCACAGCTCAAAGCGGTGGCCTGAGACGAAGTCAACTGGATGGCGCTGACAAATGAAACAAGAAAGCTCTACAGAAACAGAATTTATAAATAATGAATACCTCATATTTGCCCTAGGTGAGGAAGAATATGGGGTGGATATCCTCAAAGTTCAGGAAATCCGCGGCTATGATGCCGTGACGCGCATTGCCAATACCCCAGAATTTATCAAGGGGGTGATCAATTTACGTGGAGAGATCGTTCCCATCGTGGATTTGCGTGTGCGTTTTCATGTGGGTGAGGTGCGATACGATGCTTTTACCGTGGTGATTATTCTGCACCTTGCCGGTCGTCTGGTTGGCGTGGTGGTGGATGGGGTATCGGATGTCTTGCGTTTGACCCCGGAACAAATTCGTCCTGCCCCCGAAATTACGTCAGCTTTGGATACTCGCTATCTGTTAGGTCTGGGGACGGTGGATCAGCGTATGTTGATATTGGTGGACATCGAACGATTGATGAAGAGCGAAGAGATGGCATTGATGGAAAAAGTGGTCTCGGAGTGACTGAGTTGACTATAAAAAATACCATGGGATGGGAGTGTTAAATGAGAACCAATTTGCCGGTTACCAATGTGGAGTATGAAATCAGTGAGAGTGCTGTACTGGTTTCAAAGACGGATCTCAAGGGACAGATCACCTATGTGAATCCCCATTTTATGGAGGTCAGCGGTTACTCTGAGCAGGAACTCATCGGCCAACCTCATAATATGATTCGCCATCCGGATATGCCAGAAGAAGCTTTCGCCGACATGTGGAAGACCCTGAAAAGAGGGTTGCCATGGACGGGTATGGTGAAAAACCGGCGCAAATCAGGGGATTTTTATTGGGTTCAAGCCAATGCCACTCCAATTTACGAGGGTGGGAGTTGTGTGGGCTATATGTCCGTACGCACCAAACCCACGCGCCAGCAAGTGGAGGACACCACCAAACTGTATCGACTTTTCAAGGAAAAGAAGCAGGGGAGATTACGCATCGAAGAAGGGATGGTTGTCAAAGCCGGATTCCTGGGCGGGCGTTTCCGTCGTATGCGGCGCAACATGAGCGAATCCCAGAGGATCTTTTGGTCATTTTTGAGCATGTTGCTGGCATTGCTGGGAATTGGTGGCTTGACCTGGTGGGATGGTCAGCAGAGCGACGCACACATGGACGAGATTGTGAATCGTCGGGTGATTTTTGTGCATGATTTGGTGGAGCTCAAGTTTTTGATCGCCCAAAACCAATTGCAGATGGTGGGCAAGTTGTCACATGTTCCCCAGCC